>NZ_JAVAYA010000014.1:0-137001 GCF_041954855.1 Agrobacterium sp. LR_9
CTGGACCTCAAGCGATGACTGCTGATGGGCGGGGGTCTTGCCGATGACGACCTTCTGGATGAACTGGCGCACGATGTTCATGAAGGGCTGCTTCGTCTCCGTGTCGGCGTGTTCGCGTAGGTAATAGAAGGCGGAGTTGATGACCAACTCGACGGCGTCCGGGCTGACCTCGGCCTTCAGCTTCTTGATCTTCTCCCCGAAATCTTCCTCCGCCGGCGCCTGCTTCAGCCGCGCCTCGAGGCCGGCACGGCGTTCCTCAAGCGTATCGAGCGTATCGTTAAGGGCAGCCAGACGGGGCCGCCCCCTCGGCCGCACGATCGCTGATCTGCTGGATGATCTGGCGCTGTTCCTGTTCGGCAGCTTTCAACTCCCTGGAAATCTGCTCGCGCTCGTCGGGTTCGTGCTTGATGGACGCTGCGAGGTTATGGCGCGCCTGTCCGGCGACGTCGTCGAATAAACCCATTCCGAAGAACGCAGCGGGGAGGCAGGACAGAACCCGATCCTCGAGGTTCTTGTGCAGGATGGTCTTCTGGTTCGTACAGCAGGCGCCATCGAGGCCGTCGATTGGCAGTCCCCTGAAGGCCAATGGTCAATTCAAGTTGCGCGCGCTCACACGCGATCCGAGCAAGTATCAAGGCCTTGCTGACGAAGTCGCCGCCGCGGACAAGCGTCGTTCTTGTGCGTTGCGCAACGATGGATGGATCATCATGGCGACCCGTGCACGATATACTGAAGGCGGCCGGAATTGAAGTCGCCGTTGTTCGGCTTCCGTTGACGAGCCTCAAAGCAGACGTTTATGCGACTTTGCTGTGCATTGCGCGGCAGGTAGGAAAGTGGCCTGCTGACGGTTCAGGTGTCGGTGCATTACTCGGCACCACCGTTGCAAGATGGCTAACGAACATCGGCGGACATGCTTTGGCCTAGTGTGTGCATGGCAAACTTGGCTCTTATCGAATTACGCCTTCTGTTGAAGCAGCTGCCTAATAGTCTCGACGATCTGCTCTTCCCGGTAAGGCTTGGCGAAAAATACCGTTTCAGCAGGAATCCGGTCGCCAGGGTCCTGGATATGTCCAGAAACAACGATCACCTTGATCGGCGGCCACCTATCACGAATGATCGCCGCAAGGCGCATGCCGTCGAGGCCGCGC
This sequence comes from Agrobacterium sp. LR_9, assembly GCF_041954855.1. Lineage (NCBI taxonomy): Bacteria > Pseudomonadati > Pseudomonadota > Alphaproteobacteria > Hyphomicrobiales > Rhizobiaceae > Agrobacterium > Agrobacterium sp. LR_9. Next base: position 1,149 of record NZ_JAVAYA010000014.1, read on the forward strand.
GGCATATCGACGTCGGTAAACACAATGCGAATATCGTCGCGTTCCTCCAGAATAGCCACGGCTTCTGTCGCATCTGCCGCGGCAACCGCTTGATATCCTGCCGCCTCAACGAGGTCGACGGCAGCCAGGCGCAACAGCGGTTCGTCTTCGACTACCAGGATGATCGCAGCTTTGTTCGTAATGTCAGCCATCATCATGAGTGCCTCAGTTGCGAAACCAATGCCTGCATCGTCACTCGCAATCCTTCCGGATCGTAATTGATTTCGACACCGCCTGTTCCCATCAATCCAAGTCGGATGAGTTTCGATCCAAAACCTTTACCTGATGGCGTAACCACCGCGGGGCCATCATGCTCGTTCCATTCAAGAAGAAGCGCAGTATCTCCGTTGCACTCCTGCGTTGTCCAACGAACGGTAACGGTACCCACGTCGTTCGACCATGCTCCATATTTCAGGGCGTTGGTGCCAAGTTCATGCATCAAAAGAGCCAGAGAAAGAGCCGAGCGCGGTCCAAGCTCCAAGTCTTGACCTGACGTCGAGTAACGGTCGGGTAGTGACAGCTGGCGCAAAACAGAATCAATGACGGCCTCCATACGCGCGGAAGACCAATCCTGCACGAGAAGGACCTCGTGGGCTTTGGAGAGCGCGTGGAGACGGTTGGTAAAGGCCTCGACTGGCCCTCGATCTGTCACCGGACGCAAGGTCTGCGTTGCAATCGCCTGGACCATGGCCATCGTATTCTTCAGGCGATGACTGATCTCATGGTTCAACACCTGCTGTTCCTGTTGGGCTAGTATCCTGGAGATGGCTTCGCGCGTTCGGTCGGCAATTGTGCGGACAAAATCGCGCTCTTCCGTCGTGAAGTGATGGGGTCTGTCGTAGTGAACGAACATAACTCCCACAAACGCGCCGTGCTCAACGATCGGAACATTGACGAGAACCGAGATTCCGATCGAATGAAACAGCTCGGCCGAGTCTGACGTCCGGGGATCTTTTTCCACGTCTGGGATAATCACCGTCTCGCCGCGCTTAAGATCCTCGATATATGATCCATAGTTACGAAACTGATGTAGGCCAGCGACGGTCGAGACCCCTTCTGCTCGCCAGTCTGGCAGCATTTCAACGGTCTCGGCAATCGGGTCCACAAGGCCGTAGCCTGCTCTTGTGGCGCCAGCCAGGTTTCGCGCCATAATCTCGGCTGCGGCAAATGCTACATCTGTGACATCGTCCAGTTCACGAATTTTGTCACCTAGCTCCAGAAATGCCAGCTGTCGGTCTTCCGCAACTTTTTGCGCCGTAGCATTCCGTGCGACCTTGATGAACCCGGAAATCGGTGAAGCACCTCGGCTTGGAAGCGGGCGAAGGGTTCCGTCGAGAAACACCTTTGATCCGTCCGCTGCCTGATGCCATCGCCGATCGACTGCGAGGCCTTCTGCTGCGGCTTTCCGCACTTCCCTAGCCGGAACGTCTGCCGCGCGATCCTCATTCGTAAAGAGCTCTGCGAACGGCCGGCCGAGCATCTCCGCTTCCGACCAGCCAAACGTTTCCTGCGCCCCGCCAAACCAGCTGGTAATGCGGTGCTCGTTATCCACTGTCAGAATTGTGTAGTCTTTCGCCCCCTCGACGATGAGCCGCAGCTTTGTCTCGCTCTCCTGAAGTGCCTCCAGCGCCCGCATTCGGTCTGTCACCTCGACAAAGATGATGACAAACTTATCATTACCGGTGGCTTGTACGTAGCCATCGAACCAGCGGCCAAGCGAGCCAACTTTCCGGGTAAACCGTTTATTCTGGCCGGTTTCGACCACGTCTGCGACGTCGGAAACCCACTCCTGTTCAAAACTCGGGAAAATCTCACACATTGTACGGCCTGACACGTTTTGGTCAGGATAGCCTACCAGTTCACTCCAAGCGGGATTAACCGTTTCATACCGCCAGTCGACGATCTTGCCATCGATATCCCGAACAACCGAGCCGACGATAATGCCTTCCTCGAGCTGCTCGAAAAGCGAACTCCATCGACGCTCGGATAGAAAAGTGGCAATCTGGTTCGAAACCAGCTTGCCGATCCGACTGAGCAACTCGAGCTCGCTCTCCGTCCAGTTACGTGGCTCGCCATCGATCGCAGCCAACGCCCCGATCACCATTCCGTCCGGCAACGTAACTGGAACCCCCATGTAGGAGATCACGCCCAGATCCGTGATGGCCAGATTGTTCCGGACAAGATCGTGGATCGTCGCGTCACCTATGATCAGAGGCTGTTTATCGCGGACGACATGTTGACAGAATGAGTGCGTCAGGGGGGTCTCAGCCGCCTCGGCCCATTTTTCCGGCAAGCCGAGGTGAGCGATGAAAACCTGACGATCTTCATCGAGTATCGACACAAGCGCCACAGGACAGTTCAGCCCCGCTTTGACGACCTCGATAATGTCCTGGAATTCCGACTGAACCGGAGCTTCAAGCAGACCTGAATCTCGAACAGCGCCGATGCGCTCCGATGGTGAACTCACTGGGTTTCCTTAACCGCGCGGACGCGAAGTTGATCGTGAAGCTAGAGCCGCAAGGACGGCGGGCGAAAGGACAAGGCTCGGCGGAACTACGGACGTGGGGCCTCCATCGACAAAACTTTGAAGAAACTGCATGGCGTTCTGCAACCCGTTCATTGTGTAAGGCTTCTCGATCGCCCCGAGTCCTCCGGCAAAATCGTCTGGTATACGCTTGAGATTACCTGACACGAAAACGAAGGGTATTGTTTTTTCCGACAGGTAGCGGCCGACATCGATGCCTGTCGGGCCGTCGAGCAACTGAATATCGACAAAAGCAAATTGCGGCGAGGTCGCTTCAGCGAGTTCGATTGCTTCCCGGCTGTCAGCGGCCGTCCCGACGACATGATGGCCGGCATCTTCCACTTCGCTTTCCAGCTCCATAGCCAGGAGGACCTCGTCCTCGACAATCAGAATATTCAAGACAAATCCTCTCAGTCTTTCACCGACAGTTCGACGCTGACGTCTGTTTTGTGACCGGTAATCTTCCGGTCCATCTTGGCGCGAAGTTGCAGGAGACACGCCTCAAGCATCTTCTGGCTGAAAGCCTCCTCTTCTTTGTCTACCTCCACTGGCGAAACGGTGTCGATGACCCGCATCAAGAAGTGCCCGTTCAGCCGCCTTATCTCGAGATGGATTTTGCCACCGCCGTCACTCAGACCCCTGCGGATAGCGTCGCCGACGAGCTCGTTTATGATCAGGGCCAGCGGAGATGCCTTAGTCGCTGGGACTACGACTTCGTGAAGATCTGTCGTGAGCTGGATGTCGGGGCGCTTAAGCGCACCTATCTTGTCAAGCATCAGGGTGTTTGCGAAATCTGCGACGTCGAAATAGCCGACCTCTTCGTCGTTCAGGAGTTTACGCTGAACCGTGCTTAGAGCTTCGACCCGATTGAGCACTGACATGAGTGTTCGCTCAACGACATCATTCTCAGTCATACGCGCTTGAAGTTTCACGATCGACGCAATCGTCAGCAGGTTGTTTTTTACCCTATGATCGACCTCGTGAACCAAGGCCGTTTTCGCTCGAAGAGCATCTGTCAGAGCCGCGGTTCGCAACGCAACTTCTTCTTCGGCGGTATGACGTGCCTGGGCGAGCTTCGCTTCCTTGCTCTTGATATTTGTGAAGTCGAGTTGCGAGGCAAAGAAATAGATGACCGTTCCTGAGGCATCCCGAACCGGACTGACGAAGAGGGCGTTCCAGAATTCTGATCCATCTTTCCGGTAATTTAGGATGTCGATTGACAGATCCTGCTCTGCCGCAATGGCTTCGCGAAGCTTCTGCACAGCTTTCGGATCGGTATTCGGTCCCTGAAGGAGACGGCAGTTCTTTCCGATTAGCTCCTCGTTGGAATAGCCAGTCAACTTAGAGAACGCCGTATTACAGAAGATAATCGGGTTGTCAGGTTGACGCGGATCGGTGATGAGCATGGGCATACGCGTGGCTTTGAACGCCGCCGCGAATGGATCTTCAGAAGCATGACCAGCAACGAGACGGTTCCCTGCATCTCTGGCGTCTTGTCGGGTCTGAGGGTCATCTGTCATGAGGATTCCTGATTTTGCGGCAACTAATAATGTGCGGCTCCCATATTGGTTCCATGGCAGGAGCTCGTTTGGCAGGAAAGCGTATCTTCATCCGCGCATCTGTTAAGGCGCTTCGTCAGACGATGTTCGAGGCTGGGTTGGACGCCGCCGCAGAATGGCGGCGTGTCGATGGTGAGTTCAAGCTGCACCAGGCTTGAATCGGACATGTCCACTTCCTAGCTCACCCGGCGATCGGGGCTTGATGAGCCCGGTCGCTTTCCCACGTCTGTATGGAGTGAGACCAAATGGAAGAGGACATTAAGATCATCAAGGACGCTAGCATCGCCGAGAGGGAAGAGATTATTGTCGATTTTGCGCGATGGCTTGAGACCGCCTCGCAGGAGGCAGTGGTCTACGGTGAGGGGCGTTTTGCATTGATGTCTGCGAATATGGCGGAAGCCATCCGCGTAAACGCCGATGAACTGGCACGCGACACTCCCGAAACCGCCGAGCGGGTATTGCAACAAGCTTGCGAGATGATCTCGCAGTTCAAGGCGGCTTATCCGCATCGTGTTCTCAGTCGATCGGTACATTGACAGCCGGACAGCGCGAATTCGGTAAATTTTTTCCGCAGCAGATCTTGAATCGGAAAATCACCAAAACCAAATCGTCTGCCGCCAGCCGCTTAAGACAGGGTTGGCATTGCCGGGAGCGCCGCTTTTGGCACTCCCGTACCCATGTTGCTTCAAGGAGGATATGGCTATGGCAACATCTTACGACTATGCACCACTCTACCGCTCGAGCGTTGGTTTCGACCGGATCTTCAATCTTCTGGAAAACGCTCAGCGTGCCCGTTCGACGAACGACTGGCCGCCCTATGACATCGTCAAAACAGGGGACGATTCATATCGGATCTCGATTGCGGTGGCGGGCTTTGCCCAAGACGATCTCGACGTCAGTTTCCAATCCAACCTGCTCACTGTTGCCGGCAAGAAGCAGGAGGCACCCTCGGATGGCTACCTGCATCGCGGCATCGCTGGTCGCCCGTTCGAACATCGTTTCGAACTCGCCGACCATGTCCGTGTGAGCGGAGCGGGTTTGAATAACGGTCTCCTGTCGATCGAGCTTGTCCGCGAGATTCCCGAGGCATTGAAGCCGCGCAAGATCTCGATTCAGAGCACGCCCACGCCCACGCTGACGTCGGCGGCTCCGGCACAGATTGAAGCACAGAAGGCGGCTTGATCTGTAAGTTTGTCCACTAAGTCCAAGGGCGCCATTGAGATGGCGCCCGTCAACATGACGGGTTGGAAGGAGAGAACGATGAAACCCGATATGTTCAGCAAACCAGTTACTATTCTTGTCGGCTTGGGGTTCCCGACGGAAGTTCGTACCTTAATGGATGCTTACCGACACCTGGCCGAGTGGCCGGTGTCACTCAGAGACACTGCCCATTCCGTTGCCTTAAAAGCCTGTCAGGCAGCCCTTCGTGGCGAGATTGAGGCAGAAACGGCGCGTGGTCTGTTCACAGCGTTTGCGGAAAAGCATGAACTTCTTGCCCCTGAAACATCTGCGGTTTTGGCTTCTCGCAGGTATCGCGATAGAGATCCACACGTGGGGTGATGCAGCTCGAGAGGTTCACTTCGGACGAAGATAGTTCCACCAACTTAAGGTGGGCTGTATTCCGAGAGGTCCCATCGAGTAGAGGGCAAGACTACCCGATGCCAGACCTTCGGGCGAGTCGTCGATGTTAACCCTGAGCTTTGGCGTAGCTTCCATCGGTTCCGTCTCCCGGCCGTCCAACGTCGTCGGGACAACAGTTCATGTAAGCCAGCACGCGGGTTGAACCTGGGTTGACTCCAGCAGGGATTGTTTTCGAACTCTACCTTCGTTCCCCGCAAAGGCTTGGCCTTCACGAGTATTTCGGCCCCATTCGCTGGTTCGCCGTCAATGCTATTGAGCGTCGGTATGGAGCGCTGCTCTTTTTCGACACATGATCGCTGTTTCACCGCATGTCCACCATGACGGACGCTCGACATATCGTTGGAAACCGAGCCTCCGCTAAAAGCAGTGTCGCCGGTTCGATTCCCATCAAGAGCGAGGACCGACCTTCAAGTTCAAACCGAAGCGTCCGCTCATTCTGCCCCGATCCATACCTTGTGCGATTGCCTCACGAAATCGATAAATGCGCGCAATGGCGCGGGCACAAGGCGCCGCCCAGGGTAATAGAGGAACGGACCCGAAAACTGCAGCCACCATTCTTCCATCACCGGCACCAGATCTCCTCGATCAAAGTGTGGCCTTAGCCAGTCCTCGAAAATATAAATCATGCCAGAACCGGCAATGGCTGCGTCGATGCCAAGATCAGTGCCGCCGCCGAACTGGACCACGAGGTTACCTTTCGGATTTATGATGACTTCCTCCCCATCGCGTTCGAATTCCCAAGAGGGGAGTGCACGCCCCGAAAACCGCCCCAGAATACAATCATGCGAAAGCAGGTCTCGTGGATGTTGCGGTCCACCCCTCCTTGCGAGATAACGCGACGACGCGGCAAGGGCGTAGCGCTGCTGACGCGGGCCGATCGGCAAAGCCACCATATCCTGCTCGAGCCGTTCGTCATAACGGATGCCAGCATCGCAGCCGCTTTTTATGATGTCGACGAAGTTCTCGTCGGTCACGATTTCCAGTCTTATGTCTGGATAGGCCGCCAAGAACGGCGGCACGATCGCAGGCAGGACCAGCCTTGCCGCGCTCATCGGGACATTTAGCCTGAGCTCCCCCGAGGGGCGGCCGCGGCTGCTTCTTACCTCGTCGAGTGCCGATGCGACTTCTGCAAACGCAGGTCCGGTGCGCTCCAGCAAGAGACGTCCGGCCTCCGTCGGGAGTACGCTGCGAGTGGTGCGATTGAATAGCCTTACCCCAATGTCCTCTTCCAGGCGTTTCACCGCATCGCTCAACGCGGAGGAACTGATGCCACTTTCGCGCGCGGCCTGCCGAAAACCTCTGGATCGAGCCACCAGCAGAAACGCATTGACGTCCGTAATGTCCGACATCCTGTTCTCCAAATCATGAGGCTGATTGTCCGTTAGGGCGGACAGCTTGTCCGGATTATAGCTTCTTGTGCCGCATATGCCAAACATCTATTTCTGAGGACTACAAAGGAGATACAGCCATGAGCACTATCGAAAATACAGGAACCTTCAAGCTTGGCGATCGTACGGTGCGCCGGCTGGGTTATGGCGCCATGCAGCTTGCGGGCAAAGGCGTGTTCGGCCCGCCGCGCGATCGTCGGGAGGCCATCGCCGTTCTGCGCGAGGCTGTGGACAGTAGCGTCAATCACATCGACACCAGCGACTTCTACGGTCCGCATGTCACGAACGAGATCATACGCGAAGCCTTGCATCCCTATGGCAGCGACCTGGTGATTGTCACGAAAGTCGGCGTAGTCAGGGGAGCTGACGCCTCGTGGAACGCGTCATTTTCGCGCGCCGGCCTGACGCAGGCCGTTCATGACAACCTCCGCAATCTCGGGCTCGATGTGCTCGATGTAGTGAACCTCCGCGCCATGTTCGACGTGCATGGTCCCGCAGAAGGCTCGTTGGATGAGCCGCTTCAGGTTCTGGCGGAGTTGAAGCAACAAGGCCTGATCCGGCATATTGGACTGTCTAATGTCACGGCCAAGCAGGTTGAGGAAGCCGGCAAGATCACCGAGATCGTCTGTGTGCAGAACCAGTACAACCTTGCGCATCGCCAGGACGAAGCCTTAATCGACACGCTCGCCTCTCGAGGCGTGGCCTATGTCCCGTTCTTTCCTCTTGGCGGCTTCTCACCGCTGCAATCCTCGACCCTGTCGAGCCTCGCCGCCCGGCTCAACGCCACGCCGATGCAGGTGGCCCTTGCATGGCTTCTCCAACGATCGCCGAATATTCTCCTGATCCCTGGCACTTCATCACGAGTCCATCTGCGGGAAAACCTTGCAGCGGCCACGATAGAGCTTCCCTCGGAGGTACTGTCGGAACTGGATAATGTTGCTGCCTAATGCCGTTGTTTAGATCTGAGGAACCTGTGGAGGTTGATGGTCCAGGGGATGTTCCAGTTCGTCTCAAACAGCCTGCCCATTTCAGCAGTTTTCAATTGTGTGGATCTGGACCGGCGTTATGAGCGAGGGTGGTGGTCTTTCCTGTCGCCCAAAGAAAGCTGCAAGCGCACCAATAGCAGTCTGCACCTCGAAAGCGGGTCCTTGATCGATGATGATATCGATCAAGCCCTGTCGCAGCAACTGCCGTCTCTCGTCCGTCAATTCATGGGTGATGAACACTATTTCATTCGCTCGTCCTACAGCATCCACGGCATTCAGGACGGTTGATGCGCCAGCTGACGCATTGTAGATCCCGCGAATGGCGCTGTTGCGCTTCAAGGCGCTAAACACTAAGTCGCCAGCCAGTTCAGCCCGCTCATAGCTTTCAAGCACCTCGGTCACATGACAATCGGGATAGCGTTCGTTTAGCACGGCACGGAATCCGGTCTCACGCTCCTCATGTCCCATCATGCTGAGCATGCCAGAAATCACAATGACGTCTCCACCGTCTCGCCCCAGAAGGCGGCCCATCAGATCGCCGGCAATCCTGCCTGTCTTGACGTTGTCGGGACCAACATAGGCAAAGCGCTCCGAGCCTGCGATGTCAGTGACAAGCGTGATGACCGGCTTGCCCGACGCGCCAAATTCTCTCAATGCGGCAGCAATATCGGGATCCGCTGCGCTGACAATCACCATCCCATCGCATGTCTTGATGAGGCTGCCGATCAGGCCAGCTGTCGCACGAGGCTTTACCGGATCGATATGATGGATTTTGAACTGCAGATTGAACTGCGGGAAATCTCGCGCTGCCGCCTCGAAGTTTGCCTGGACTGAGGCGTGAAACGGGTTTTCGGGACGCTGAAGCAGAACGGCAATCCTGAGGGTTCGTGCGGCCCGCTGATTGAGCGCGCGATCAATCTTGAGCTTTCGAGCCCATTCGATAACGCGTCTTTCCTTCGCGTCGGTGACGCCGCCACGATTGTTAAGAACACGGTCAACGGTGGAAAGCGAAACGTTTGCTGCCTTGGCGATGTCCCTTGCCGTGATCTTTCCCATTCCAGGTGGCCCTATTTTGACGAGATCTCTTCAAGAATAGAATACCGCATCAAGAACCTAACGCTATCATCTTTCTCATTCGAACGTCATGGGCGTTTCGAAAAAGGGAGGTTACAAACATGATTGAGCTCGCCGTCTTTGGCGCAGGCCGTATTGGGCAGGTGCATGCCCTGAATGCGGCTGCTCACCCTTCAGCGCGCCTGAAATACATCGTTGACCCCGTAGCAAGCGAGCATCGCGAGCATCTCGTAATCCAAACCGGAGCCGTGCTGTGCGAGCCGGAAGAAGTCTTTGCCGACCTAGATATCACAGGCATCGTCATAGCGAGTTCCACTGATACCCATGCGGAACTGCTTTTGCGGGCGGCGCAGGCAGGCAAAGCCGTGTTCTGTGAAAAACCGGTCAGCCTTGATTTTGCAACCGTCGTAGATGTCACAAGCAAGGTTGAAAACGCCGGTGTGGCCTGCCTACTTGGATTTCAACGCCGATATGATCCGGATTATCGTCTGGTGCGTGACAGGATTGCGAGTGGTCAGGCAGGCCGCTTGGAGCACATCGTCATGCACACCCGCGACCCGTCGCCCCCGCCACGTTTCTACGTCGAGCGGTCGGGTGGCATGTTTCGAGACCAGGCGATCCATGATTTCGACATGGCCCGTTATCTTCTTGGAGAGGAAATCGCAATTGTCTACGCGGTTGGAAAAAGCCTGATCGACCCGGAAATCGAAGCGGCGGGCGATATCGACACGGCAATGATCACACTGACATCGGTTTCTGGTCGCTTCGTTCAGATGATAAATTGCCGGCGTGCGCCATTCGGTTACGATCAGAGGTTGGAGGCCCTGTGCTCGAGCGAGGTGCTCTACGTCGAAAACCGCCCGCAACGGGGCGTCATGATCGCCGACGCCAATGGTTTTCATTCGTCGATACCCATGAACTATTTCATCGAACGTTTTGCGGGTGCCTATCTCGCGGAAATGCACGCCTTCATCGATATGATCGAGAAGGGTACCAAACCGCTCGCCGGGATAAGAGATGGCTTGGAGGCGCAACGCCTTGCCGAGGCCGCGATCGTTTCGATGACAACCGGCTCACCCGTCCACATCAGTTCCGACTGGCATCCTTGAGAAAGGAAGGTAACGACCATGACAACCACCGATCTCCTGCCAGAAGGTGTCAGAATTGCCGTCAGCCCGTTGTCATGGGTGAATGACGTGCTTGAGGATCTCGGACGCGACATATCGCTTGAAACCTGCCTGAACGATGCGGCAGCAATCGGTTACCAAGGCGTAGAGCTGGGTCGCAAGTTCCCCCGAGACGCCGCCGTGCTTCGTCCGCTTCTGGACAGCCGCGACCTGCAACTCGCATCAGGCTGGTATTCCGGCGAACTTGCCGAGCGCGGCGTCGATGCGGAGATGGCAAGCGTCGCCGCGCACGCTGCCCTGCTGCGGGACATGGGCAGCAGTGTGCTTGTCTATGGCGAGGTGGCGATGATGGCACCAGGCGCGCCGCTCGATGCGCCGATGTCGAAACGCCTGACCATGCCGGCGGATGATATTGGCGGTTACGCCGCGAGACTGACAGAGTTCGGCAAGCGGCTTGGCGGAGAATACGGGCTGGTGCTCGCCTATCATCACCACCTGATGATGGTCGCAGAGACCTTCGACGAGATTTCGTCGCTCTTTGACAAGACGGGAGCGGAGGCTGGGCTTCTGCTCGATACCGGCCATGCCGCCGGTGGTGGTTTCGAGTATGAACGGCTGATCGAACGTTTCGGCGATCGCATCAACCACATTCATCTCAAGGATATGCGCACTCCCGTGATGACGGAGGTTCGCAGCCGCGACCTCAGCTTTAACGACGGTGTTCGTGCCGGCATGTTCACTGTTCCTGGCGATGGTAACGTCGATTTCAGTCCGATCGTGCGCTTTGTTCGCGGCGGCTACAAGGGCTGGCTCGTGGTGGAGGCTGAGCAGGATCCCGCCCAAGCGCCGCCGCGTCCTGCCGTCACTCGCGCCTTCTTTCACATGCACGACCTTTTCGCAGCTAGACCAGATTGAAAGGGAGAGAGGCCATGACCCAAAAAAAACTCAATATCGGCCTGATCGGTTCAGGCTTCATGGGCCAGGCCCATGCGGACGCCTACCGTCGTGCTGGCGTGCTGTATCGTGATCTGGCGGCCATCCCCCATCTCTATATGCTCGCCGATGCGAGCGATGAAATGGCTGCCGATGCCGCCGCCCGATATGGTTTCGAGAAAAGCACCGGAGACTGGCGGCGACTGGTTGAGGATCCCAATGTCGACATCGTCGACATCACCTCGCCAAACGTCATGCACCATGAAATGGCGCTTGCAGCGATAGAAGCAGGCAAGCACGTCTACTGCGAAAAGCCACTTTCCGTGACGCTGGCAGAGGCAGAGCAAATGGCTGCAGCTGCCCGAAAAAAAGGCGTCAAGACGATGGTCGCCTTCAACAACATCAAGACACCGGCGGCAATGTTGGCCAAGCAATTGATCGACAGAGGCGATATCGGACAGCCCATGCGCTTTCGCGGCTGGTTCGATCAAGGCTTTTTCAATGATCCCGATTTGCCATTTTCGTGGCGCTGTACGCGTCGCGATGCAGGATCAGGGGCGCTGGGCGATCTCGGCAGCCACGTAATTTCCGTTGCACAATATCTGCTGGGTCCGGTTGAAAGCGTCATCGCCCAAAGTCAGACGTTTTTTCCAACGAGGCCCGTGCCACGGGGTGGTTCGGGTTACGGTGCAAAGGCGGGCAATGATGCGCCTCGCGCGATGGTCGAGAACGAGGATCAGATCCAGGCGCTGGTCCGCTTCAAATCCGGCGCAGGTGGCACCATTGAGGCATCCCGCGTAGCTGCTGGCAAGGTCTTTGGCGTCTACTGGGAAATATCCGGGACAGAGGGCACAATCATCATGGACGGAGAGCGCTTTAACGAGCTGAAGATATCGCGTTTCAACGACCCAAAGCCTGACCGCGGATTCAAGACGATCCTAGCGGGAAGCCAAGTACCGCAGTTTTCGGCATTTTTCGGCTTTGATTTCGCTGGCGGTGGCCTCGGCTACTTCGACGTCAAGGTTATAGAGGTACGTGACCTGATCGAAGGCATCATGCGCGATGCCGACTGTTACCCAAATTTCGAATTCGGGCTGGCCAACGAACAGATTATTGACGCCATGGAGCGGTCTCTGGCAACGGGCCAGTGGGAACAGACGGCGTCCTGAGCAATCGAGAGGCTTTTTGAGGAGATTTAAGATGACATTTCCAACCGCTCTTCCACCGTCCCGATTGCGAGCACCCCTGGACGCTCCTCCACTGCGCTGGGGCATTTTGGGGACTGGCTGGATAGCGGCAAAGTTCACAGAATCGGTAAAGGCACACACTCGGCAAGTAATCGCGGCCGTGGGTTCGAGATCGGAAGAAACTGCCAGGCGGTTTGCATCTGAGTGGGGTGTCGAGAACGCTTATGGAAGTTACGAGGCGCTCGTTCAATCACTCGATATCGATATCATCTATGTGGCGACACCACATGGTTGGCACCATGAGCACGTCCTGCTCGCGATCAACGCCGGTAAGCACGTGCTCGTCGAAAAGCCGATGGCGCTGAATCATGCCCAGGCTGCCGAAATGGTCACCGCTGCTCGTAAGAAAGGCGTCTTTTTTGCAGAAGCGCTCTGGACGTATTTCCTGCCGAAATTCGACATTGTCCAGCAGGTCCTTGATGCGGGCGTTATTGGGGACATCAAATCGGTCTACACGGAATATGGCGAGTATCTTCCGCGTGACCACCGCATCTTCAACCCAAAACTGGCAGGCGGGCCGCTGCTTGATCTAGGTACGTATCCAGTGTCGTTAATAAGCAAGCTGCTTGGCGTTCCTTCCAAGGTCGTCGGCGTTGCAAGTCCCGATCCGGCCGGAGTGAATGGGCAGCTGGCTGTCGCTATGATGAATTCCCGGGGCTGCCAGGGGACCATGGCAACGACCCTTTATGGGTTTACGCCAACCGGCGCGACCATGGTAGGCACGGAGGGCTCGATCCGGTTTGTCAACGAGTTCCATTTGCCAGGGGCGTTCGAAGTTTGGTCGCTGGACGGGACTGTCAGGTTGAAATACGCAGAACCTCGTGGCGCGCATTTCGAAGGGCTTTACCATCAGGCTGCTGGGGTCGCTTACAGTATCAGCGACGGCGACCTTGAAAGTCCTTGCAGACCGCTTGATGCATCACTTGACACGATGAAAACACTTGATGCGATCCGTGCAGCGCTCGATATCGACTTCAGGAAAGCAGGGTTGTCTGAATGACCGCAAGACGGGTCCGATAGTCGTTGTAATCTTTGCGCGAGATCATGAGCCTGGCGAAACGCGCCGCGGGTATGGCGACGCTCTTTGGAGCCCTCCCTTCGCAATCCACTCTGCGGTTCACAGGATCCTCGTAAGCCCCAGCGTCACTTTCCTTCCCGGGCAGCCATTTTGCGGTGTTGTTTCGCGAGAATATCCGAAGGGGTCACGTTTGCCGCGGCCGATATCAGCTTGTTCTTCCAGCCGGACACGACGTCTCCGTCACCATTCATCATCGCATCGTAGCCGATTTGTGCAACGAAGCCGGGGTCGTCCTTTTTCTGTTTGCCAACCGCCGTGTCGAGCATGTCCGCGCGCTCGAAAAACGCTGTCTCGGTCGCGCCGGGCATCAGGCACGTGACGGTGACCCCGGTGCCATCCAGCTCTTCGCGAAGTGCGAATGAGAAGGAATTAATGAAGGCTTTTGTCGCGTTATAGACCGCCTGAAAGGTGCCGGGCATGAAACCGGCAATGGAGCCGGTGAGTAGAATCCGGCCGCTGCCGCGCTGGCGCATGCCGTTGCCGATCGCATGCACCAGCGCAACGGTACCGCTGATATTGGTGGCTATCACCCGCTGGACCGCTTCCATTTTCTGATCGAGAAAACCGTTGCCCAGCCCCTGTCCCGCGTTCGCAAACAGCAGATCGACCGGCCACTCTTTCGTCGCTATGCGGGAGAGAAGTTTTTCCACGCCTGCCTGTGTCGAAAGGTCGGCTCGCATGGCTTCCACTTCCGTTCCCGCTGCCCGCAACTGTGTCGCCGCCGTTTCGATTTCCGCCTCGTCAGCCACGATGATGAGATTGTAGCCGTCCTGCGCCGCGCATCTTGCCAGTTCGTAACCGATGCCTGAGGAGGCGCCGGTGACGACAGCAAGGCCTTTGATTGATTTTTCCGCAGGCATGATTCTTTTCCTATGGCTTGAGGACGACCTTGATACAGCCGTCGTCGCGGTGGCTGAACGTTTTATAAAGATCAGGACCTTCATCGAGGGTGGCGCGGTGGGTGATGACGAAGGAGGGGTCAATCTCTCCCTTCTCGATCCGACCCATAAGGGTGGGCAGATAGGCCTGCACCGGTGTCTGCGCCATCCGGAATGTCAGGCCGCGATTGATCGCGGAGCCCATCGGGATTTTGTCGAGAAAACCGCCATAGACCCCGACGATCGAGACTGTGCCGAAGTTGCGGCAACAATAAATAGCCTGCCGCAGCACATGCGGGCGGTCCGTCCCCATGAATGTTGCCACCTTGATACGGTCAAGACGGGAATCCCAGCCGGCGGCCGGATCCGGTTCCGTCCCCACGGCGTCGATGCAGGCGTCGGCGCCCCGGCCATGGGTTAATTCCATGATCTGCTCGTAAATATCGTCATCCAGATAATTCAGTGTGAGCGCGCCGGCGGCGGCGGCAAGGGCGATCCGTTCCGGCACGGAATCGATAGCGATGACCCGTTCCGCACCCAACAGGAAGGCGGAGCGGATGGCCATCTGGCCGACAGGACCACAGCCCCAGATCGCGATCGTATCGCCGGGCTGGATATTACAGAAATCCGCCGCCATGTAACCGGTCGGGAAAATGTCTGACAGGAACAGGACCTGCTCGTCTGTCAGCCCGTCAGGAACCTTGATAGGCCCGACATCGGCGTAGGGAACGCGCATATATTCGGCCTGGCCGCCGCTGAAACCTCCCAGAAGGTGCGTGTAGCCGAACAGCCCGGCGGGGGAGTTTCCCCACATTTCCCGGACCTTATGGGGGTTGGGGTTGCTGCGCTCGCAGCCGGAATAAAACCCTCTTTTGCAGAAGAAACACTCTCCACAGGCAATCGTGAAGGGAACGACAACCCGGTCTCCGACCTTCAGCGTCTTATTGTCCCTGCCGACATCGACGACTTCGCCCATAGTCTCGTGGCCCATTATATCGCCACCATGCATGTCGGGCATGATCCCGTTGTAGAGATGAAGATCGGAACCGCAGATTGCGCAGGCGGTCACCTTGATGATCGCGTCGCGGCCGTGCTCGATTTGTGGATCAGGGACGCTCTCACAGCGAATGTCGTGTTTGCCGTGCCAAGTCAGTGCCTTCATGATCGGTGTTCCTTCTGGATCGGTGGAGCAGCGGGTGCGCCGGGTTCACGCCTAACCCGGCCCCATCGTCAAAGTTCCCGGGCTGTTCGAGCGATGGCGGCTGGCGGTGCGCCGTTAGAGAGGGAACAAGCTTGCCGGAGCGAAGTTAGACCGCCTATCTTTCCACGATCCGGAGGCGAGCCTTGACCCAGCCAGTTGAGTACGAAACCAGCAACAGCCTGAACATCGAAGCTGCGACCCCCAAGGTGATCAGGATCATTGTAGACGAACGCACCGTGCTTGAGGGTGTTTTGAACACCGGCAGCGTTTTGACGGTGCAGACGAAAGAAGGCGCCGAACCACAATCCATCGAACTTGTGATCGAGGACCTGGCACGGTGAAAATTGTGGTTCGCGGCCGGATACCCCTGCCAGCCAGGAATGGCGTGTGCGGCATCAGGAGGTCATGCGGGCTATCCGGCATCTCGACAAGAACCAGAAAAAAGCTCTGCTGCTCGTGGCGGCAGGGACGGGTTATGCCGATGCCGCCGCCATCTGCGGCTGCCGGGTGGGCACCATCAAAAGCCGCGTCAACAGGGCGAGGGAGTCGCTACGTCGAAATCTGGACCGAGTGCGGTCCGTCAACTGCAAACTGTGCCGCATAACCTCCGTAGTTTGTGTTATTGATGCTGCCATACTGGTGAAGGAGTTTTCCCTTTACCGGCGGCAGCTCACATGTGTTTGCCGAAAGATTTGCCCGCATTTGGAGCCGTCCCATTTTGAAATGCCAGTCGATTGCAAGGCATTTTGGCTGACATTCGAGCAAAACACCTTTCTCGAAGTGAGAGCAAAGGAGAGGCCAGATGTGCCAGCGCCGTTTTGAAAGCAACGCGGTCATCCTTGCCCTTGCCAGTTTTCCATCGGTCGTTTCAGCCCCTTGCCAGTTCAAGGTCGAAAGCTGCATCGTGTGGGGATCGTTTGGGTCACGTACCAGCTGCCGGGCATTGGGTGGGAGTTTTCCCTGGAAC
The DNA here is from genome assembly GCF_041954855.1 of Agrobacterium sp. LR_9. Lineage (NCBI taxonomy): Bacteria > Pseudomonadati > Pseudomonadota > Alphaproteobacteria > Hyphomicrobiales > Rhizobiaceae > Agrobacterium > Agrobacterium sp. LR_9. Next base: position 17,791 of record NZ_JAVAYA010000014.1, read on the forward strand.
ATTTCCGCCTGTTTAAGCCGATTTTCTATTTCCTTTTCTCGGTCGTCATCCGGATGGTCGGAGAAAAAGAAAAAAGGGTTGGCCGAGCCATGGTCGTCACCCATGAAAATTAGCGGCGTCTGCGGGGAAAGGAGTAGAATTGTTTCAAGCGTCTCAAAGAGGGGCAGTGCAATAAGGGCACGAAGCCTTTCACCGCGTAACCTGTTTCCGGCCTGATCATGATTATGGAGAAAATTCACGAATCGTTGCGGTGGCAGATGGTCACTCGGTTCTCCGCTGCTGCCAAAATCCCGGGAAGGGCGCGGTTCGCCCTGGTAGACAAAACCGGTCGCAAGCGAGCGGCAAAGCTTGTCATAGGGCCGTGCCGCGAAGTCACCATAGATGCCGCCCTTTTCCTTCGTAGTCGCAACATGGACGACGTGGTGAAAGTCATCGTTCCACTGCGCATCAATCAGGACGGTGCCATCAGCCAAGGGCGTCATTGGCGAGGCCGCGTTTCTAGCGTCCTCTATGACCAGATGCACATGCCTGTTTCTTATTGTCCGCTTCACCTCTCGCGCCATCTCGATGAGGAAATCGACCTCTCCGCCGCCGCCAGCGAGATGATCAGCGGCATCGATCCGCAATCCGTCGAAGCGATAGGTCTCGAGCCAGTAGAATGCGTTCTGAAGAAAGAATGACCGAACTTCGGCCCGGTTGAAGTCCGGCGCCGGTCCCCATGGTGTCTCATCCTTCTTGAAAAATGCCGGGGCGTAGGCCTGAAGCGTATTTCCTGCGGGGCCGAAGTGATTGTAGACGACATCCAGCAGCACCATGATACCGTGGCCATGGGCTTGATCAATGAAGGCCTTGAGCTCGTCTGGGGAGCCATAATCCCGTTGGGGTGAAAATTGCAGGACGCCGTCGTAACCCCAGCCGCGACTTCCGGCAAAGGTCGCAAGCGGCATGAGTTCGATCGCGGTAATGCCCACGTCTGCGAGATATTCAAGTTTCTCCGCCGCGGCCGCAAAGGTGCCCTCGGGTGTAAAAGTCCCGACATGGAGCTCATAGACGACTGTTTCGTGCCACGGTCGGCCCTTCCAGTCCGGGTTTTTCCAGATGAAATCATGGTTGACGATCAGGGAGGGGCCAAGCGGGCCTACCTGTTGCTGATTGGAAGCGGGATCTGCAACCCTCGTCCTGTCGGCCAGCACGAAGCAATAGCGATCGCCGGGGAGGGCGCGTTTTGTGATGTGGTGCCAGCCATCACCAGCCGTGTGCATGTCGAATTCCGCATCGTTCAGCCACAGTTTCACCGCTGCTGAGGCGGGTGCCCAGATGCTGAAATCCGTTTCGCCGGATTGATTGCGCTGCGCGCCCCTTTTGCGATAATTCGCTGCATTCATCATCAAGGCCTCCTGTTGCCAGTGGCCTGACCTGTTGGTGATCCCAGGGTTCCTGCCTGCCGTCTGTCAGCTCTTATCTTTGCAAAAGTCTCGGGCCTAATATCGGCGACAGCACCCGTTTTGGGCCTGTTGTCGCCGACAAGGCTTTCAAAAAGCGCCATATACTGTGCGGCACTCTTGTCCCAGGAAAAATTGGCCCGCATGGCTTGTGCCTGAAGCCGTCTGAAAAGTTCTCGGTCACTATAGGCACTGATGGCACGATCGAGCGCCGCGCGTAGATCGTCCTCATTTGCAGGCTCGAATTGAAAGCCTGTTGCCACGCCCGCCTCAATGGCTGCGTCATTCGCATCGATGATGGTTTCCGCTAGCCCGCCAGTGCGGCTGACTATGGGCAGTGCGCCGTATCGCAGGGCGTAAAGCTGTGTCAGGCCGCAGGGTTCGAACCGTGAAGGCTGGATAATGAAGTCTGAGCCCGCCTGAATCATATGCGCCAGACGCTCATCGTAACCGATATGGGCGCAGACCAGTTCAGGATAACGTTTTGCCAGCGCGCGCAAGCTGTCTTCCAGTGCGGTGTCGCCTTCTCCGTGAATCACCAATCTTCCTTTTCTCGCAATGATAAGTGGAACGACCTGAGGGAGGAGGTCGATGCCCTTTTGCCAGGTCAGACGGCTGACCACACCGAAAACAGGGCCTTGGGTCGGGGCGAGGCCAAGGGCCTGAAGCAAGGCATATTTGTTAAGGCTCCGGCGCGTGGCCGTCGCAGCCGTGAAATTTGTAAGAATGTAGGGGTCTGTTGCCGGGTCCCAGACTTCCTGGTCGACACCGTTGACGATGCCACGCAGGTCCTCGCGCCGCGTGGCAAGCACGCCGTGCATACCCATTCCCATTTCCGGTGTCAGAATTTCTCTTGCGTAAGTGGGGCTTACTGTCGTTACGGCCGACGCGGTCGTCAGGCCACCCTTTAAAAACGACAGGTCGCCATAATATTCGAGGCAATCGATGGTACAGAGATGTTGGGGCAACTCAAGCATACCCGCCCGCTCGAGTGGATATTGTCCCTGAAATGCGAGATTGTGAAGGGTGAGGACGGAGGGCACCGTCGCCGCCGACTCCGCGATATAAACGCAGGTCAAGGCCGCGTGCCAGTCATGGGCATGAACAAGATCAGGCTTCCAGTCGTCAATCGCGCCGAGGGCAATTTCCGCCGCCGCCTTGGACAGGACCGCAAAGCGCAGATCATTGTCGGCAAAAGGTTTGCCATTCATGCCATAGGGAGGACCTTCCCTGTCAAACAGGTCTGCCGCTTCAAGAAGCAGAAGCTTGTGACCGTCGGCGTCAAGGGAGTAAACCGATACCGCTTGCTTTAGAATATTGGCGACCAGACACGGCTTCTTGCCGCGGACGAGCGGCGTGAGCCTACGGTAGAGGGGTAGCAATGTACGAACTTCCGCGCCGTGTCTTGCTAGTGCCTCCGGCAGAGCGCCTGCCGCATCGGCCAATCCGCCGGTTTTGACGAATGGAAACATTTCGGCCGTGACGGCAAGAATCCGCATTTGGCGCCTCCAGGGAACGTATTGATCTCAGACTGCGAGGAGCCCGGAAAAAGGTTGGTGCAACCAGCTCGCCTGCCCGGAACAGGGGGACCCTACCTGTCCTGCTGCTGGCCTTTATGTGTCGTGTCTGTTTTGATGTTGCCTATCGGCCCGTCTGGGTGTTGTCGGAAGAGGAATCTTCTGTGCTCTGACGGCCATTGTCGCCGGGATCGTGATGGCTGCGGTTTTCTTCAGGAATGCAGAGCGTTTTCCTGGTCATGTTACACCTCTCCGGGTACAGGTTCCGTGGAGCGACCCGAACCTTGCTTGTAGAGGTTTGTTCCCGTCCGCCGGCTACGTTTTATCCTGCGCGCAAGTAATTTAGGGATGCACCGAAATGTAGAAACGCCGCAAGCTCCGACGGCGAGGTGCTGGGTCGGGCGACGTCTGCACGGCGTAGAGCAGGGTCGTGTTCCGCGGACACAACAGTGTTGTCCGCTGCCTTAACGATATTGCTGTCGTTCAGGAAAATTCCGGCTACAGGGAAACCTCCAAAGGTAGACGTACGCAAGTGTACAGACGGCGATTGCGACGGCCCTGCGCGCGACAGCCGGGCTCGGGGCCGTTCCGTCAATAGCTCCTCACGAAATATTAAATCTCGGAACTCCCGTGGCGCGGCATGGTTGGTCTAGGGCGCGCCACAGGGTGCGCAAGTGAAAAATCACCATATGAGGAGTGACATATCATGCCAAATCAAGGTGGTACGCACGAACAGCACGTGAAGGCCGGCCAGCAGAGCCACAAGAACAGCGACAAGCGTTCGCAGTCGGCATCGGCCTCCAATAATGACGACAATGGCAAGACCCGCGGTGGCACGCATGAGCAACATGTGAAGGCGGGTCAACAGAGCCACAAAAACTCCTAACGCTGACAGACTGGAAATCCCCGCGCGCGTCGTGGGGATTTCCTTGTTTTATTCCCTGACGGGACAGGACGTTTCATGACCGCTTTCGATGGCCAGTCTGGAAGGACCGCCGAGAGTTGAGGAACTGATCATGACGACCGCAGCAGACGTTCTGGTGGAGACCTTGATCGACTGGAAGGTCGACACGATCTTCGGCCTTCCGGGAGACGGCATCAATGGCGTCATGGAGGCGCTTCGCAAACGTCAGGATGCGATAAGGTTTGTCCAGGCCCGACACGAGCAATCCGCTGCCTTCATGGCGACGGCCTATGGCAAATGGACCGGCAGGCTCGGCGTCTGTCTTGCCACTTCGGGTCCCGGTGGCACCAATCTTCTGACCGGTCTTTATGACGCCAAGCTGGACCAGGTTCCTGTCCTCGCAATCACCGGGATGCAATATCACGACCTGATCGAAACTTTCACGCAGCAGGACGTCAACCTGACCCGCGTTTTTGAGGATGTTAGCATTTATAACACCGTTGTCAGCGATGCTCGCATATGGAAAATGTCGCCAGCCTCGCCTGCCGCACGGCGATCGCGCGGCGTGGCGTCGCGCATCTCTCGATAGCAAACGACACGCAGGAAAAACCAGCCGAGGAAGGACGGTCTCTGGTTTCGCGGCGCCCGTCGGTCTTGAGGGCGATGCCGGTCGGCGTATTGACTGTGGCAAGGCCCAGTGCGTCATGAAGGCTTGCGGACGGCTTATTGCGCGGATGCGCGAACAGGATGTCGACTGCGACATCGAGGCCGATATCGAGCTTGATAGCGGCATTGCGGTCCCCGTGACGAGTGATCCCGGTGATCCGGCCATCAAAGACAGGTACCTTTCGCCCCGCCAGATCGGCCCGGATGCCGGGTACAAAGGCATCCCCCAACATGATAAAGGGCTACAGCCTTAGCTTGGTTTTGTATCAGGACGTTACGACGACGATGGGGCCAATTCTGTATATCTGAACCTTGAGCGCGGTCCGCAGAAAATTCAGCGCACCCTCTGTATCGGTAACGAAGAGCGTACCGCTGACGATCCGATGGGCGGTCGCGTCATCTCCTATGACGATGCGCCCACGAAAGTGCCGTTGTATTTCCTCGATAACGTAGGAAAGCGGCATATTGTCGATGGTAAGCTGGCCTCGGCGCCAGGCAAGAGCAGTAGCGGCATCCGTTTTGCGGATCGTGCTTTCCCCTGTCTCGTTCAGGTGAAGCATTTCTTCACCTTCCCTGAGTTTCACCGGGATGCTTCCCTCAGTCTTGAACTCTACCCTTACGGAATGTTCCGTTACGGCGACACGCGTGTCTGACGCGCTTTGGCGAACATCGAAAGCCGTGCCAAGAGCTGTGACGAGCGTATCCTCTGTGCTGACGGAGAACGGACGACTTTCATCCGGGGCGACCTGGAAGAATGCCTGACCGCGCAGGAGCCGAACCGTCCTTCGGCCGTTGGTGAAATCGAGTGTGATCGCCGACGACGCGTTCAACTGAACCCGCGAACCATCTTCCAGCGTGACTTCCGGCATTTCGTCGGCGCCGGACATAATATCGGCACTCAGACGCATGGCGCCGTCCAGGGCAATGAAGAGTGCTCCGGCCGAAATGATTGCCACGATTGAAGAGATGATCGCGTTGCGCCCACGTGGTGAGGTGTCAACCGGCATATCACGAAGCCCGGCATCGGACCGGATCGCAGTTCTCGCTTCGCCGAGAATGCGCTTCGCAGCCGTGTAGGCCTGACAGTTCTCCGGATCCAGCTCCATCCAGCGACGGAACTCCGCCCGCTCCGTTTCCGGCTGTTCGGGGTCGCGGTTGCGAAAGACCCAGTCGGCTGCCTCTCTGTTTCGCTTGCGCTGATCGCGCGTCAGACGTCTACGTTTCACGGAACGCTCCAATTATGCTCTCCAATGTGTAGACGAATGAACTGCTTGGATTGGGATGTTTACTCCATTTCGAAAAGGCGGTCGAGGCAATGGCTGAGTGCGCGCCTGAGGTGCCGGTCAACCATATTGCGCGAAATTTTCAGCTTCGAAGCGATCTGGTCCGGTGAGAGATGATGCAGCCTGTGCAGCACGAATGCCGCCCGCCGTTTTTCAGGCAGGTCGGCAATGGCTTGTTTGAGGATCGCCAGCCGCACTTCGACGTCCATCCCTTGGTCGGGAGCGCTGTCCGTCGCCACTACCGCTTTCGCATCTTCATCCGAACCGGAGAAAAGTCGGGACTCGAACTGCTCGCGTCTGATCCGGTCGATCCGCATATTGGATGCGGCGCGGCACAGAAATGCTTTTATAGATCGTTTGCCGGAGAGCGCGTCCGGCTGCAATGCGAGTTTTACGTAGAGGTCGTGAACGATTTCCCGCGCGGCCCCGTCTGACCGGCTGCGTCCGCCCACTGCCTTGATAATGTCGCCGTAATGCTCGACGATCGCCCTGTTTAAGAGGTCGGTTCCGTCACTTTCATTGAGGCTGGCCGTCGACGTCCGCATCGCTTTCCTGATCCTCCGCAAGCTGCAATCTGCGACAACTGAAGGGGGCGAATAAGGAGCGCAAACCGGAGCTCTCCAAGGCCTTCGTCCGACCCAAGTTATCATCCGGCAGCACAGTTTTGACCCATCATCGCCGTAGTGGAATTTCTACTGGTGGGTAAAAAGCGATGCAAGTGCAATGATTTACGGTTTGTGCCGAGAAAAAATCCTTCGCTGCATAAAAGAGGATATTTTTTATCATGTTTATGTCTGGATTCATTACATCTTTTGGCCCTGCGGAGTAAGACCTGGGGATGAGTGAGGCCGGATTGCAATTTACGAAAAAGCCAACCAATGTTGCGAGGCCGCCACACGTCGCAGCTCGCCTCAACCGCGGGACGGGACGGGGACACACATCGGTGTTCCCGAAAGCGGATCCGGCATGATGACGGCGTTGACGCCGAAGACATCGAGAACATTCCTGTCGGTAATGACGGCGCCTGGCGTTCCGGCGTCAAATATCCTGCCATCCCTGATGAGAACAATCTCATCGGCGTAACGGGCAGCCTGATTGAGATCATGGAGCACCGCGACGATGGTGCGACCCCGATCACGAACAAGCTGCCGGATCAAATCGAGTATCTCGATCTGGTGGGCGAGATCGAGGAACGTCGTCGGTTCATCGAGAAGAAGAATGTCCGTTTCCTGGGCGAGCGCCATGGCGATCCATGCGCGTTGTCGCTGGCCGCCTGACAGGGATTCCACCTGTCGGCCGGAGAGCGCCGTCATGTTGGTGAGATCAAGGGCATGGGCGCAGGCATCCTCATCACGGCTGGACCATCGCTCGAAAAGCCTGCGATGCGGATAACGCCCCTGACGGACCAGCTCGGCAACCGTCAATCCTTCAGGGGCCTGAGGCCCTTGCGTCAGGACGCCGATCTGTTTTGCCCGTTCCCGTGATGGCATTTTCCGTGTCGGCCTGCCGTCGAGAAATATCTCTCCTTTCATCGGGGCGAGAAGCCCGGCAAGCGCGCGCAATATCGTGGATTTGCCGCAGCCGTTTTGGCCGACGAGAACGGTGAAGCGTCCGGATGGAATGTTCAGGCTCAGGTCATCGACAATAATGGAGCCGTTATATCCGAGGGAAAGCTCCCGTGTCGCGAGGCGATAGTGTTCAGACATGCCTGCGGCCCTTCAGAAGATAGGCAAAAAATGGAGCGCCCAGCAGGGCAGTGACGATACCGGCCGGCAGCTGCGCCGGCGCGATGACGGTGCGGCCGACAATATCGGCGATCGAGAGTAATAGGCCGCCTGTCAGCCCGGCAACGGGAATGAGGCCAACATGGGAGTGGCCGGCGATCCGCCTTGCAATATGCGGCGCGATCAGTCCGACAAAACCCACCAGCCCGACCATGGCGACGGTCGCTCCCGATATCAATGTACAGAGCAATATCAGGAATGCCCGCATGAGATTGACCCTCTGTCCCAAGCCCGTCGCCACATCGTCGCCGAAACGGATGAGATCCAGTTGCCGGCAGGAGAACCAGCTCAGGGCGAGCGGAGCGGCGAGCCAGATCAGGAGACTTTGGACCTTTGTCCAGTCGGCGCCGTAGACACTGCCCGAAAGCCAGATCATCGCGCGCTGAACATCGACGACATTGCCGAATGCGGTCAGAAAGCTGGTTCCCGCGCCAGCGAGCGCGCTTAAGCCGATGCCGACAAGGATGATCCGCAGAGAGGAGGTTCCGCGTTTCCAGGAGAGGGCGTAGACCGCCGTCGCCATGGTGACGGCCCCCGCAAAGCCAGCCCATGGCAGAACGGCTGGTGAAACATTGGCAAAAACGATGATCACTACGCTTGCGAAAAGCGCTGCGCCTGCATTGATGCCCAGAACGCCGGGTTCCGCGAGGGGATTGCGCATGACGGTTTGCGAAATCGTCCCCGCAACGGCAAGGCCTGCGCCCGCAAGCAGAGCCAGAATAGCCCTCGATAACCGGAATTCGATGACAATCATCTGCAGATCGGGTGACGCCGTGCCGATGACCGCATCGGCAACGTCACGCCAGGCAATCGATTGGTCACCCCACATCATTGCAGCAACCACGGCCAGCAGGTTAAGAGTGATCAGAACAGTTATCGCGCGTGTCACGGCTTGCCTGCCCCCGTGCGATAACGTGCCAGCCAGAGGAAAAACGGCGCTCCAATCAGCGCCATCGTGACGCCAACAGGAAAACTCTGGTTGGCGAGGATGATCCGTCCGGCGAGATCGGCGAGAACCACCATGATCGCACCGATGACGGCGCTGAAGGGAATGACCCAACGGTAATCCATGCTGATGGCTAGGCGGACGATGTGCGGCACAACGAGACCGACGAAGCCGACCGGTCCGGCAAGTGCGACGGCGCTGCCGGACAGGAGAATGACGATGACGACCGACAGGCTGCGCCAGAGGGCCGGGTTCTGGCCAAGCGCGGTGGCGACATCGGTTCCAAGGCTCAAGGTCGTCAGATGTCGGGCAAGGACAAGTGATCCGAACAGCCCCGCAAGCGAATAAGGCATGACGGTGATGACCTGATCCATCGTCCGGCCGCTCAAGGAACCGACGGTCCACAGACGCACCGCATCAAGTGTCGTCTGGTCGAAGATCAGAATTGCCGTAGTAAGCGAGGTGAGAAATGTCGCGACCACCGCTCCAGCCAGCACCATGATCAGCGGGGTCGCGCCCACACGCCCGATAGAACCAATGACGAAAACGCAGAACGCGGCAAAAGCTGCGCCGCCAAAGGCATACCAGACCAGCGCGTCGCCCGAAACGCCGATGATCGACAGGCTGGCCACGACTGCGAAAGCGGCGCCGGCATTGATGCCGAGCAGACCCGGCGAAGCCAGAGGGTTTTTCGTCACGGCCTGCATGATTGCGCCTGAGACGGCCAGGCCCGCTCCGGCGATCATGGCCGCTGCGACGCGTGGCAAGCGCAGCAACATCACGACGAGATGATCACGCGAGCCGTCAAAGCGAAAGATTGCAGAGAGCACCGTCGACGGTGAAAAGGGCGTCGGGCCAGCGATTACTGCCAGCATTGCGGAAAACAGCAGGCCAGCGATGGCGAGCAGAAGCAGGACCGCGCAGAAAAATTCCGCGCGGCGAGGATGTATCGGTCCTTCCGCATTCGATAGTCCGCGAAACGATGTCACGGCTTATCCAGCAGATATTGCTCGATGTCATCGAGAACTTTGTTGGCGGAGCCGATGCCGTTGAAGCTCATCCATGTTTCGCGCCTGACCCGGTGGGCGTTTCCGGATGCGACTGCCGGCAACATTTGCCAAAAGGGGTTGCTGGTCGTGCGGTCGGCAAGCGCATCGTCCATGGTTGTGTCATATCTGCCGGCAACGACGTAAAGCAGGATGTCCCCGTCCAGTAGGGCGAGGTCCTCCCATTCGGGCCGTTTGAAGACCGTATTGTCCTCAGTCGTTTCGTACGCACTCCGTTTTACGCCGGCATCACGGAGAACCTCATAAGGCGCATAGGCGGCTGGACCGTCAAGATAGACATGAAAGCCGCTGGGCGTCACCCGCAATACCGATACCGTATGGGACGCAGTTTTATCTCTGATGGCGGCAACACGTTTTTCGTAGCTGGCCAGCATCCCTGCCGCCTCGTCACTTTTTCCCGAAAGGAGCGCCAATGTGCGGAAATGGTCTTTCCAGTTCTTTGCGTCGATAAGCGCGGTCGGCGCAATCTTGGCGAAGTTCTGGTAGGATTGGCCGTGCAGGGCGGCGTCCCCGACAATCAGATCCGGCTTCAGGGCCACGATGCGCTCGAGACTCGGCTGCCGGGCTTCGCCAATATCGGAGACCGTCGCCTTGTCGGCTTTCTCCTTAAGCTCGTGGTCCTGAACGGACATAAGCGGTGCGCCGACCAAAGGCAGGCCGAGTTCAAGCGCCATTCCAAGATTATAGAAAGGATCGAGCACAACGATCCTGCGGGGCGTGTCCGGCACGCAGATCGGTGCGCCATACACGCCTGTTGTGAGGGACCGGCCCGAACATTGCGCCGAAGCGCCGGAGGCAAAAAGTCCCATCAGCAAGATGAGAAACGACCGCAGGATCATTCACTACTCCAGAAATGGAAGCCTGCGCGGCATGGGAGCCGCGCAGGAAACGCATCAGAATTTGACCTTGAGGTTCAGGCCGACGTTTCGGCGCTCACCGAGCGTGGCGGCAATATTGTTGTCGTTATAGACAAAATATTTCTCGTCCAGAAGGTTCTGCGCAAAGGCGTTGAGTTCCCACCTTTCGGTCTTGTAGCCCGCCTGCAGGTTCACGATCCAACGGCTGTCGAGATAATCGTGCGGCAGGCTGCCCAGACGGGCCAGATAGCTCGAGGTATATTTGGCGTCCGCGCCGATATAGACGCCATTATCGAACGTGTAGCGAGCGCCGAGACCCAGCGACCACTCCGGCGCTTCCGGGAACGGCAGGCCGGACAGATTGCCCAGGTTCAAATCGTTGAAGTTCTTGAATTCGGTATGGACGTAGCCGAGCGATGCGAAGGTTTCGAGGTTGTCAGTGACCTTGAACGCTGGCTCGAACTCGAAGCCCCATGCTTCCGACGACGCGGCGTTGATGATGCGCCGGCTCAGCAGATCCGTCGGATCGAACTGCATCAGAACCTGCTGGTTAGAGTATTTGGTGAGGAACACGTTTGAATTCACGGTCAGCCGGTCATCCATGAACGAGCCCTTGTAGAAAATCTCGTAGGTCGATGCCTCCTCGGGTTTATAGCTATAGGCCGTACGCTGATACGAATCGTAGCTCGCCCCCCCTGTCCGGAAGCCCTGGGAATAGGTAACCCCAACCGTCTGTGTGTCAGTCAGCTCTTTCGAAAGGCCGATTTTCGGTACGAAATTGACCTCGCTGAAGGATGCGGCATAGTCCGTCATCACGGTCGTCCTGCCGCCAAGAGGCTGGGTGCGTACCAGATTTTGCGTTATGTCCTGATCCGTGTAGTCCAGCCGGCCGCCGAGGGTAATTTTCCATGTTGGAACGAATTCGTAGGTCGCCTCTCCGAACAGGGCGGCGTTGAACGATTTCTGCGTATTGCGCTGGACCTGGTTACGCCTGACAGTGGCGGTCAGCGGAATGGTGCGGTCATAGAAATTTTTCTCGTCTTCATAGGAAAAATAGACGCCGCCGACCCAGTCCCATTTGTCACCTTCATAATTGAGGCGCACTTCCTGGGAGGCGATCCATTCCTTGTAGTAGCCGTGATAGGTGTCAATCTCGCCCGGAGTTCCGTAATTGACTGAAAGACGATCGGCATCGGAATAGCTGAAGGCGGAAAGTGAGGTCAGCTTTAACTCGTCTGAAAAATCATGTGTTACCTCTAACCCAACATTATGCACATCGGTTGGGCGATATTCTATGTAGGCCGGAATGAGGTAGTCGCCGCGTTTCTGGTCGAAGCTGAAGGGAATGGAGCCTTTGGGGCCGCCAATATCGCGAACGGCGGGGTTGTCGTGTGAAAACGAATAGCTGAGAAGCGCGCGCGTCTCCGGCATCTCCGCCGGTTCAAACAGGACCTTTCCTCGGACCTGATAATAAAAGTCGTGCGTGAACTCGTTATAGTTCTCATAACGCTCGAATGTCGGGTAATTGATATCGTTCTTGCTACGCTGAATCTCACCAGACATGCGAATGGCGATCTGATCGTCCACCAGCGGCGTATTGAACATGAAGCCAGTGCCGTAAAGATTGCCGGTGGCGATTGTGGTCGACAGCTCCGCCTCTTTTTCGAAGGTGGGATCCTTGGTCTTTATGTAAATGGCGCCGGCCATGGCAGCGCGGCCCGACAGGGTGGACTGCGGGCCGCGATAGACTTCGACCTGCTCGACGTCAAACAGCCCGCGTGCCCCGCGGCGTGCCCCTCGCACCGTCTGCTGAACACCGTCAATGTAGAGTGTCGCAAGAGGCGCACTACCGGGCACAAGACCTTCCGAGCTGACACCACGAATGATGAAGCCGGCATCGGCCCAGTCGCCGTCCATGACGTTTGCCATGCGACGGAAGCTATCGCGGAAACTTCTGATCTGACCGTCGGCGATCTGTTCTGCGTTGACGATGCCGATGCTCGAGGATGCGCTTGCAAGCGTCGTGGCGTTGCGTGAACCGTAAATCGTTATGGCCTGCAACTGAGTCGTGCCGTCGGCACCGACGGCTGCGGCATCTGCAGGAGCCGCCGCAAGGCTGAGGGCGATCTGGTTCTGGCCGGCAAACCGCGACTGGACACCGGTCCCTGCAAGCACTGCGCTGAGCGCCTGGGAAGGTGTGAAATTACCGCTGGCGCCGTTAGACGTTTTACCATTCGCAATCGAACCGTCAAAGATGATCTGCAGGCCGGTTTGCGTGGCGAGCTGATTGAGCGCGGAGGTAAGCGGCCCGGCGGCAATCGAAATCTGTCGCGGCGAGGCGCTTGCCTGGCCGGTGCCTTGCGCTGCTGCCGGCACATGCATCGCCAAAGCAGAAACCGACGTTGCGAGCAGCATCGCCACCCATCCAGCCAGACCGGTTCGAGCCGTTCTGCCGTTAATTCCCTTGCATTCCATTGAAGCCCCCGCTCCCGCGCACTTGATAAGCGTTTCAGACAAAAGGCGGCAATATCCGCCCACTCATGCTGAAGACGAACAGGGAAGGGACTATGGGACTCTCAAGTCGAAATAAATTTATGAAAAATAATAATTTTACTTCAGGCAGAAATGGGCACGCATTTCCTGTAGCAGACAGGCGTCCCGTTCATCGCTCGACTTCAATACGCAGGTCGGGCACTTTTCCGCACCTTTAACGGTATAGTACCGGCAGCATCCGCCACGCGCGCGAAACGTGTAGGTGAATGGTTCCTTCAATGCGCTGTCGTGCAGGGTGAGGTCAAAATACCCCAGCTGGCGGTTGTTCAGCGGCGATCCTTGTACCTTGACGATCGCCATTGCTGTTGCAATTGCATCGGCGAGACAGCCGAACCGTCTTCCAACGTCGAGAAATCTGCCGGCGATGGCGTCTCCCACCAGCCGCCACTGCGCATTCTTCGAAAAGCCGGTTCTTTTTGCCAATGCTTCCACCAGCGGATGGAAATGTTGCTCGACGCCCATCCTGAAATGCTCGCACAGGCCTGCGTGGTCCGTGACCGTCGAATGCGGCCCGTCATCCCGATCCGCAAAGATCTGCGGTGACAACAGCCTCACGCGGGCACGCCGCACTGTCATCGGCTCCCCGTCATGCTCGCCATGATGGGTATAGAACTGCAGCGAAAAGGCATCAGGCGACATATCAGGCACGATGCCGCGGCTAACCAGCAACGGCACGGTGGCCATGAAGAAGATGTAGCAATAGTCGCTCATCAGAAATGCGGCGCGGCTTTTGAGATCTACGCCGGGATCGAACGACCCCTCATAATCAAGGAATTCCTGCAATGCCGAAGGGCTGGAAAACAGTTCGGCAGCGGTTGTCCAGCCGTGAAGCAATGCGCCGGTGCTGCACGGCACTTCGGGCCACATGGTCTGCTGGAGAACGGTCGCTTCCGTCAGAATATCGCTGGCTTCGGGGACGCCGGCAGTTTCATGATGTCTCATCGTCTGCCGCATCCATCAGGTTCGCATCTCAAATCAGGCTCATGCCTCTCTCGCTGAAATAGCCCTTGCCTGCACCGCATCGGTTTGCCAAAGCTGGCCCAGTTTGCCGATGAAGTGCGCAAACGCTTGCGGGGCAAGCATATGCGACCCTTCGATCCGATGCATGGTGACACCGAGAAACGGAACATGCGAATTTCCTCTCGTAGTTTAGACGAACAGGATCGGCTCTTTAGGACTTTGTCATGAAAAATATTTTGATGGACACCGGTGTTGGGGCGCTGACGTTTAGTGTTGATCGTCGCTGCCGAAAACCGTGATGACTGTTTTAGTGGAAGGGGAGAATGATGATGATCTCGATTGTCAATTCTGCGATAGAAGCAAAAGAGCTTCTTCCGAAAAGAGATGCGCAAAAGTGGATGGTATGACCGACTTTGAAAATGTTTGATAAGGGTGAGGCCGACGCAGGTATTGTCGTTGCAATCCCTGTCTCCGAAATTCTTGCGGTTTACGATGCGGCTGCGCTTCTCAATGACGTCGAGTGGGCCCAAGCGCAGCGTTTCCATAAGTTGGAGGATAGTCGCCGTTTTCAAGGAGCGCATCTCCTCAAGCGCTTACTGGTCGGTGCGGCCGTCGGAATGGAAACCGCAGACCTTCATTTTTCGCGCGCAGCGGGTGGCAAGCCTTTCCTGGTAAACGCCGGCCCTCTGGATTTTAATCTCTCGCATGGCGGCAACTGGGTTGTCGTAGCGTTTTCGCGGTCGGGTCGTATTGGTGTTGATGTCGAATCCGAGAGGGAGGAAGATTTCTGGAAGGAAATTACCTCAGCTTTCCACGCGCCAATGGATGCGAAAAACGTCGGATTTTTGAAGATGTGGACCGCGAAGGAGGCCGCTGTCAAAGCCAATGGGGCAGGTCTCGTGATTCCGCTCTCGGAGGTTGTGATCGACACAGAAGATTCCGAGACCTTTATCGCGGCACTTCCGATTGAACGTTTATATGGACGATGGCGTCAACTTGATGCGACTCATGTTCTGGCCGTGGCTACTGAAAAGAATCCACCCGCGATTTGTGTATGTACCAGCGTCAGCATCTTAAAGCGTATTTTGGAGGTGATTTGAATTTCGTATCTCCTGTTCCCGGCATCTAAGCCGAAGTCAGGCAGAAATTCCACTTCTTCCTCCGTTCAAATTTCCCGAGCCAGCTCTGTTCAGCAGACCGACGTTTTTCTGAGCGCTTCCGACCAGACTGCATAGCCTGCTGCATTCAGATGAACCAGATCTGGCAAATAATAACGGAACATCGGCAGACCATTTTCACCGATGAGGCCGGCGTTCGGATCAAGCCATGTCGTGCGTTCGCGACCGTTGCACCAGTCGCGCGCCGTCTGGTTGAAAAGATCGAATTCATGGCGGTAAATCCAGCGCGCCGGACTGTGCTTGATCGCCAGAATAAACACGTCCGCCTGCGGGAGCGCTCGAGAGATGCTGTCGCGCAAATCCTGCAGGTGCCGAAACGTCGTCTGAGCCTTGAGGCCGTCGCTGGCAATATCGTTTTCGCCGAAATAAAGCACCACTCTGCCTGGCTTTAAGGGAACCAGGAGCTGGTGCAGGTAGTGGCTGGCGGAGAGGTAAGTGCCGCCGCCAAATCCCAGATTGACGATATCCAGCGAGCCGAGATCCTCGGTGACGGAGCTCCAGATTCGAAACGAGGATGAGCCATAAAAGGCGATCGGATTGTCTGGAAGGCCGATGCGCTGAAGGCGGGCCAGAATGGCAATGATATCGTTTTCGTGACGGCTGGTGCCGATATTGGCCGGGAAGTCGTACATGACGGTCCTAAAAACATGTGAACTGAAAGGCGGATGCCGCCATTTCGGCATCCCGCGGTCGGCTGAGGTTACGAAAGCGCTTGGTGCAGGACGGTCAGGGCCCCTTTCGTCAGGACGTCGTCCGCGCCAATCGATGTCCTGAGGCCGAATACATCCGCGGCAACCAGATAGAGATCGTTCAGCCCGTCATTGCCGACGATAGCTGCCTCGTCTCCTTCCGCATACCATCCCGCCTCACGGGCCTGCCTAAACTCCTGCCCGATGACCAGTCCCCGAACATAGGAGCGCAGCTGATCCGGCGAAAGCCGGCCGGCAAGCCCGCCGGTTCGCGCCGAAAACATGAGCGACAGCATGGCGGCGGATCGTTTTGCCTCTTTCAGACCCCAGCGATAGGCCTCCGGATCGTCGACCGGCGGCTGCGTGGAGCCGCGCGCGATGAAGGAATGATTGATGAGCAGGTTGAAGATTTCACCGGTCACGAATGTCTGGAAGCCGTCAATCCGCCCCGCCTTCACCCGCGCCCATTTGCTGTGGGTTCCGGGGATGATGAGGGTGGCGTTTTCGCCAAGGCCGTGGCCGACGATCTGGGTTTCTTCGCCGCGCATCACATCCGGAAAGGGCTGGCGGGCGGGGTCGTTGAGACCCGGCAGGAAGACGAGATCCGAGCCATTCGGCAGCGACCTGCGCACCGTGCCGGCGGCAAGTTCCGCCGGGCCTGCCGGGCACGGCACGTAAGCGACTTCAACCCAGCCGTTGCGGCTGGTGATCATGCCGAGGGCCGCGACGGGCAAGGCACCGTGGTGCGAGAACCACGGGGTGAGTGCCGCCATCAGGGCCGCCTCATGCTCACCCTTGCCAAGGCTCGAAATACCGTCGGCGGTTTCCAGATGATCGAATTCTTCGCCGCCTTCACCGACAAGCGCCGCCCTCAGTGATGTTGTTCCCCAATCAACGATGATCGATGTCGCTGTTGCAGCCATGTCTTGAACCTCCTCGTTCATTTCATCTTGGGGCTTGTCATAGGGTGCGAGTCTATGTAGTGTCAATTAGTGAATTCAAGGTATCAAAATATGATACTCAATTGGGAGGAAAAAGATGGTGGCTGGCCTCAAGGGGATTTTGCCTGTTCTGCCCACGCCGTTTCTGGCTGATGGTGGCATTGACGAAGCGGGCATGAAGCGGCTGGTGGTCTTTGCGCTCGACAAGGGCGTGGATGGTGTCGTGTTTCCCGGTTTCGCCAGCGAGGTGGAGGCTTTGAATGCCGCCGAGCGTGCAACGCTGCTGAAGATCGTCGTGGATGCGGTAGCCGGTCGTGTGCCGGTCGTGGCCGGCGCCAGTGCTGCCGACTGGCGTGAGGTTGTCGAGCATGGGCGGGCGGCATCGGCGCTTGGCATTCGCCATCTGATGGTGCAGCCGCCCAAATCGGTCGGCACGGATGCGCCGGCGCTGATCGAATTCCTCGGCAGGATCGTCGAGGCGCTGCCCGAAGTCGAAATCATCCTGCAGAACGCGCCTGCGCCGCGCGGCTCCGACCTCTCGCCCCAGGCGATTGTGGAAATCGTGCGCGCCTTGCCGCAGGTGGCTTATGTCAAGGAAGAGACCCTTCCGGCCGGCCCGGCCATCAGCCACATCATCGCCCATGCACCTTCGACCCTGAAGGGCGTCATCGGTGGCGGCGGTGCGCGTTATATTCTCGACGAATATGCCCGAGGTGCTACGGCAGCGATGCCGGCGCTGGAGATCGCCGAGGAACATGTGGCCATCGACCGGGCGCTTGTTGCCGGGCGGCGGGAAGAGGCTCGCCGGATTTATGTCCGCACCCTGCCGCTTCTGGTGTTGCAGGCAGTCTATCGCATGCGGTTGACCAAATATGTGCTCGCCCGTCGCGGCGTGATCGAAGGCGTCGGTGTGCGTGCCCCGACACCCGAGCTTGATGCGGCGGCCCTTGCCGATATTGACGCCAATCTGGTCGAGCTTGGCCTTGTTGCCGCGGAGGCCGCATGAACAGCCCCATCGCAACAGTCGAAGTCTTCACACTGACCCAGCCGCGCAAGGTTCCCTATCTCGGCGCGCTCAGGGAAGGCGAGGTGGTCAATCCCAACGGCTACATCGTGCGCAAGGGCAATCGCACGGTCTATCCCACTTTCGACCGCAGCGTGCTGGTGCGCATGACCACCGGGGCCGGCACTGTCGGCTGGGGCGAGACCTATGGCATCGTCGCCCCCGGCGCGGTCGCCGCCCTCATTAATGATCTTCTCGCCGGTTTCGTGATCGGCCGCGATGCGTCCGATCCTTCGGCTGTTTATGACGACCTTTACGACATGATGCGGGTACGTGGTTATACCGGCGGCTTTTATGTCGATGCGCTTGCCGCGCTTGATATCGCGCTATGGGACATTGCCGGGCAGGAAGCCGGAAAATCCATCCGCGACCTTCTCGGCGGCGGGGTCGACAGCTTCTCGGCCTATGTTTCAGGCCTGCCCGAAAAGACACTGAAAGCGCGCGGGGAATTGGCGAAATATTGGCAGGATCGCGGTTTTGATGCTTTCAAATTCGCAACGCCGGTGGCTGACGATGGCCCGGCGGCGGAAATCGCCAATCTGCGGCAGGTGCTTGGGCCTCAGGCGAAGATTGCCGCCGACATGCACTGGAACCAGACGCCGGAGCGGGCGCTGGAACTCATTGCCGAAATGAAACCCTCCGACCCGTGGTTTGCCGAAGCGCCGGTCTGGACGGAGGATATCGCAGGGCTGGAAAAGGTTTCGAAGGGAACAGACGTCCCGATCGCTGTTGGTGAGGAATGGCGCACCCATTGGGACATGCGCGCCCGCATCGAACGCTGCCGCATCGCGATCGTGCAGCCGGAAATGGGCCACAAGGGCATTACCAATTTCATCCGCATCGGCGCTCTTGCCGCCGAGCACGGCATTGACGTGATCCCGCACGCAACCGTCGGTGCGGGCATCTTCCTCGCTGCGAGCCTGCAGGCGTCGTCGACATTGCCGACCCTGAAGGGTCACGAGTTCCAGCACTCGATTTTCGAGCCCAACCGCCGCCTGCTCGCCGGCGACATGGATTGCCGAGAGGGGAGATATCACCTGCCATCCGGCCCGGGACTTGGCGTCAAGCCGTCGGAGGCGGCGCTCGCCGTTATTGAACGTATCTGAACTGGTTTTCTGGAGGAGGAACCCATGACCAAAAGAATAAAAAAGCTGGCGCTTGGCACAGCGACCGCGATGCTGATGACCGTGGGGGGATTAGCGCCCGCCATGGCCGATACGGTGTTGAAATTCATTTCCTGGCAGACGGATGATGCCGGCACAGGCGAATGGTGGCGCTCCGCCATCGCCGCCTTCGAGAAACAGCATCCGGGCGTGAAAATCGAATTCACCAAGGCCGAGCGCAGCTCCTACGCCGACACGATGACGACACTCTTTGCGGCCAACCAGCCGCCGCAGATCGTGCATCTGGCGTCCTTCGAATTTCAAATGTTTGCCGATAGCGGCTGGCTGGAACCGCTCGACCCGTGGCTGAAGAAGGACGGCATCGACATGACGGGCTGGGCCGGCCAGCAGAAATGCGAATGGAATGGCGAAACCGTCTGCATCATGACCAACTATTTCGGTTTCGTGATGGCCTACAACAAGAAGATTTTGGAAGAGGTGGGCGTCGCGGTTCCGAAGACCTATGACGAGTTTCTGGCCGCTGCGAAAGCGACGACCAAGGATCTGAACGGCGATGGCATTATCGATCAGTTTGGTACAGGCCACGAAACAAAGGGTGGTCCGGGGCAATATCTCACGGAAATGCTGAACTACATCCTCGATGCCGGCGCCTATTGGACCGACAAGGACGGCAATATCACCATCGATACGCCGCAGATGGTGGAGGGTCTTTCACGCTGGAAAACCGTGATGAAGAGCGGGATCAGTCCGGTCGACATGAGCGCCAGCGACGTGCGCAAGCTGTTTGCCGATGGCAAGATGGCCATGCGGCTCGATGGACCGTGGCTTTATGGTACGACCGAAAAGGGTTCGGCCAAGAGTGACATCGTTTATGTCGCGCCGCCGCTTCATCCGCCGCTTGGCGGGTCTTCCAACGTGCTGGCCATGCCGGCCGATATTCCCGACGACCAGAAGGCATTGGTCTGGGATTTCATCAAGCTGACGATGACGCCGGAATTCCAGCGCAGTTACGCCACCCTTGGCGGCAACACCCCGCCAAGCCCGAAGGCGGATGTCTCGGGTGTTGAAAAGACTATCCCGCATTTTCCGGTGCTGATCGAAACAATGAAGGCCGCGTCGGAAGCCGGTATCGACCGCATCCCGACCGGGCTTGAGCTTTTTTACAACGAGTTCAGCAAGATGGTGATGGAAGAAAGCCAGCGGATGATCATTCAGGATCTCGATCCGGCGGAGGTGGCGAAAACCATGCAGGCAAAGGCCGAAGCCATCAAGGGTTGATCCCCCATTGTCCTGATCCCGTTGTCCTGCCATGGCCCGTAAAGGGCCATGGCCATCATCCGCATCCGGCAGGAGGACCATCCATGACCGAACCCGTTCGGGCTGGGCGTCGCAAGTTCTTCGATCTTGCGCGTCCCAGCCGGCAACATCTCCTCGGCTATATTCTGATCGCGCCCGCGGTCCTGATGGTTGCCGCCATCATCGTCTGGCCGCTCGTGCTGGCCATCGACCTGTCGTTCCAGCAGGTCAAGATTCCAAGGCTTGGCGGCGCCAGCCGGCCGTTTTCGCTGAGCAACTACACCTGGCTGTTCTCGTCGCCGGAATTCTGGCTGGCCTGCTGGGTAACGCTGAAACTGGTCATCGTCGTTACCGCCGGCAGCGTCGCGGTTGGCCTCAGCACGGCGCTTCTGGCCAATAACCGTTTCAACGGCCGTACCGTTGCGCGGCTGGGAATGGCGCTGCCCTGGGCGGTGCCGGAAATCATCGCGGTCGTCATCTTTGCGTGGATGTTCGACACTTCCTTCGGCCTGTTCGGGTGGCTGGCGATCAAGCTCGGTTTTACCGACCAGATGATCCCGTGGGTCAGCAGTTCCACGGCCGCATTCTGGGCCGTGGCGATCACCATGGTGTGGAAGGGTTTTCCTTTCGTCTCGATCATGTGTCTGGCCGGCCTGCAGTCCATCCCCGCCGATTATTATGCGGCCGCAAAGGTGGATGGCGCGAGTTTGTGGCAGCGTTTCCGCTGGATCACCATGCCGCTTTTGATGCCGGTGCTGGGCGTGACGCTGGTGCTGACGCTGCTTTGGGTATTCCGCGACTTTTCCATCATCAAGGTTCTGACCGGCGGCGGGCCGCTGCGTTCAACCCAGACGCTGTCGATCATGACCTATGACCAGGCCTTCCAGTATCACAATTTCGGTCGTGCCGCCGCCGTCGGCGTGCTTACGCTGGTGATCTGCATCGTCGCGAGCCTGTTGATGCTCGGCCGGCGTTCGAAATCGATCTATTGAGGAGGCTTTGATGAAACGGACATTTTTACAGAGCCTTGCCCTTTACGCGACTGTGATTTTCACCCTGGTGATGATCCTGTTCCCGGTCTACTGGCTGCTGGTCACAGCACTTTCCACCACAGACGAGCTTTACCGCCTGCCGCCAACCTTCTGGCCGGATGATGCGCAATGGGATATTTTCGCCAGGGTCTGGGCGGCAAAACCGATCCTGCTGTGGCTCTGGAACTCGATGCTGGCGGCCATCGGCTCGGTGGCGCTATCGATGCTGGTTTCGGTCAGCGCCGGTTATGCACTGTCGCGTTATTCAATGCGGGGCGGCGCGACCATGGGTCTCTTCGTCCTGACGGCGAAGATGTTGCCTGCGACGCTGCTCGTCATTCCGCTGTTTTCGATCTTTTCCAGCTTCGGTCTGATCGGTAGCCTCTGGACACTGGTGCTGGCGCATTCGACCATGATCATTCCTTTCGCCACATGGATGCTGAAAGGCTATTTCGACACCATTCCGAAGGAATTGGAGCAGGCCGCCATGGTGGATGGCTGCTCGCCGATCGGCGCGATGGTGCGTGTCGTGCTTCCCATCGCCACACCGGGGCTTGCCGCCACCGCACTCTATGCCTTTGTGCTCAGCTGGGCAGACTATGCCTATGCTCGCACCTTCCTCGTCAACTCGCCGGACAACTGGACGGCCAATCTCGGCATCACCACGATGCAGGGCGAATATGTCACCTACTGGAACGACATCTCCGCCGCATCCGTGTTCATCGCGCTGCCGATCATCGCAATCTACCTGTTCCTTGAACGTTATTTGGTCGGCGGCCTCACCGCTGGCGCGGAGAAATAAGCATGGCCAATATTTCCATTCGCAACGTCAGTAAGTCCTATGGCGCGCTCAACGTTCTCAGGCCCTTTTCGCTTGAGATCGAGAATGGCGAGTTCGTGGTGCTGGTCGGGCCTTCCGGCTGCGGCAAGTCGACGATGCTGAAAATCCTAGCCGGCCTCGAACCGGCAAGCGAAGGCCAGATCTTCATCGGCGACAACGAAGTGACGGATCTGGCGCCGGGTGACCGCGACATCGCCATGGTGTTCCAGAACTATGCGCTTTATCCGCACCTGACCGTTCGCCAGAATATCGGCTTTGGCCTTAAGATGCGCGGCACCGACAAGACCGAGATCGACCGCCGTGTTGATGATGCCGCGCGCATTCTGGAAGTCACCCCATATCTCGATCGCAAGCCCAAGGATCTCTCGGGCGGCCAGCGCCAGCGCGTAGCGCTCGGCCGCGCCATCGTGCGCCAGCCGCAGGCTTTCCTGATGGACGAGCCGCTGTCCAACCTCGATGCCAAGCTGCGCGTCCACATGCGTGCCGAGATCGGCGCGTTGCACAAGCGCATCGGCGTCACCACCGTTTATGTGACGCATGATCAGGTCGAAGCGATGACAATGGCGGATCGCGTCGTCATCATGCAGGGCGGCATCATCCAGCAGATCGCTGCACCGGACGAGCTTTTCAACAATCCGGCCAATCTGTTCGTTGCCGGGTTCATCGGTTCTCCGGGCATGAATTTCCTCAATGCGGAACTGCGTGACGGCACGGTGACCCTCTTTGGGCAACAGGTTTCCCTGCCGGGGGTCGTCGAGCGTCAGGGCAGCGTGATCGTCGGCCTGCGGCCGGAACATCTCGTTCTGGGCGATGCGCCTGTTACCTTCGAAGTCCGTCCGACGCTGGTGGAAAGCCTGGGATCGGAAAAATATGTCTATTTCGATGCGGAGGGCGCAAGGGTCGCAGATGGCGAAGAAGGCAAGTCCAAGGGGCTGATCGCGCGCGTCTCGCATACCGGCAATCTTCCCGGCAATGAGGCACTCCGGCTCGGTTTCGATCCGGCGCAGCTTTATCTCTTCGATTCAAAGACCGGAGCAAGACTATGATCCTTGTCACCGGATCGTCAGGCCGTGTCGGCCGCGCCGTTGTCGCCGCCTTGCGCGCGCAGGGCCGAACCGTTCGCGGCTTTGATCTCAGACCCTCGGGAACCGGCGGCGAGGAGGTTGTAGGGTCACTTGAGGATGCGCAGGCTTTGTCCGACGCCATCAAGGGTGTGAGCGCCGTCCTGCATCTGGGGGCGTTCATGTCCTGGGCTCCGGCGGATCGCGACCGCATGTTTGCCGTCAATGTCGAGGGCACGCGCCGGCTTCTGGATGCGGCTTCAGCAGCCGGCGTGCGGCGGTTCGTTTTCGCCTCATCGGGCGAGGTCTATCCGGAAAACCGCCCGGAGTTCCTGCCGGTCACCGAGGACCATCCGCTTTGCCCCAATTCGCCGTACGGTCTGACCAAGCTTCTGGGCGAAGAGCTGGTGCGCTTTCACCAACGAAACGGCACGATGGAAACGGTTATCCTGCGTTTCTCGCATACGCAGGATGCGGCGGAGCTGCTGGATGAGGACAGTTTCTTTTCCGGCCCCCGGTTTTTCCTGCGGCCGCGCATCCGCCAGCAGCAGAATTTCGGAAACACCGCCATCGCCGAATTGCTCCAGTCCCGCGATATCGGCGAACCCGCGCACATTCTGGCGCGCAACGAAAACGGCCGGCCGTTCCGCATGCATATAACCGAGACACGCGATATGGTGGCGGGGATTCTGCTTGCTCTCGACCATCCCGACGCGGCGGGCGGCATCTTCAATCTCGGGGCGGATGAACCTGCCGATTTCGCCACGCTTCTGCCGAGGATTGCGGCGCTGACCGGCCTTCCCATCGTGACAGTCGATTTTCCTGGCGACGGCGTTTATTACCATACGTCCAACGAGCGGATCAGAAACACTTTGGGGTTTGAAGCGGAATGGACGATGGACCGGATGCTGGACGACGCGGCGGTCGCAAGGCGGCAGCGACTCGCGAAGGAGCAGAGGCAATGAAACCCGAGACGCCGGGGGGCACGGCGGCGCTTGCCAAGGGGCTGACCCTGCTCGACATGGTCGCCGATGCGCCGGAACCGCTGCGTTTTGCCGAGCTGCTGCGCGCCTCCGGTCTGCCGAAGCCGACATTCGCGCGAATCCTGCGCACCCTCATCGCTTATGGCCTCGTCCGTCAGGATGAGGCCCGCGGCACCTATGTGCTGGGCCAGCGTTTTCTGGAAATGTCCCACAAGGTTTGGGAGAGCTTCGATCTCGTCTCGGCGGCGACCCCGGAACTGGAGCGGCTGGCCGCTGAACTGGGGGAGACGGTTGCACTGTGCCGGCTTGACGGCACCATGACGCAATATCTCGCCGAACGCTCGCCGAACGGTCTTTCGGTGCGCGTCGAGGTGGGGCGCCGCGTGCCGCTGCATTGCACCGCACCGGGCAAGGCGCTGCTCGCCTTTCAGGACCCCGCCGTTGGCCGCGCGCTGCTGGATCGCCTGACGCTCGATCTGCAGACACCCAAAACCATTACCACCCTCGATGCGCTGCAGGCGGATCTGACGCTGACGCGGGCACGGGGTTATTCGATTTCCTACGAGGAGCATCTGCCGGGCGTGAATTCGGTCGCCGCCCCTGTCATGGGCCGGGACAATACGCCGATGGGCGTGCTTGTTGCGCTCGGGCCGTCGTCGCGGCTGGATTCCTCCAATATCCATCCCGCCGGGCGTGAATTGATTGCCGCCGCCCGCCGCATTACCGGTGCCGCCGGGGCCGTGGCGATCAGCTCGCGACCGCGCCCGCGTTCGGCAACGGGCCGCCCCAGTGCCGAACTCAGCTGCATTCTGCCTTGGGGTGCGCAGCTGGGGGAAAGCCCGGTCTGGCACGAGGGGGAAAACGCGCTCTATTGGGTGGATATCCTGCATCCGGCGGTGTACCGCTTCGATCCCGCTACTGGCCGCAACGAAACCTGCGAGACCGGCAAGCTGGTCAGCGCCGTCATCCCGGTCACCGACGGGCGGTTGCTGGTGGCGTCGCAGGATGGCGTCGAATGGCTGGATTTCGCCTCCGGCCGGCTGACACCCTTCGTCAGCCCGGAGGCGGGCATCGTCGACAACCGCCTCAACGATGCCAAATGCGGGCCGGATGGCGCGATATGGGTCGGATCGATGCGCATCGATGCCTCCAAGCCCACCGGTGCACTATATCGCATCAATGCAAATGGCGCGTCCGAGCGCAAGGAAGGCGGCATCATCGTCTCCAACGGCCTCGGCTGGAGCCCGGATGGCCGGACCTTCTATTTCGTCGATACCGTGCCCGGTCTCATCCACGCCTATGATTGCGATCCGGCGACGGGCGCGCTGTCGCAGCGCCGTGAATTCGCCCGCATTCCGGTGGCCGATGGCCGGCCGGATGGTCTGGCGGTGGATGCCGAAGGCGGTGTCTGGTGCGCCATCTGGGATGGCTGGTGCGTGCGCCGTTATCTTCCGAACGGCAAGCTGGACCAGGTGATCGACATGCCGGTGCCACGCCCTTCCAGCATCGCTTTTGGCGGGCCGGACCTGTCGACGCTGTTCATCACCAGCGCCCGCACGCGCCTGCCTGCCTCCACACTCGCCGATGCGCCGCTCTCCGGCGGCCTGTTTTCCTGCCGCCCGGGAATTGCCGGCGCGCGCATCTCGCTGTTTGAGGGATAAAGGATGCGTCTCGAAAGCGTCTTTGGATTGACGGGCCGCACGGCGCTCGTCACCGGTTCCAGCCGTGGCATAGGCGCCGCCATTGCCGAGGGGCTGGCGGGCGCGGGCGCCCGTGTCATCCTGCATGGCGTAAAGCCGGGCGCTGCTGCGCCCGTGCAGTACCGGATCGTCGCAAGCGGCGGCACGGCGCAGGAACTGGCGGGTGATCTGTCCGAACCCGGTGCCGGTCGTGATCTCATCGAACGGGCCGAGGCGATTGCGCCGGTCGATATTCTTGTCATCAATGCCAGCGCCCAGATCAACGCCGTGCTTTCGGAACTGACAGCGGACGATCTGGCGTTTCAGCTGGCGGTCAATCTGGGCTCGACGGTGGATATGCTGCAGGCGGCCTTGCCGCGCATGGCGGCCCGAAAATGGGGCAGGGTGGTTTCCATCGGTTCGGTCAATCAGCTGCGGCCGAAGGGCATCGTCACCGCCTATGCCGCCACCAAGGCTGCGCAGCACAATCTGATCCAGAGTCAGGCGCGGGATTATGCGCGCGACAATGTGTTGCTCAACACACTCGCGCCCGGCCTCATCGACACCGACCGCAATGCCCACCGTCGTGATGAGGATCCCGAAGGCTGGGGGGAATACGTCCGGACGCTGAACTGGATGGGCCGTGCCGGGCAGCCGGAAGAAATGGTGGGGGCCGCCATCTTCCTGTCGTCGCAGGCCTGCAGTTTCATGACCGGGGAGAACATTTTTCTGACAGGTGGATATTGACGGATTTGCCGGCACGGCTTGCTACTAGCATTCGCAACAAGGCTGCGTATCCCGAGATTCCTGCATATTCGGGATGCCGGCCCATCGCGCGGATCAGAGGACGACAGACACTTCAGACCCATTCCGTCAAACGGAGTCTGCAGCCTGCTAAGTGACAAATGGATTGTGCCGGTTCTTTGGCGTCGTTCTCTCGCGGAAGATCATCGGCTCCGCTTTTGAAAAGAGGTAGGCTTGCGCCATCGGACTTCTGTAATGACATTGGTGTTGGTTCGGGTTCCTTTCAACTGCGTGGCTGTGAAGTGGTGCGTCGGGGGTGCGTATCTCTTCAAGACTTTTGTCCGGCTGGATGGCAGACAAAGCGATGGCGCCGCGCAGACGTAAATCAACCCGCTACCTTCCGGAGCGATTTCTCAATCTCTCCTCCGCAATAAGCGTTGCCGTATTCCTCGAAACTTTTATCGTTCAAGGCGGCCAGCGAAGTTGTGGCTACCACTCTTCTGGAAAGGCCCCAGATTGTAGGTGACGTATCCTCAATGATGCCCTGAATGACAGGGAACCGGTCGGCGACCGTAGTCCAAAGGATTGCAGTCGCTATATCTGCTACGCCAATCTTTTCTGTTCCGAGCATAAAGCCGGAAGTAGGGCTCAAGCCGTTTCGTGCCCCGGTATCCGCGAAAATACGGATCCATTTTTGGAGGCGTGGGACGAACTCTTCCCATTTTTCAGGTGTCCACATTTCGCGCCCGCCGTTGAGAGTCAACTCATCAAGGACATCGTTGGCATCGTTAACGATCTTGGCGCTGAGTGCGCGGCCCTCAATAGTTGTCGGCAATATATCCAGCCGCTCACCCAGGTAGATGGCGATCGCCGGCATCTGGGAGATCGCAAAATTGCGCTCACGGTCAATCAGAACCGGCGGCCCCATGAAGGCAACCGGCTGCTTTTCCACCGCACAATCCATAATATTCTCAATCGCATCGGCATCGTGTTCATCCCAGGAGCACCCACAATGGGCCAGAATTCCGCGGAGGAACTGACCTCGAAAAGGAACTGGCCAGTAATAAAGGGCGAAGTTTTTCATGCCTTCCTCCATTGGTCATGCAAACAACGAACGGCGTTGGTTGTTACCAGTTCCCCGACGATTTCCTCGCTAAAACAGAACACCCTGCGGGGTAGTCATCTAACCTCTACACGAACGCTATGCTCAGTCTCTTGAGGCCGCCGTTTTTCCGCAGGCTGAGCGTTCACTCCCCCATCACCAGTCCCTCGCGTCGTGGGTCGGCGCTGCCGGCCAAGCCTTCGGCGGTGATTTCGACAGCATGCAGACCGGAGTTCATCTCACCCGGTTTCACCTCGTAACCCAGCGCCTTCAGCGGACCGGCCAATTCTTCCGCGCTGGTGCCGGCCTCGATGTCATAGGTGCCGAACCGGTTGATGAGATGCGGCTGGGCGACGATCACTTCCACCGGCATGCCCCAGTCGATATAGGCGATCAGCGCCTGCGCCACATAGCCGATGATCTGGCTTCCTCCGGGCGAACCAATGGCGAGCAGCGGTTTTCCATCCTTCATCACGATAGTGGGGGCCATGGAGGAGCGCGGTCGTTTACCGGGTTCGACGCGGTTGGCGATCGGCAGACCGCCGTCATGGGTCTTGAAGGAAAAGTCCGTCAACTCGTTGTTCAGCAGGAAGCCATTCGTCATCAGACGCGAGCCGAAGCCGCTTTCGATCGTCGTCGTCATCGAGACCACGTTGCCTTCCTTGTCGACGATGACGAAATGGCTCGTCGACGGCAACTCAAGCGCGGCATCCCGGCCGAAAAGCAGCGCGTGGTCCCATTCCGGCTCACCGGCCTTGACCGCGTCTTTGGCCAGCGCCTTGTCGCCGTCGAGCAGCTTTGCCCTCTCGCCTAGATAGGTCTTGTCCAGCATGCCCTTGACCGGTAGCGGCACGAAATCGGTGTCAGCGACGTAACGCTCGCGGTCGGCGAAGGCGAGACGCTGCGCGTCGCCGATAATGCGCCAGCTTTCGACATTTTTCGGCCCCAGCGACCTGAGATCGAAATTCTCCGCCATGCCGAGCATCTGGCCTATGGCGATGCCGCCTGACGATGGCGGTCCCATGCCGCAAACGTCAAGTGCACGATAGACAAAGCACACTGGCTCGCGCTCGATGACGCGATAGTTGGAAAGATCGGAAAGCGACAGCACGCCAGGATTGTCGGCTGCCTCGCGCACGGTCTTGACGATCGCCTCGGCAATTTTCCCCTTGTAAAAGGCATCGGCGCCGCCCTTGGCGATCGCTGCAAGCGTCTCGGCATAGGCCGGGTTCTTCAACCGAGCACCGGCCCGCAGCGCGGCCCCGGAGGTGTCGAAGAAATAGGACCGTGCCTCTGGATATGTCTTCAGCCGGTCACCCTCTGATGCGATCAGAGAGGCAAGGCGCGGCGACACCTGAAAACCTTCGGTCGCCAGCGTTTCCGCAGGCTTCAGCAAGCTTGCCCATTCGGCCTTTCCATAGCGTTTGTGAGCTTCCTCCAGAAGTCGCACCGTTCCCGGCGTGCCAACGGAACGACCGCCGATGACTGCGTTCATGAATTTAAGCGGCTGACCTTTGTCATCCAGGAAGAGCTTTGGCGTGGCTTCCAACGGTGCCGTCTCCCGGCCGTCCAACGTCGTCAGCCTGCCGCTTTTAGCGTGGTAATAGACGAGGAAGGCGCCGCCGCCGAGACCGGAACTCTGCGGTTCAACGAGGCCCAGCACAGTCTGCACCGCCACCATCGCATCTATGGCGTTGCCGCCCGCGGCGATCACGTCGCGCCCCGCTTTAGTCGCGAGCGGATTGGCTGCGGCGACCATGAAGTTCTTCGACTCGACACGTTTGGCGGTGGCAAGCCCGGTTGCCTTTTCCGGCGCCACCGTGTCGGACGCCTGCTGGGCGGAGGCGATTGCGGTGGAAAACATCAAGGCAACAACAGCCTCACAGAAAAATCTCATTTTCATCGGCCTCATCCTTCAGAGCGGCGCAAACCATGAATGTGAGAAGGGCAAATCTCGCAGGGCGCTTAAGATCAACTCTCGGGCGACTGCTCTTCCCGGTCAAACATTCGATTTTAATGGCAGTGTAATCAGCCAATCTGGAACGACGATCTGCCGGGCGCCGTTCAGCGTTCAAGTTCGTAAGAAAACACAACAGCCTCCGGGTTGGCCAGAATATTCGGCGCTAATGGAATGCAGCAAGCTCCCGCAAGTCCCAGTGTATTCTCACTAAAGCCCTGTGTCAGGCCTTCACCCCGTGCAGGATGAGGCGCTATCCCTTTATCCCGCTTGCCGCGATACTGGAGATGAACAGCCTCTGCAGGCAGAGATAAAAGATCAGCACCGGCAGCGTGATGATGGTGAGATAGGCCATCACCTCACCCCAGGGTGTGTTGAGCTGGAAGAAATACTGCAGCCCCACCATCACCGGCCTGTAGGCCTCGGACTGGGTAACGAGAAGCGGCCATAGATATTGCTGGCTGTACATGACGAGAAACTTCAGGATCGCAGCCGTTGCGATGACCGGGCCGCTGAGCGGCATCACCACCTGTGCGTAAATCCGCAGCCAGCC
Organism: Agrobacterium sp. LR_9; assembly: GCF_041954855.1. Taxonomy (NCBI): domain Bacteria; kingdom Pseudomonadati; phylum Pseudomonadota; class Alphaproteobacteria; order Hyphomicrobiales; family Rhizobiaceae; genus Agrobacterium; species Agrobacterium sp. LR_9. Next base: position 48,012 of record NZ_JAVAYA010000014.1, read on the forward strand.
GGCCCCGTCGATGCGCGCCGCCTCCAGCAATTCCTTCGGCAGATCCTTGAAATATTGCACGAAAAGGAAAATCGTCAGCCCGTCTGCGATCCATGGGATGATCTGCACATGCCACGAATTGAGCCATCCCCAGGTAAACCCGTTGCTGCCGATCCATGGCAGATTGTTGACTTCCAGCAGCAGCGGCACGGCAATGGTTTCAAAGGGAATGATGAGCGTGGCGAGGATGATCGAAAAGAGAACATCCTTTCCGCGCCAGTTCAAAAAGGTGAAGGCGAATGCGGCAAGCGAGCCAAGCAGCAGGGCGAGAAACACGGTAACGGCCGTTACCAGAACCGAGTTGAATATGAAGGTCGCAATCGGCGCCCGGGCGAAAGCCGCGGTGTAGTTTTCAAGCGACAGATCTCCAACCGGCAGGAAAGCGCGTATCGAGGTCGCATCACTGAGCAGCTGGTCGTTCGGTTTCAGCGACGAGAAGCCCATGAACAAGAGAGGCAAAATGAAGATCGCCGCGAAAGCGAGCATGAGCACATAGTTGCCGATGAGAAAAGCGAGGCTCTTGCGTTGTCCGGCCTGCATCATTGCTTCTCCCTTGTCAGGTATCGTTGGGTCAGTGAGATGCACAGGACAAGCAGGAAGAGGACGACCGAGATTGCCGAACCTGCCGCGATGTCCTGTTGTCGGTATCCCCGCTCAACCGCCTGATAGACGATGCTTTGTGTCGAATCGCGGGGGCCGCCCTTGGTCATCACATCGATCTGCGCAAAAAGGGCAAAAGCCTGCATGGTGATGACGATGATAATTAGCACGGCCGTGTTGCGCAGCAGCGGCCAGGTTATCATGCTGAACTTTTGCCAGCGGCTCGCGCCTTCGATATCGGCTGCCTCGTAAAGATCCGGAGAGATTGTTTGCAGGCCGGAAAGCCATATGACCATGTGAAAACCGACCCCCTGCCAGACGGACATGACCAGGATGGCCCACAGGGCGGTATCGGTTCTGCCCAGCCAGTCGAGTGGCTGGAACAGCCCGAAGCTCATATAACTCAAAAGGCTGTTCAGAAGCCCGTTATCCGCTGCGTAGATAAACCGCCAGAGCAACGCCACCACCACCACCGACAGCACGACGGGCATGAAGTAGACCGCGCGGAAAATCGTGACGCCGGGAATCTTCTGGTTCACCAACAGGGCAAGAAACAACGCCAGCGCCGCCTGAACCGGGGCAACGACCGCCACGAAGGAAAGCGTGTTGACGAGCGCTGTCAAAAACACGACGTCGCGCGCCAGAATGACGATCTGGTTCTCACCCCAGCTGAAGCTCTTATATTCCCGCATCCCGTCCAGATGGGGGTAGTCGGGATTGTTGCGGGTGAAAGTGCGAATGCGCGAATAGGAGGTTGGGCCATCCGCATCCTGCGTTAGGCTCCCATCCGCCTCCCTTTCCGGCTCAAGCTTCAACACGCCGATACCCAGCAGCCGGGTGTAATTTTCAACGCCGACAAACTCGGTCGGATTGGGAGATGTCAGCCGCTGGTTGGTGAAGGAAAACCCGAGCCCCAGCAGAAAGGGCGTGATCAGGAATAGCCCGATCAGCGCCATCGCCGGTGCGGCCATGAACCAGCCCGTAAAGCTGTCCCGGGTCAATTTTCCCTTTGAAGACAAGAGCGCCATCGACAACCTTCCCCTATTTGGGTTGGTAACCGGAATTGCGTTCTATGTTGTTGTTTATCTCGTCGGCCGCGTTGTCCAGCGTATCGGCGACATCCGCGCCATTGGCAATGTCAGACACCGCTTTCGAAAACACCGGCGAGATGAAGGCGTAAGCCGGCGTCACCGGGCGCAACGTTCCCTGACGCTTGGAGAGCTCGAAGAAAACTTCGAGCGGGCCACCCTGTTTATAGTTCTCCGTCATCTGGGCTGCGGAAGACGTGGCCGGGATCAGGCCGATCGCATCGGAGAACTGCGCGAGATATTTGTCCTGTATGGCGAATTCGATGAAGGCGGATGCGCCTTCGGGATGCTTGCTGGTGGCCGATACACCAAACTGCCAGGATCCTGCACCGATCTTCGGACCGTTCCCGAAATCAGGGGCAGGCAGGAACAGCAGGTCGTCTCCATATTTCTCCAGAGCCTTCACCGCAACCCAGTTGCCCATCCATTGCAGCGCGTGGCGGCCTTCCAGAAAGCCGGTTTCATGGTCGGCAGGCGATTGCGATGTTCCGGGTGCCAGTTTTTTCTGGAACAGGGACTGCCACCATTCTCCGAACTTGATGGCATTGTCTCCGTTAAGGGCGTTCTCGGCGGTTTGATAATTTTCCTTGTCGATCAGGCTTCCGCCGAAGCTTTCCAGAAATGGGCTGAAGGCATAGCTGTACCATTCGGTTTTATCGGCCATACCGAGGTCGATCGCATATTCGAACTTGCCGCTGGCCGCGAGCTTTTCGAGCGCGGCATTAAATTCCTCGCCGCTCCACGGCCGGTCCAGCGTTGGAATGCGAATGCCATTTTCATCGAGAACCGATTTGCGGGCAAAGACCGCGACAGCCGCGTCCCACAGGCCGACCGAATAGAGCTTGTCTCCCCACTTTCCCACCGCGCCGGGCAGGAAATTGGCAAGCTTTGCCTCGTCGATCTGCAGTGGTTGCAGATAACCGGACCAGGCCCAGTTCGGCATGTTCGGGCCGTCGACATCCAGAATGTCTGGCAGCTTGTTGGAGAGCGCGGCGGCGGTGACGGATTCGTTATAGGCGGTTTGGGGAAATTCCTGAAGCGAGACCCGCCAGTCCGACTGGGACGAATTGAAGTCCTCAATGATGCCGGCCAGAATCTTGCGTTCTTCCACATTGCCCGCGCCGTGATACCACATGGTCAGGTCGGTCTGCGCCAGTGCCACAGTGGAAAAAAGCGTCGTCAAGGCAGCGGCTGCCCCCACAAAAATGGCTTTGGTGATCATAGATTGTCCTCCTCCTGAAGAAGAGTAACTTCAACATCTACCGATTGTTCCGCAGAAAATTTGCGTTCTGGCGCGGCACCTTCTCAGGAACGCGACCAGAAGAAGCTTCCGAAAAATAAACAGCACGGAGAAGTGAAGGAGCCGAGCGAAAGCGTTTCTGGGGGCAGGCCGGGCCCTCGAAAAAAGCCAGCCCTCAGCGAAGTCCACGCCGTGTTCCCGCAGATACGCTGCCTGCTCCTCCGTCTCGATACCGTCGCAGAGGGTCAACAGGCCAAGTTCACGCGCCATTCCGGTAATATGCAGCGTAACGGTGCTGGTTGCGGATTTCCTGCCAGTCGTGTCGACGAAGGACTTGTCGATCTTCAGGGCATCCATCGGGAGCCCCTGCAAATATTGAAGGCTGGAATAGCCGGTGCCGAAATCGTCTATCGCGATGGAATGTCCCGCCTTGCGCGGGCTCATCGCTTTGGCGTCTATCCTCAGATCCCGGACCCATCAAGCTCCCGGGCATCGTCACCTTCCCAGGGAGCGGGCATCGCAAGGCCATCGGTATTGGCTGAGGGCATAGGCATCCAGCACTTCAATTCCGGCTCGGAGTATTCGATGATCCGCCCTGGCGAAGAGTCTGAGGCACGCCAGCCTTCTGAACCGTACTGGTCGCCTTTCGACCAGTACGCAAGGTCTACTTGGGATGGCCCTTGTTCGGACGGACGTATCGTGATGAGAATCCGATCTCCGTTTTTCGGCGCGCTTGCCATATGGCGCCATCGGTGTGGTTGATCCATCATTTCCCCCATCGTTCAGGCATTCAAGTCTCGCCTCACCGTCCAAGAGGGTCAACTCAAACTTTGTATGACCCTGTATCGATCCGACGGAATTCGACGTCCCTGCAATGAATTTGCCCGTTAACGTTTCTCTCCAGAATCTCGAAAAGAAAGGGAAACCCAAGCATGGCGGGTCTCCTCATAAACGCTCTGAGTTGGTTCCATAGCGCTTGCATCTTCAAAACAGCCCAAGGCGATGGCGACGAGATTGGGCCGAAATTCCGGTATCCAATAGACGGTCGATCCACAGACTGGGCAGAAGCGGAACTCCAGGCTCTTCCCGCTATCTCCGGGCCGCATGTAGGTTTGGTATTCTCCCGACGCAGTAACTTGATCGGCTTCATAAAATACCGCGACACCGAACGCTGAGCCGGTACGATGCTGGCACGCACGGCAGTGACAAACGGAGACCTTGCGGGGTTCTGCGTTTGTCACGACAGTTAGCTGACGACATGAGCAATGGGCCAAGCGCAAACTGTTGCTCCCAGTTCTAAATCCCCGAAATATGGCTTTCGAGGCCCCTCCACCACTCACCGGCAGGAACCGCCCCTCCGGATCTCAGGCTTCGACAGCTTCGCTAACATCATCCAGAAGAAAATGCACGATCACATAGCGTGTCGTGTATTTCTGACCGCTATCGGAGACGCTTTCGATACTGCCGCCGTCGGAAGGGTGCCATTTCTGGTAGTGGGGGTTGTTGGCGATCAGCGTAATCGCCTTGTCAGAGAACCTGCCGTTCAGCCGGTAGCGGGCCTCTGCGAGATGCCAGATATTTTCAAAATCCTGCTGGCTGATCCGGGCTTTCAAGGCCTTTCTGGATATTGTTTTTCCGGGCGAACCATCGTCATGCGCCGTCGATGGAATATGTAGGTCAACCTCTTCTGCACCGTCCAGCAGAAACGCAAATTCGTCTGGCCACATCCGTCTCACGTATCGCTCCTCCCAAAGCTTACCGTCATACAGCGCGATCATGATAGCGCCTCCGCCGCGAGAGGCAATGGCGGATATGCACCTGTGTTTCCCTCGCGCGCCCACAATCGATGTCGCGAGTTCGAATAGCTGGAACTTGAAATTGGCCGGGAGATCGTGCTTGTTCACGGTCAGCAGGGCACGTGCGTGTCCCCGCCGGCCAACGAACTGCATCGAGGAGTAAGGCATGAAGAAGCTCATCAACGATCCAGCCACCGTTGTGCGGGACATGCTCGAAGGCGTGGTGGCCCTCAGCCCCGCGACGGTCCTGCTTGCGGATGAGAATGTCGTTATCCGGTCTGGCCTTCAGGCCCCGGAAAAGCGCAGGGTGGCGGTGCTGTCGGGCGGGGGCAGTGGCCATGAGCCAGCCCATGCGGGTTATGTGGGCGCGGGCATGCTGACCGTTGCGGTGGCAGGCGATGTCTTCACCTCGCCAAGCACCGATGCGGTTCTTGCCGGCATCAGGGCTGCGGCCGGACCCGCCGGCGCTCTGGTTATCGTCAAGAACTACACGGGCGACCGGCTGAATTTCGGATTGGCGGCCGAGCTGGCGCGAGCTGAAGGAATTCCGGTCGAAATCGTGGTCGTTGCCGATGATGTCGCCTTGAAGGACACAGTTCCCGACGACCGCCGCCGGGGTATTGCAGGCACAGTGCTCGTTCACAAGCTCGCCGGCGCGGCCGCGGAGCAGGGACTTCCCCTTCAAGAGGTGGCTCGCATCGCCCGGGAAGCCGCCGAAAAATTGTCCTCCATGGGAATATCGCTGGGCTCCTGCACGCTCCCTGCCGTCGGCAGGCCGGGCTTCGTCCTTGGTGACGCTGAAATCGAAGTCGGGCTCGGCATCCATGGCGAGCAGGGCGTCCGGCGGATGTCCATCGCATCGGCGGACGAGCTTGTGAAGCTGGTCCTCGAGACGATCGAAGCCGATGGCGGGCTGAAGAGCGGAGACCGGGTTGCGCTTCTGGTCAACGGACTGGGATCGACGCCGCCAATGGAACTTGCGGTCGTGGCGCGATCCGCCATCACACGCCTGGAAGCAAAGGGCGTCGTGGTCGAACGGGCATGGGCCGGTACCTTCCTCTCCGCCCTCGATATGCCCGGCTTTTCTTTGTCGGTCATGCATGTGGACGACGCAATGCTCAACCTCATCGATGCGCCGACCGACGCCGGCGCATGGCCGCGCGGCGGTGCGGTGAACCGCAACCGCGTCTTGCCTTCGGCAGGTGTCGAGAAGAGCGTGACTGCGGAAATCGAAATAACAGCAGCCGGTGAACGACTGCGTTCCGCGGCGGAGCGGGTCGCCCGAGCCCTGATCGCCGCGGAGCCTAAACTGACGCAGCTGGACAGTGTTACGGGCGACGGCGACCTTGGGACAAGCATGGTGCGAGGTGCCGAAGCAATATTGGCGCTGCCTCGGGAGAGCTTCGCAGATGTGTCCGGTGGCTTGATGGCGATGGCAAACGCGATGCGGAAGGCAATCGGCGGAAGCTCTGGCCCCTTTTACGCCACGGGTCTGATGCGCGCTTCGCGCCATCTTGCCGGGATCGAAAAGCCGACGGACCAACAGATGGCGGAGGCGTTCGTGGCTGCCGTTCTTGCCGTCTCGGAACTCGGTGGTGCGAGACCGGGGGACCGTACGATGATAGATGCGCTTAATCCGGCGGCGGAAACGTTCCGGGACAAGCTCGCAGCCGGAGCTTTGACCGACGAGGCCTGGCGATCCGCCTCGGCGGCAGGCATCGCAGGCGCCGAGGCGACCGCGTCTATGAAGCCGCGGCTCGGGCGCGCGAGCTATCTTGGCGAGCGAGCTATAGGACATCCCGATGCGGGAGCTGTCGCCGTCAGCATCTGGCTTGAAGCAATCGGGAACGATTAGCGCCGATGGGCGGCGGGCCTGATGAGAAAGCGGGTTACCGCCGTGGCCGCGAAGCTCAGATGCGCCGCGCCTTGATGGTGTTCATGACGAAGCTGGTCTCAATGGTCTCGACGCATTTCAGCTTTGCAATCTTGTCCTTGATGAAACGCTCGTAATCCTCCAGCCCACCGCACATGACCTTGAGCATGTAGTCCCTCGGACCCGTGACGAGATGACATTCGAGAACCTCGTCCCAGTCAAGCACGGCCGCCTCGAACATCCGGATTTCGTCATCGTGCTGGCGGCTGAGGCGGACGGACGCAAGGGCGGTCATGGTCCATCCCTCGATTGCCGGATTGATGATCGCGGAGTACCCTTTGATGGCGCCCATCTCTTCCAGGCGTCGAAGCCGCCGCAGGCACGCCGATGCCGACAGTCCGACCCGCTCGGCAAGTTCGTTGTTGGTGATCCGCGCATCGGCAGACAATTCCTTGAGTATCCGCCTGTCGATCGGGTCTGCAATTTTTTGCGACATAAATGACCGTTCTCCGCAATATATTGCTTCATGAGATAACTTGACGCTTCAGAATGCAAGGTATTTTGGTTTCACTGCGTGTAACCTGCGGGTAGTTCAACGCCAGCTCAGGGATCATCGGAAATGACCGCGCCGCATCCGTCCAAAACCCATATCGGCAACCACGCTCTCCATCCTGAAACCCAGATGCTCAATTACGGTTATGATCCGGAATTGTCGGAGGGCGCCGTCAAGCCTCCCGTGTTCCTGACATCGACCTTCGTTTTCAAATCGGCGGAAGACGGGCGCGACTTCTTCGACTACGTCTCCGGCCGCAAGGAGCCGCCGGAGGGCAGGGGCGCGGGCCTCGTCTATTCGCGCTTCAACCATCCAAACAGCGAGATCGTCGAGGATCGTCTTGCGGTTTATGAGCGCACCGAGAGCTGTGCGCTGTTCTCCTCGGGCATGTCCGCCATTTCGACAACGCTTTTCGCCTTTGTCCGGCCCGGTGACACCGTGCTGCATTCCCAGCCGCTGTATGGCGGCACGGAGACGCTGCTGGCCAAGACCTTCCATAATTTCGGCGTCTCGGCGGTGGGTTTCGCCGATGGTGTCAGCGAAACCTCGGTGATGGCTGCCGCAGAAGAGGCGATGGCGAAAGGCAGGGTCTCCGTCATCCTCATCGAGACCCCCGCCAATCCGACAAACAGCATTGTCGATATTTCGATGATGAGCCGGGTCGCCGATGTGATCAGCGAAAGGCAGGGGCACAGGCCGATCATCGCCTGCGATAATACGCTTCTCGGCCCGGTGTTCCAGCGGCCCATCGAATACGGTGCGGACATCTCGCTCTATTCGCTGACGAAATATGTTGGCGGGCATTCCGACCTCATTGCCGGCGCGGCGCTCGGCCGGAAGGAAGTCATGAAACAGGTGAAGGCGTTGCGTGGAGCAATCGGCACGCAGCTCGATCCGCATTCGTGCTGGATGCTCGGACGTTCCCTTGAGACGCTGCAGATCCGGATGGAGCGGGCGGACAGCAACGCCAGGGTCGTGGCGGAATTCCTGAACACGCATCCCAAGGTCGAGAAAATCCATTACCTGCCGTTCAGCGATCCGGCGTCCGCGGTTGGCAGGGTATTCGCCGCTCAATGCTCCGGCGCGGGATCGACCTTCTCGTTCGACATCGTCGGCGGGCAGGCCGCATCTTTCAAATTTCTCAATGCGCTCAACATATTCAAACTCGCGGTAAGCCTCGGCGGCACGGAGTCTCTTGCGTCTCACCCTGCAACGATGACGCATTCGGGAGTTCCTGCCGATGTCCGCCAGCGCATCGGTGTGCTGGATTCCACGATCCGGCTGTCAATCGGCATCGAACATCCCGACGATCTTGTCGCCGACCTGACGCTTGCCCTGGATCAGGCCTGACGAGGGAACGCGGCTTACCCCACGCGCCACAGAAATGATTGAAAGCTGCCCTCAGGTTGCAAACCGGGATAGGGTCACTCACGGTCGCGTCGCGCGGCTCGCTTTCCAACGTCGCCGATTTGCGGCATTAAGTGTTGTGAAGTGAAGTGTGCAAGATGAATGTGTCGGGGGGCGCATGAAACTCAGGAGCCAGATTCTCGCATTGGCCATCGGGCCTCTCGTTCTTGCGATTATCGTCATCACAGCGCTGATCACGTGGCAGTCCATGACGCTGGCGCGCACGAGCATCGATGCGTTCGAACGAAACATGCTCGCGGCAAAGGAGGCTGAACTCCTTAACCTCACCAATCTTGCCCTTTCGGCGATCCGCTCGGTCTATGCCAGGGCAGGACCTGATGACGAGGCCGCGAAGGAAGAGGTCAAGCGCATCCTGACCGGTCTCGACTACGGCACTGACGGCTATTTCTTCGTCTATGACTATGACGGGCTGAACGTGGTCCATCCGCGACAGAATTTCCGTCCGGGGAACAATTGGCTGGATCTCCACGATCCCGATGGCAACCGGGTGATCTACGATCTGATCGTCGAGGCGAAAAAGGGGGGAGGGCTGGTCCAGTACAAGTGGGAAAAGCCTTCCACCAAAAAAATGGCCGACAAGCTTTCCTTTGCGGCCGGCCTCGACAAATGGCGCTGGATGATCGGTACCGGCGTTTACCTCGACGACGTTTTTGCGACGACGGCAGCGGCGAAGGAGGAGTTGCGGCATTCGATCACCTGGAACTTCCTGATCGTCGCCCTGTTTGCGGTTCCCGCCGTATTGCTGGTGTTTGCCACCTGCATGTTGCTCAATCTGCGCCAGCAGCGGCTGGCGGATGGGCGGCTCAAGGAATTGATGCAAAGGATCATCGATACCCAGGAGGAGGAGCGTCTGCGCATTGCCCGGGAGCTGCATGACGGCATTTCCCAAAATCTTGTCGGCGTGCGTTTTGCGATCGATCTCGCGCGGCGCAAGGTCACGCCGGATAATGTCGGCGCTGTCGAGGCAATCGGCAAAGGCGCCATTGCGCTGAACGAAGCGATCAAGGAAGTTCGCCGCATCTCGCACGATCTTCGCCCGCGTGTCCTCGACGATCTGGGGCTGACGGCGGCTCTGGAATCCCTGATCTCGAGTTTTTCCGAACGCACGGGAATCGCGGCGACGCTTGAATCGGTAGCCTTCAAGCATATGCTTGTCCCGGAGGCACGGGTTGCGCTTTACCGTGTCGCACAGGAGGCGCTGACCAACATCGAGCGCCATGCCGACGCAACGCAGGTCGCCATCCGGTTTTCCAGTCGCGACGAACGGGTCCAGATGGATGTCAGCGACAATGGCCGCGGTTTTCCTGCCGTTCGGACAGAAAACGGGATGCCGGCGAGCAAGGGGCTCGGTTTGAGAAACATGCAGGAACGCATGACGCATTTCGGGGGCAGGCTGGATGTCGAAAGCTCCGCCAGGGGAACCGTTCTGCGGGCAGTGTTGCCCATTACCGCCATGAAGGATCGCAATAGCGGCCTACAGGAGGCCGCCGAGTGACCGTTCATCCGATCCGTGTGTTGTTGATAGACAACCATCCTCTGGTTCTGGATGGGTTGAGGGCCGTCCTCGAGACTTACGAGCATCTCGCAGTCGTCGGAACCGCCGTGTCCGCCATGGCCGGTATCGACGCGGCTGTCGCCACGCGGCCAGATGTGGTGCTGATGGATATCAACATGCCGCAGATCAATGGCATCGATGCCCTGGAGCTGTTTAAGGAAAAGCAGCTTTCCGCCCGGGTGCTGATGCTGTCGATGCATGACAGCCGGGAATATATATCGACATCGGTCATGTATGGTGCGGCCGGTTACATTCTGAAGGACGTGGCGACCGAAGAAATAGTCGCCGCAATCGAAACCGTGGCTGCCGGCGGCACCTATTTTTCCTCTGGCGTTCGCGATGTGCTGATGGAGGGGTCTTCGGGCAGGCTGAAGGCGCTGACGACACGCGAGCAGGAGGTTCTGCTGCTGATCGCGCGCGGAAAGAGCAATCGCGACGCTGCCCTGGCGCTCGACATCGCCGAGCGCACGATGGAAACCCATCGCAAGAACATCAAGAGGAAACTGGATATAGCGACGACCGCCGGTCTCATCCGCTATGCGATCGATAACGGGCTTATCAAAGAATAGCTGCTAGAGGCCCGAGGCCCCGGAATGTCGCCATTCGGGGGCCTCGGTAGAATCTATGTCGGCTTATTTGCCGGCCGTCTGCATGGCATAGCCGTAGCTGTCATAGGTATATTCGGCGACGCGGAACCATTCGAAGCTCTCATCGCGGAACTTCTTCCAGCCCGGATAGATCTTGGCCCATGCGGGATGCTTCTGGGTGTACTCGTCATAAAGCTCGAAGGTCGCCTTATAGGCGGCGTCGAGCACATCGCGGGGCAGCGGGCGAAGCTGCGTGCCCTTGGAAACCAGCGAGCGGATCGCATCCTTGTTCTTGACGTCGTACAGCGCCTGCATGTTGATGTTGGCGGCCTTGCAGGCGGTGTCGAGCGCTGCCTTGTATTCATCAGGCAATGCTGCGTACTGGTCCTTGTTGACGAAGAAGTGGATCGTCAGTCCGCCTTCCCAGAATGCGGGATAATAGTAGTATGGCGCGATCTGGTAGAAGCCGAGCTTTTCGTCGTCATAGGGACCGACCCATTCCGCGGCATCAATGGTGCCCCGTTCCAGCGCCGGATAGATGTCGCCGCCCGGAAGCTGCTGCGGCACCGCGCCAAGCTTGGCGAGCACCTGTCCGGCGACGCCGGCAATACGCATCTTGAGGCCCTTGATATCCTCGAGGCTCTTGATCTCCTTGCGATACCAGCCGCCCATCTGGGCGCCCGTTGCTCCACCGGGAATGCCGATGACGCCGTAGTCGGAAAGGAATTCGTTGTAAGCCTCGTTGCCGCCGCCGTGGTAGAGCCATGCGTTCTGCTGGCGGGCGTTCAGGCCGAAGGGGATGGTCGAACCGATGGCGAATGTCGGATCTTTCCCGGTGAAATAATAGCCGCAGGTATGGGAAATCTCGACGGTATTGGCTTTTACGGCGTCGATGGCCTGGGCGCCGGGAACGATTTCACCGGCCTGGAAGACCTGGATTTCGAACTTTCCGCCTGTAATCGCCTTCAATGCATTGGCCATGACGACGGCGCCGCCATAGATCGTGTCCAGATTGTTCGGGAAGCCGGACGTGAGACGCCAGCGAACGGTTGGCAAAGACTGGGCTATGGCGGGTGTCGCAAGTGCCGAAGCAGCCGCAGCAGCCCCTGCAAGTACGCCGCCCGACAAGAGTTGTCTGCGACCTGGGTTGACCTTCATAGATTACCTCCTCCTATTGAACGTCAGCGATTTTTGTTGCGGCGGGCGCTTTTGCGCCCGGCCGATTGTCATGGGGTGGCCGGCTTTCCGAAGCTCGGTGCGCTGTTGCCGGGTGCCGAGAAAGGATTGGCGAAGGGATCGGCGTCCGTTCCCGCACTCGGCATGGGAACGTTGATATGGACGGACGAAGGATCCGCCACCTTGGCGCCTGACTTGTAGTGCATCACGATGCCGGGGAAGGTGATGATGATGACGACCATGGTCAGCTGGATGAACAGATAGGGAATGGCGCCCAGGTAGATCTGGGACGAGGTGACCGGCTGGATCGTCTGTCCCGTGATCCGATCCTTGTAGGCCCGCGTCGGTGCGACGGACCGTAGGAAGAACAGAGAGAAACCGAAGGGCGGGTGCATGAACGACGTCTGCATGTTGACCGCCAGCATCACGCCAAACCAGATCAGGTCGATGCCAAGCGCATCGGCGACCGGCGCCAGCAGCGGGATGATGATGAAGGCCAGCTCGAAATAATCGAGGAAGAAGGCCAGGAAAAAGACCAGCAGGTTGGCGACGATCAGGAAGCCGATCTCGCCGCCCGGGATCGATGTCATCAGATGCTCGACCCAGACGTGGCCGTTCACGCCATAGAAGGTCAGGGAAAAGACGCGCGCGCCGAGCAGGATGAGCAGCACGAAGGACGACAGCTTCGCCGTGGCGTGCAGCGACTGCTGGATCAGACCGAAATTGAGCTTGCGGTTGGCAAACGCAAGGGCAAGCGCGCCGACAGCACCCATGGCACCACCTTCCGTGGGGGTGGCGATCCCAAGGAAGATCGTGCCGAGCACGAGGAATATCAAGACGAGCGGCGGCACCAGCGAGGTGATGACCTTTAGCAGCAGCTTGGTGCCGCGCAGGGTCCGCGCCTCCAGCGGCAGGGCCGGGACTTTCGCGGGGCTGATGATCGAGGTCACGATGATATAGAGCGCATAGGCCGCCACGAGCATAAGACCCGGAACGAGCGCGCCCTTGTACATGTCGCCCACCGAACGGCCAAGCTGGTCGGCGAGCACGATCAACACGAGGCTGGGCGGGATGATCTGCGCCAGCGTGCCGGAAGCCGCGATCGTGCCGGCGGCGACCTTGCGGTCATAACCATAGCGCAACATGATGGGAAGCGAGATGAGGCCCATCGAGATAACCGAGGCGGCGACGACGCCGGTGGTGGCGGCCAGAATTGCCCCGACGAAGATCACGGCAAACGCAATGCCGCCGCGGACCGGTCCAAACAGCTGGCCGATCGTGTCCAGCAAATCCTCCGCCATGCCGCTCTTTTCAAGAATGAGCCCCATGAAGGTGAAGAACGGTATCGCCAGCAGCGTTTCGTTCGACATCTGGCCGAATATGCGATCGGGAATGGCCTGGAACAGCGTCGCTGGCAGCAAGCCGAGTTCGATCCCGATGAAGCCGAAGAAAAAGCCGACAAAGGCTAGCGCGAAGGCCACGGGATAGCCGAGCAACAGCACGATGATGAGCGCCGCAAACATGATGGGCGCGAGATTTTCCGCAATGAATGCCATTGTTGTTTTTTCCTTCGATCAGAGCATTGCCGCCGCGGCGTCAGCCTCTGCAACGGGATCGGGGATATCGCCGCGCAGGATCGCGACACGCTTGATGAGTTCCGAAACGCCCTGGATGGCGAGAAGGCTGAAGCCAATCGGTATCAGCGCCCAGACCGGCCATTGAATGAGGCCGCCCGTGTTGTTTGAAACCTCACCGGAAGCAAGTTTCTGCAGAAACACCGGCCAGGAGAGATAGACCGTGATGAGGCAGAAGGGCATGAGAAAGAAAATGGTCCCGAGAATGTCGACCCACAGCTGTCCCTTGCGCGGAAGATTACCGTAGACCAGATCGACCTTCACATGCTCGTTGTTAAGAAGCGTGTAGGCGGCGGCGATCAGAAACACGGCGGAAAACAAATACCACTGCGATTCAAGCCAGGCGTTGGAGCTCATCGAAAACGCCTTGCGCATGACGGCATTGATGGCGCTGATGAAAATAGCCGCGAGAAGCAGCCAGGAAATGCCTTTGCCAATGGCTGCATTGGCGGCATCGATGGCGCGCGAAACGGCCAACAGAAACTTCATGATATCCTCCCCGAAAGCGGCCGCGTACTCCTCAATACGTGTGTGACCGCCATAATTCGGGCAGGATAACCATGGTGGCCTGACGCTCAAGGGCGCGCGCCGGCGAATTTCCTGAGACGTACCGAGAACTGGGTATGGGTAAGATCAAAACCCGCATCGGGGCTTAATTTCGCTTCCCGCTGCCGGCCCAAATCCGTGTTTCCACCTGCCAGAAGATCACCGGGCGAAGCCCATCTGAACACCGGCCGTCGGTTCAAATCCGCTTAAACCGCAAGACGCGTATCACCCGCACGGTCGGCTGCGATGTCACTGTTTGGCTGCGGTCGCCGCTTTTACCGCCAGCTCCGCCATGGCGAGTGCCGCATCGCGGGTTCTGGCCGCCGCGACAAATCGGCCGTTGTGGCAGAAACTCGCGCCTTCGACGCCGCAAACCGCTTCCAAATCTTTGTCCGTCAGGCCGGCCCAGGCCGCCGGCAAATCCGCCCGCAGTTCAAAGCCTTCATCCTCGCGGCGGATACCCGTCAGGCACCAGTCATTGTTGCGTGGATGAACGACGAAGAGCAGATGGTCGGCGCCCGCCTTCTTGATGGCGGGCCGAAACGGCATTCCCATCGGCAGTTCCAGAATATGTCCGTCGCCGGCATCAACGATAGCCCGGCTCACGAGCGCTTCAGCCCGCAATTTCGCGGCGCTGTTGGCAATCTTTGCCTCCACGAAGCTGCGGGCGATGGCCAGCGCCGCGTGGAAACTGCGATTGTCCGCTTCGGGATCTGTCTCGTCGAAAACAGGTTTCAGAGTTTCCAGCAACACGGGCAGGGTCAGCCCGGCGAGTGCCCCGGCGGTGGAGGGGCTGAGCGCGCCATTGTCGACCAGATCGACCGGCAGCACGAAGCTGGCATCGAAAGAGGCGTGAATGGTTTCGATATGGTCTTCAGGAACGCCAAAGGCGGCGAGATAATCGCGGCCGAAATGCTTCCAGATCAGTCCGAACGAACTATAGGGCTGACCGTCTTCGCGCAACGGCGCACCGCGCTGGTGGTGATCGAAGGCTCCCTTCGCCGCGTCATAAACACCGCCGACGTCATAGACGATGCGGTCTGCGCCGGGTGCGATCCATTCCGGCGCCCTGCTGCGGATCAGGCGTGCCTGCGGGAAAAGCCGCGTCAGCACGACGCTCGACAGCAGTTCGTCGGCATGGAAGCCACCGGAATGGGTGACGAGGAAGTCCGGGATCATGTCAGGATGCGCCTTGTTGCTTGCGGAAGCTCCGCCTGGGAGTGGCACCTGATACCCTTTGCCGGACTGCATCTCAACCCGCCATTCGCAATGGAGGCTAAAAGCAACGATATGCTGGACGTCGTGATCCGAAGGAAAGGCGGTTTGTCACCGCGTTTCAAGCCGTCTTCAGGATCGACAGGTGGGGTGCCGACCGGTCATTCCCGCTCGTTTTCCAGCGGTGAAAGGCGGCGCGTCCGAGAACGGCGACCGAGGTGTCCTCCTGGATGTCGTCGCTTGCCTCGGCAAGATATCCCGCCCTGTTGAGGTCCGCCGTGACCTGCGCGGTCACGTCATCCTGTCCAAGCGGAAAGCGCCCGACTGTCACGATGCCCAATTGCGGCTCGCCGTGCACCACCACCTTGCCGGTTTCGGTGAACCGCGCCTATCCCGTTTCATGAAGAGCCGATCTGAGCTTTCGGCAGGCGCGGCGATGAGATTGTGAGGGGCAGCGCTGTTGCGACCACCGGCACGATCAGTGCGGACCATGCTGCCCCGTAGCCGAGATGATCGACCAGAAGGCCGAATATATAGGGGCCGATTGCCATGACACCCAGGCAGATCGTGGAAGCGAAGGCAATCGTCGACGCTATCGAACCTTTCGGTGCGCTTTCGGCGATCTGCAAAAGATAAAGTGGAAACCACCCGATCCCGAATATTCCCAGCACGACAAGCACGATGAGGATAATCGGCGTCGGAACGCCGATGGGCAGTGCCGCGAGGATTGCGGCAGCGCCTGCGGCAATGACGGATACCAGGCCGAAGGATTGCGTACGAAGGCCGGGCCGGAAACGGTCGCTGAGCCATGGCAGCAAAATCCGGCCGGGAATGCCCGCAAACTGCGTTGCGGCAAACATGGACGATGCGGCAAAAAGGCCTAGCCCCAATCCATCCGCCATGAAGCCGATGACGTGCGCGGTGAGGGTGAATTGAAACGCGGACATGGCGATACCAAGCCGTAATACGGGCCAGAAGCTCGAATTCTGCCCGACCTCGCGGGCGAGTTTTGTCAGGGAAAGCGGGCGCTCGGTTTTTGCGGCCACATCGCCTCCCTCGCGATAGAGACCCGAGAAGAGTGCGCCGCCCGTGACGGAAACACCGGCGCAGAGCCATGCTGCCGCATGCCATCCGTAACGAACCGCCATGAACGGGAGGAGGGCGGCCGCGATCATCGTTCCGAAAGGAACCGCAGCCTGCCGAAACCCAGTCGCTATGCCGCGCTTGGCAGGCGGGAACCAGCGCATGATCGCCCGCGTGCCGCCCGGTTGGACCGCAGCATAGGTGCCGCCCAGAAACGCGATGCACAAAAGCAGCGCCGGCAGGCTGTTTGCGAATGCCGCCGCGCAGGCCATCGCGAGCGCCATGCCGAGCATGGCAATGCCGACAATGCGGCGCTCACCGTGAATATCGATGGCGCGGCCGAGCGTGAACATCGTCACGATCTGCACACCGTTCATGACGGTCACGGCCAGTGATGCGGATGCGAGGGAGATGCCGAATGCTTCCCGCCAGAAGGGCACGAGGATGTAAATCCCCTGCGATACGAACGAGCCTGCGGTTTGCGTTGCGACGGCGACTGCGAGGACTGCCCAGATCCGGCGGTCGGTGGCGGGCGTGGGCGAGGTCGAGGAAATCTGTGAAGACACGAAAAGCTCCTGTCGAGAGTTTTCGTGCAATAGCGCTCGCGAGAACCCGATAGAATTAGGGGCTTGCGCATTTCAGCGATAACAGCTTGTTATGCGAAACATGCGCTCATTGGATCCCGAGGCCGTCGAGGCTTTCCTTCTCGTTGCCGAATTGCAGTCTTTCACACGGGTTGCAGGCGTGATGAACACGTCACAGGCTGCGATATCGCTGCGCCTGCGCCGGCTTGAGGACATGCTGGGGCATCGTCTCGTCGAACGGACGCCGCGTCGCGTGCGTTTGACGGCGGCCGGCGAACGCTTTCTGGAGCCCGCGCGGGCTTATGTTGCGGCCGGCCGGCGTGCGCTCGATGTCTTTGGGCAGGAGCCGACCCGCCTCGCAATCGGTTTCACGCATCATTTGATCGGGGCCGATCTGCCCCGGATACTCCGGGTGATCAGCGAGCGTGAGACGAGCGTTACGCTTCATTTGCGCACCGCCGGCACCAGGACCCTGCTTGAGCTCTACGATGCCGGCGCGCTCGATGCGATCGTCGTGTTGCGGCATGACGACATTCGCCGCGATGGCGAGTTGCTGTTTCAGGAAAGCTTCGGCTGGTACTGTAGCGCGGATTTCGATCTGCCTTCGAACCTGCCGGTGCCGCTGGTGCTTCAACCGGAGCCCTGCAATTTGCGAGCCATGGCCCTTCGGGCGCTGGAGGCGGCGGACATCGCCTGGCGTGAGGTATTCGTCGGAACCGGGGCAACGGCGGTGGGAGCGGCTGCCGAAGCCGGGATCGGCGTCGCACTGCTGGCGCGAAGTGTAGCGCCCGCCGGTCTGCGGGAGGTGAGGGAAGGCCTGCTCCCACAGCTTTCGAAACTGGACGTGGTGATGATTTCCGCGGTTACCGGCGATCACGCGAACGCGGTGCTGCGACGGATCACGCGGGCATTTCAGTCCCCACGAGCCTGAATGGCCTATTTTCGAATTTCATCTTCGACAACTCTGATCCACGCCGGCAAGGCTTCCGCATCGGAATGCCGGAACCACATATGTTTGACAGGACGAAAACAATGACCAAGCGTATCGAAGGCATCATTCCCGTGATGATCACCCCCTTCAGGGGCGACAAGATAGATTTCGAGGGCGTCGCCAATCTCGTGGAATGGTACATTGCCAATGGATCGGACGCGCTGTTTGCCGTTTGCCAGTCTTCCGAGATGATGTTCCTCAGCCTCGAGGAGCGCGTGGAACTGGCTGCTTTTGTTAAGAAGGCCGCAGCCGGCCGCATTCCCGTCATTGCCTCGGGCCATATCAGCGAGACGCTTGAGGATCAGCAGAAAGAGCTCAATGCCATCGCGCAGACGGGCGTTGACGGCATGGTGCTTGTCACCAACCGGCTCGATGCCCGGCAGGAGGGCAACTCGAAGTTTCTCGACGATCTCGGCTGGCTTCTCGAGCGTCTGCCTTCCGACCTGCCGCTTGGTCTCTACGAATGCCCGGCGCCCTATCGCCGTCTCATGACCGATGCCGAAATTTCCTTCTGCGCCAATAGCGGTCGTTTCGTTATCCTGAAGGATGTCTCCTGTGATCTTGAAACGGTCAAGCGGCGTGTAGCGCTCACCGCGAATACGCCGCTCGCCATCGTCAACGCCAATGCGGCAATTGCATTCGACGCCATGAAAGCGGGATCGCGCGGTTTCACCGGGGTCTTCACCAATTTCCATCCCGATCTCTACAAATGGCTGCTGACGGAAGCCGGCCGGCAACCGGAACTGGCTGACGAGCTGTCGGTCTATCTGGCGCTCGCCGCCATGGCGGAGCCTATGGGCTATCCCAAACTGGCGAAGCTCTATCACCAGCGCCTCGGCACCATAAGCGACATCGAAAGCCGTGCGGTGACGTTCGATATTCAGGAGCGTTTCTGGGCGATAGAGGCTCTTCTGGACAAGATCATGCAGGGCACGGAGGAATTCCGGCGGCGCATATCCAGATAGCGGCTTCCCCTGTTATCAACAGGGAGGCCAATGGGGAAAGAGTTCTGGCGGCCACGGCATGTCATGCCCAGCCTTTCAGCGCCCGCCCGGAATAATAGCTGGGCGTGGTGGCGCGGTAGATCGGTATGCTGGCGGCGCCCAGATGAGGCAGGTCGCTCATGATCGATTTGCGTATTTCCGGCGGCTCGACGAAAAAATCTTCGCCGAGTATGTCCAGAGAACCGATACGCCGCACGATATGTTCGAGAATCCAGTCCGGCAGCGATCCACCGAAAATGATGGCTGCCGGATCCATCGTACGGGCGACCGTCAGTGAAAGAAGGCGAAGCTGATCCGTTGCCCGCTCCAGCCACGACACCACGGCGGGATGGTCGGCATAACTCTCGTCAATGTCCTTCAGGCGCCGAATGCCGATGCCTTGAGCAGCCAGAGTGTCGCAGAGGTCCTGCCCCGAGGGGCGGGGATGGGATTTTGGAAACAGTCCGCCGAACTCGCCGGCATTGCCATTGGTGCCGCGATAGAGATGGCGCTGCACCACCAGGGCGCCACCGATGCCATATGTCAGCCAGATCATCGCGAAATTGCGAATATTGCGGCCTGCACCATAATAGAGTTCGGAAAGAATGACGGTGTTGCCGTCATTTTCGTGAAAGACCGGGAAATCGAAATAGGGCTGGAAGTCCTTTTCGACGTCGATATCGCGCCAGCTTTCGAACTGCTTGATGCGGAAGACATGGCCGCGATCCCTCTTGAAATGGCCGGGAAAGCTGATACCGCAGCCCAGCACATCTTTCTTTTTTATCTTCGCTTTTTCAATGACTTGCCGGGCGGATGCCTCGGCCATCTCCATAATATGCTCGAAACTGTGCCCTTCCAGTTCCGATCTGATTTCCTGCCTTATTGTGCCGTTGAGATCGGCCACGCAGACCCGTAGATCGTCTGGATTGAAGTAGACCCCCAGGGTGAAAAGCCCGTTCGGATTGATCTCGATGGCGGTGGAGGGTTTCCCCCGTTTACCGTCATTGCGGGCTTCCTCCGCCTCGAGGATGAGGCCGGATTCCAGGAGATTGGCCGTCAGGCGGGTAAGGGTGGGTGCGGAAACATCCATCTCCCGCGCCAGTTCGATGCGCGACATGCCTCCCTTGCCGCGCAAAATCTCGAGCAGACGCCGCTCATTGTAGCCGAGATCGATCAAAAAAGTCTCCCGCGAGAAATTATGCCGGATGATTAGCGAAAATTACGCGATTGTACACCGCGTTTCGCCGGAAATCCCGCCATTGAAATTGGGTGGCTGTAAGTAAAAATCAGGAAATAATGTGTTTTTTCAATATGATATTTTATTGTCATATTCAAAATAAATTTCGGCTTGACTAATTAATTTACATAAAGAAAATAAATAGCGGACAGCGGGTGGCGACGGCAAAATCAAAAAGAAATCATGTCGCAGGGCCGGTCTGTCAGGGAACAAAAAAACGGAGCCCCCTTATGCGTCAATCATGCACTATTTTCGCGCGCCTTTTTGCCGGCGCGACTTTCCTTGCCAGCGCGGCTTTCGCTCATGCGGAAGGTACCGTCGTGGTCTATTCCGCCGCCCCGCAGCAGCTCATGGACGAGTTGCTGCCCATGTTCGAAAAGAAAACCGGCACCAAGGTCGAGCTTGTCAAAGCCGGGTCCGGCGAGCTGATGAACCGCATCAAGGCGGAGAGCGGCAAGGCGGCGGGCGATGTGATCTGGAGCGTCGACGGGACGGTTATCGATTTCTCCGCCGACCTTTTCGAGCCATACAAGCCGGTTGAGGCTGCATCGATCAACCCTGCCTTTTCACCGAGCGCGAACTGGGTGCCTTTCACGGCTGTCGTCACGGCCTTTATCGTCAATAAAGAAGCCCTGAAAGGCGCTCCTGTTCCGACCTCCTGGGCCGATCTTGCAAAGCCGGAATATAAGGGCCTGATTTCGTCGGCCCGCGCCGATCAGTCCGGCTCGGCCTATATTCAGATGGCAACGGTATTGCAGGATTTCGACAGCGAGGAAAAAGGCTGGGAAATTTATACCGGCATCCTCGGCAACTCGGTTCTTTCCACCTCTTCAGGCGCGGTGCCGCGTTTCGTCAACGATGGCGAGCAGGCCGTTGGCATTACGCTGGAAGATGCCGCGCTGCGCTACAAGCTCGGCAGCGCGCCGGTCGAAATCGTTTATCCGAAAGAGGGTACGGCAATTGCGCCTGACGGCATGGCACTCGTCAAGGGAGCGCCGAATGCCGACAATGGCAAGGCCTTCATCGATTTCATCGTCTCCAAGGAAGCGCAGGAAGTCGTCGTGAAGGCGGGTCGTCGCTCGGTTCGAACCGATGTTCCCGCCAATCCGGCACTCGTTCCGCTTTCCGATGTTCCAGACGCGAAATACGATTTCAAGTGGGCTGCGGACAATCGCGCGCGCCTGATGGAAAAGTGGAACGAGACATTGCTCGACGTTCAATAAGATAATTGCCGGGGACGGCGCAGAAGCGGCCGCCCCCCTTTATCCCGTTCACAATTCGCTTTTCGTTTTGTCCAGCGTGGTCACGGGCCGTGCAGGATTTGTCATGGAGCAGCACATGGCCGCCGTGGAAATTACCAGCATAAAAAAGAGTTACCGGGATGTCGTTGCCCTTTCCGACATCAATATCTCCATCCCCTCGGGTTCGTTCTTTACGCTTCTCGGTCCGAGCGGATGCGGCAAGACGACCCTCCTGCGCACGATTGCCGGGTTTCACCAGCAGGATAGCGGCAGCATCAGTATCGAAAGACAGGCGATCGAACATGTGCCTGCGCACAAGCGCGATGTCGGTATGGTTTTTCAGGATTATGCGGTCTTTCCGCATATTTCCGTATTCGACAACATCGCCTTCGGTTTGAAGCAGCGCAAGGCATCTTCCACCGAGATTCGCGAACGCGTCGGCAAGATTCTCGATATCGTGCAGCTCGCTCCCTACGCCAAGCGCATGCCGCATGAATTATCCGGCGGTCAGCAGCAGCGCGTCGGTCTGGCGCGAGCGCTCGTCATCAATCCGAAAGTGCTGTTGATGGATGAGCCATTATCCAACCTCGATGCGAAACTGCGCGTGGACCTGCGGCGCGAGCTGCGCGAAATCCAGCAGGCCATGAACATTACCACGGTTTATGTGACCCACGATCAGGAGGAGGCGCTTGCCATGTCCGATCTGGTCTGTGTGATGTATGGCGGCGTCATCCAGCAGGCAGCTGCACCCTGGGAGGTTTATAACAATCCCGCCAACCGTTTCGTCGCCTCCTTCGTGGGTGCGAACAATTTCCTGACGCTGGATCGTTCGGGCGGACAGACCTCCATTTCCGGGCACGTGGTGGCGCTACCGCAGGTCGACGCCATTGCGCCGCAACGAACGGTCGTTGCCGCCATCCGTCCCGAAGCGATTACCGTTGGCTCGCCCGCGACCGAAGATGAACGCCGCATCGAACTGCCTGTCACCATAAGGCAGGTCAGCTTCACCGGTCGCGAGATGAATGTTGCCGCGGTACTGTCGTCGGGAGAGGAAATCGAGGCGATCACCAAGCCGTCGCCCGATATCATCGCCCTTCAGCCCGGCCAGAAAACGGTTTTCTCCTGGTCTGCGGGCGATACCAAGCTCTTCGGTGAGGGCGTTACCGGGGAGCGCCTGTCATGACGGATATGACCGCGACCGCAACGACGGGCGGCTTCCGCCTGAGACTGCCAGGCTTCTGGACCAGCGTGACGGCATTTGCCGTTGTCATATTGGCGATCTTTTTGATCCTGCCCATTTTCAGCGTGTTCTTCATCAGCTTCTTCGACGCCAAGACGGGTGATTTCGGTTTCGGCAACTATGTTCAAGTGCTGACGCGGCGTTTTTATACCGTGGCATTGTGGAACACGCTTGTCATCGGCGTGCTCGGCATGTTGGGGGCCTGCCTGCTCGGTATTCCGCTTGCCTTCTGCACCTCGCGTTACCGCATAAAGGGCCGCACCTTCATTGCGACTTTCGCTGTGCTGGTTCTGTGCGCACCGCCCTTCATCGGCGCCTATGCCTGGATCATGCTGTTCGGCGCCAACGGCGCGGTTACCAATCTCCTGTCTTTCGCCGGTATTTCATTGCCGACGATTTATGGGATACCTGGCATCGTGATGGTCTTCAGCCTGAAGTTCTTTCCCTATATCTTCCTGATGACGGAAAATGCGCTGAACACCATCAACAAATCCTATGAGGATGCGGCGGAAAACCTCGGCTGCACGGCGTTCCAACGGTTCCGCAAGATCACCTTGCCGCTGGTCTTTCCGGCAGTCAGCACCGGCGCGATCATCTGCTTCGTATTGTCGATCGCAGACTTCGGAACGCCGGCAATCCTCGGCAAGGGCATCAGGACGCTCTCGACCATCGCCTATGCGCAATACACCTCCGAAATGGCCGGCACGCCGACCATGGCAGTCACGATTTCCATGGTGATGATTGCGATTTCCATGGCCGCACTTCTCTTGCAGCGGCAGATTCTCGCCAAGCGCCGTTATGCCAGCTCATTGACGAACCGGCCGGTAAAGCGCTCCATGCGCCCGCTGAAATCGTTTATCGTGCACGGTTTCTGCTATCTGGTCGTCTTTGTTGCCATGCTGCCGTCTCTCACGGTCATCTACACATCGTTCCTCGCAACGAACGGTCCCGTTTTCACCGGCGGTTTCGGGTTGGACAGCTATGCCCGCATTCTCCGCGATTCACCGCAGGCGATTGCCAACAGCTTCACCTTTGCGCTTGCCGCGGTGGTGTTGATCGCCATCGTTTCCGGCCTGCTCTCTTTCATCGTTGTCAGGCGAGACAATGCAGTATCAGGCTCGCTCGATCTTCTATTGATGGTGCCCTATCTGATACCCGGTGTCGTCATGGCGATCGGTTACGTCACGACGTTCCGTTATCCGCCTTTCGACATTACCGGCACGGCATTGATCATCATCCTGCTGGTGTTTATCCGCCGCCTGCCTTACGGCGTCCGCTCCACCACCTCGATCCTGCGGCAGATCAAGCCTTCCATCGAGGAGGCCGCGGTCAATCTCGGCGCTTCGCCGGCAAAGACGTTCATATCGGTGACGGTGCCGCTGATGTTGCCGGGGCTCATCATCGGTTCCTTGATGAGCTTCATCACCGCCATCAACGAATTGTCCTCGACGCTGATCCTCTATACGGCGCGGACGATTACGATGCCGGTCCTGATCTATATTCAGGTGATTGACGGCGAGTTCGGCACGGCAGCCGCACTTTCGACGCTGCTTCTCGTCAGCACCGGACTTTGCGTCTTCGTCGTCTTCCGGCTTTCGGAAGACAAGGAAGCCTCTTTCGTCTGAAGCCATCAAATATCATTCAAAACTACAGCAGCGGCGACCCCATGTGTCGCCGCCAGCCTCCCTCTGCAAGGACACCAGAAAGATGAATATCGCGAGCTTTTCGCAATCGAAATACAAGAACGCCGCAAAGCCGGGGGACGATGTGGCGCTTCTCATTCCCGGACGGGTTCTGGCCGTTTTCGACGGCGCGACCGACCCGACCGGAGCAAGTTACGGCGGGCTGAGTTCCGGCCGCATTGCGGCCCTTGCCGCCGCCAATGCCGTGGCTGAGATGAGCCTTGACGGCAGGCTGGAAACACTCGCCGCGCCCGCGCTTTTTCAGAATATCAGCGATATCCTGAAAAAGGAGGCGCAGCGCATCAATGCCGGCCATCCGCCATCAACCACCCTGGCGATCGTCGCGGATATGGGCGACAGCTTCCGCCTGCTGCTTGCTGGCGATTCCGGCGTCAGGATCAACGGCACCCGTCTGTTTCAGCACACAAAGCTTATCGATACGGTAAGCACTTCGGCGCGTATATTCGTGTTCAAACAGCTTCTCGCCGCCATCGGCGATGGCGACGCGGCCGAGGCGCGCACGCGCGCGACGATCTTCTCAGGCCTGCGTTCGGCTGTCGCAAACGGTATCCTGACGGCGCGGGATGCGGAAAATGTCGTTATTGCCGCGGCCGGGATGAGCGGCCTTGAGAACGACATTGAAACGGTCGAGGAATTCCTGATGGGTGGAATCCGTGTCCAGCCGCAATTCGCAAACCGGCATGGGCATGTATTGTGTTACGCCTCGGTGAATGGCGGAACAGTTATGCAGGAGGGGACGGTTGACGTCCGCATCGCCAAAGACGGGCTCTCGAGTGTTGAAATATTCTCCGACGGCTATTTGTCCCTGCCGGCGGGGACGGATGTTACGGCCTGGGAAGCGGAATTCGCGCGTGTCGAGGCGGCGGATTTTCACAAGCTGCGTGAGTATCCGTCCGTCAAAGGCTCGACAACGGCGGAATTCAGCGATGACAGGACCGTCATTTGCCTCAACCTGGTTCAAGTGTAGTCCAGTGTAACAACCTCATGGGAACCGGCCGACATCGCATATCGATGTCGGCATCATTCGCGGTCGGTCAGCTTGAGATGTTTGCTGACGGAAACGGTCATGCCACGCCGGCTGACGCCAAGCTTCGCGTAGATGTTCTTCAGGTGGAATTTCACGGTCGCTTCCGAAAGGCCGAGATCGCGGGCCATTTCCTTGTTGCTGCGGCCTTCGGAGAGAAGTTTCAAAACGGTGGTTTCCCGCCCGCTCAGCAGTCCGGCGGAATGTGTTGCGCCGTCGTCATTACCGCCCAGCGGCATCACCATGCGTGGCTGGCGGCCAAGGCCGTGTCCGACGATGCGGCTTATGAATTCCATCGCGTTCGGGCTAAATATCTTCAGCCCGAAACGGCGCACAATGTGGTGGCAAGATAGTGCCGGCGCAATGGCTTTTCGCGAAGGGTGTGGTTGACGAAGACTATGTCGCGGCGCAGGGAACGTACCTTGGCCGCCACGGCCGCATTTATCTGACCCGCGACGATGCCGGCCAGATATGGGTTGGCGGCGAAACGCGCACGCATGTCGAAGGCCGGTTGCATGGCCTTTGAAAAGACAGACGAAAACGAGGTGAATTTGATGACTAGCAGTGTTTACCGCCCCATTTCCGAACGCGTATTGGCGGATGATTGGGGACGGCTGACCAAGTATGAGTATGAACTTCAGCTGAGGGACGGAAGCTGGCAACGGCAGACCCGGGAGGCATATGATCGCGGCAACGGCGCGACATGCCTTTTGTACAATCCGGCAAGCGACAATGTGCTGCTGACCCGCCAGTTCCGGTTGCCGGTGCTTTTGAATGGCGGTCTGGAATCGCTGATCGAGACACCGGCGGGGCTGCTGGAAGGCGCTGAACCGGCGACGCGCATGCGTGCGGAACTGATCGAGGAAACCGGTTATGAGGTTTCCGAACTTACGCATCTGTTCGATATCTATATGAGCCCCGGATCGGTCACGGAATATCTCGCCTTTTTCTACGGCGAATATGCCGAGAAACATAAGGTCGGGGCAGGTGGCGGTTCAGCGGACGAGGGCGAAGACATCGACGTGCTGGAAATCGCCTTGCCCGAGGCGATGCGGATGATCGGCCGCGGCGATATTCGCGATGCCAAGACGATCATTCTGATCCAGCATCTCGCCATCCAGCTCTTGCAGGAAAAGATCACGGCACGCTGATCCCCATCCAATGCCTCCATTAAGGGAACCGGCGCAATCACTTCAGAAAGGGAGGCGCCGGCTTTGATCGCTTGCCTATGGGCGCGCGCATCGGACATACTGCCCCTTGAACCACAAAGGCCAAGGGCAAGACGAAGCCAGAGACTTGGAGCTGGATCGCGGAGCCATGCGAGAAGATTGAGCCCATGAATACGCGATTCCTCGAAACTTTTCTCTGGGCTGCCCGATTGAGCAGCTTTTCGGCAGCCGCGGAACGTTTGCACACAACGCAAGCATCGGTATCCAACCGGATCGCCGCTTTGGAGCGGGAGCTTGGTGTCGTGCTGTTCACGCGCGATGTGCGCTGCGTCAACCTGACGCCCGCGGGTCGTCTGGCGCTGCAACATGCCGAAAAGATCGTCAACCTCACCGGCGAGTTCCGGCAGATCGTCAGTAACCGCGAGGCGCTGAGGGGTACGGTGCGGATCGGTGCCGCCGATACGATCGTTTATGCCTGGCTGCCGCTGCTCATCCGCCGAGTGAACGAACAATATCCTGGTGTCAGCCTCGATCTGACCATCGATACCAGCTTGAAACTCTCGCAGCGCATTCAGAACGGCGAGGTGGATGTCGGTTTCATCATGGGGCCGATCATGGCTGCGGATATTTATAATTCACCGCTCTGTACATTCGAATCCTGCTGGGTCGGCGCCGTCGAGCTGCCGCTGCCGGAAACCGGTGTCACGCTTGAAGATATCGCGCATTTTCCGCTGCTTACCTTCTCGACCGGCTCACAGCCGCATCAGGCCTTGCGGGCGCTTCTCGATTCCCATGGACTGTCCGACAGCCGCATCTACAATTCCAATTCGCTGTCGATCATGACGCGCCTTGTGGCCACGGCTGTCGGGGTAGGCGCCTTGCCGCGCGTTTTGGTGGATGGCATCATCAAATCGGGCGAAGCGCGTATTCTCGACATCACACCGGCGGTGCCGCCTCTTACCTTCCACACGGTTTATCAGGAGCGCGGCGACAATGCGCTTGCCCGTGCCATTGCCGACATGGCGACGGAAATCGTCAGTGAAACCACCACGCAATGGATGACGGCCGCAGCTTAAATTTTATGCTGCAACGCAAAATGATTAATCTATAAGCTTACCTTATGGGTTTCGATAGAGTTTTTCCGTTTGTCAGGAAAACAGTTCCCGTTCTTAATTCTCCTCGCAACATGAGAGGAGAGCAACGTGAAAGTCTCACTTGTTCAAATGAATACCCAGAACGACAAGGCAGAAAACCTCAAGGTTGCTGCCGATTTAATTGAGAAGGCAGTCAAGGCGGATAGTCCTGATCTTGTTGTTCTTCCGGAATACTTCGCATTTCTTGGAGATAATCCTCAGGAAATGCATGAGAGCGGGGAAGAATTCCCCGGCGGCGAGATTTACTCGCTGCTTTCGGATCTGGCCAGAAAGCACGCGATCACGCTGCATGCCGGTTCCATCGTCGAGAAGGAAGGCAACCGCTTTTACAATTCGACGCTCGTTTTCGGCCCGGACGGCAAACAGATCGCCCGTTACCGTAAAATTCACCTGTTCGACGTCGATACGCCGAACGGCATCAGCTACCGCGAATCCGATTCCGTTGCCCGTGGCGAAGAGGTCGTGACCTACAAGGTTGGCGACAGGACGGTCGGCTGCGGCATCTGCTACGACATCCGATTCCCGGAACTGTTCCGTGCCCTGCGGGACAAGGGTGCAGATGTCATCGTTCTGCCGGCCGCTTTCACGCTGATGACCGGCAAGGACCATTGGGAAGTGCTGGCTCGCGCCCGCGCCGTCGAAACCCAGACCTATTTCCTCGCTGTCGGCCAGATCGGCACCCATGCGGGCGGCAAGAAGGCCTGCTGGGGGCATTCCATGGTCATCGATCCGTGGGGTCACATCGTCGCGCAATGCTCCGACACCGTCGGAACTGCTGGCGCCGCTCTCGACTTCGACTATTCGGCCAAGGTGCGCGCCAACGTGCCGGTGGCGAACCACCACGTTCTCTGATCGGAGAAAGACCCAATGTTTATCGTCAACCCCATGCCGGAACAGATCGGCGCCGACATCATCGAGCTTCTTGAAAAGGTCGAAGTGGCAACGATCGGACATGTGCTTCATTCCGGTTTCGTCGATCCTGAAATCCGGGCCGTTCTTCCGGGCAAGCGCGTGGCGGGCACTGCCGTCACGCTGCGCATCCCGAATGCGGATTCGACCATGCTCCACTACCTGACGCAACTCGTGCGTCCGGGCGATATCGTTCTCATCGACCGTTGCGGCGATACCCGCCACGCCTGCTGGGGCGGCGTCATCACCAACACCATGAAGATGGCCGGCGTCAAAGCCGGTGTCGTCGATGGCCCGGCGACCGATTTCTCGGAGTTCACCAAGGTCGACATGCCCATGTGGTGCCGCGGCCCGTCGCCGATCACCACCAAGATCCTTGGTCTGGAAGGCGCGATCAACGTTCCGATCAGCGTCGGCGGCCAGATGATCAATCCGGGCGATGCGATCCTGTGCGACGAAAGCGGCGTTGTCGCCCTTCATCCGAGCCAGGCCCGCGCCATGGCGGAACGCGCCATCGGCATGCAGGAAGCCGAGATCGTGCTTTTGGAACGCCTGCGCAACGGCGAGAAGCTGCCGGATATTTCCGGCGCCAACAAATTCGTCCAGGCGAAGCTCAGCGCCTGACACAATCTTTCGGGTGGCGGATCCGTTCGCCACTCCCAATAACAATAGAGGAGAACAGGACAATGAAGAAATCGATACTTCTGAGTGGGATTCTCATGCTGGGCGCGGCCGCCATGCCGGCGCACGCCCAGCAGACCGTGACGTTCCTCGGCTATAGTGGCCTTTTCCAGGAGCGTTACACCAAGGCCGTCATCGAGCCTTTCATGGCCGCCAACCCGGATATAAAGGTCGACTATTTCCCGCAGCAGGGTTCCGCCGCCATGCTCGGCTCGCTGCGCGCCCAGAAAGCTGCTCCGCAATCCGATATCGCGCTGATGGACGTCTCCGTCGCCAAGACCGGCACGGACGAAGGCCTGTTCGACAAGGTCGATGAAAGCGTTACCAAGAACGTTGCCGACCTCTATCCGAACGCCCGCTTCGAAGGCGTCGCCGGTGTCGGCGTGACCTTCGACAATCTCGTTCTCATCTATAACACCGATGCAATCAAGACCGCGCCGGACAGCTGGAATGCCCTGAAAGACAGCGCCTTCAAGGGCAAGATCGCCATGCTGAGCGCTCCTGACATCGTCGGTATCGGCACGACCATCATCATGGACCATATGAATGGCGGCACCGACTTCATCAAGAATATCGACGCCGGCATCAATGCCATGGCGGAAGTCGCGCCGAACGTCCAGACGTGGGAACCGAAGCCGGAAGTCTATCCGACTGTCGTCAACGGTCAGGTGTCGCTGGGCGTGGGCTGGAATGCCCGCAGCCAGGTGAATGCCGATGGTTCCAAGGGCAAGATGAAGGTCGTTCTTCCGAAGGAAGGCACGATCCTGCAGATCAACACGCTCAATCTCGTCAAGGGCGGCCCGTCGTCCGAGGCGGCCCGCAAGTTCATCGATTACGCGCTGAGCCCGGAAGCCCAGGCCGCCTTCACCGCCGCCATGTATTATGCGCCGACCAACGCCAAGGCCACGGTGGCTCCCGATGTCAGCGATCGCACGGTCGTCAAGGCGATGGACAAGGTTATCCCGGTCGACTGGATCGGCCTCTCGAAGGTTCGTGACCAAATCACGCAGGACTGGCGCCGCAAGGTCATCCCGCTCAGCCGCTAAGGCTTTCGCGTCTCTGTCGTGAAAAATGGCAAGTCTTCCGCATCCCCTTCGGGCGGATGCGGAAACGGCATAGGCCCCGGCTCATTTCCTCCGTCGGTGTTGGCATCGATGGAGGGGTGGGTGGCCCGAAG
Source organism: Agrobacterium sp. LR_9 (assembly GCF_041954855.1). Taxonomy (NCBI): domain Bacteria; kingdom Pseudomonadati; phylum Pseudomonadota; class Alphaproteobacteria; order Hyphomicrobiales; family Rhizobiaceae; genus Agrobacterium; species Agrobacterium sp. LR_9. The sequence continues at coordinate 78,518 of NZ_JAVAYA010000014.1, forward strand.
GCCTGCATAGGGAAAGCGCCGCGCAGAGCGCAGGTGAATTTCCGCCGCGATTGCATAGATCAAGGGACAGGGCATGCCCGCGACCCCGCCGGGATGGGACATGTTCTGGAGAAAGGCAAAAAGCCAGAATGGGAACTTCAGACATCATGCAGCCAGGATTTCTCTCGATTCGTTCATTGACCAAGCGCTACGAAACCATGGTCGCCGTGGATAATCTCAATCTCGAGATTCCCAAGGGCGAACTGGTTGCCTTCCTCGGTCCATCCGGCTGCGGCAAGTCGACGTCGCTGCGCATGATTGCCGGCCTTGCGCCCGTGACGTCAGGTTCGATCCTGATCGATGGCAAGGATGTGACGCAGCTTGCGCCCTACAAGCGCGATATCGGCCTCGTTTTTCAGAGCTATGCGCTTTTCCCACATATGACTGTTCTCAAGAACGTCATGTTCGGTCTTGAAATGCGCAAGGTGCCGGCTGCCGAAGCGGAACGGCGTGCGCGCGAAGCGATTGCCATGGTGCGTCTGGAAGGGCGCGAGGACCGCCGGCCCGCCCAGCTTTCCGGTGGCCAGCAGCAGCGCGTCGCACTGGCGCGTGCACTCGTCATCCAGCCCTCCATCCTTTTGTTTGACGAACCTCTTTCCAATCTCGACGCCAAGCTGCGCGACGAGATGCGCTCTGAAATCCGCCGCATCCAGAAACAGCTTGGCATCACCTCCATCTTCGTCACCCATGATCAGGTGGAGGCGCTCAGCATGTGCGACAAGGTCGCCGTGCTCAATGGCGGGCGTCTGGAACAGCTCGGCACGCCGCATGATCTTTACGAGCGCCCGGCAACGGCTTTCGTCGCCTCTTTCGTCGGCCGCACCAACAGGCTGGTCGGAAACGCGGTCGGCGATCACATCACGGTCGGCGACGCGACACTGCGTGCGCCCGGCTCGCACAATGGCAAGATCGACCTTATGGTACGGCCGCACCGCATGGCCATGACGGTTGCCGGTGACGCCGCACCCGATTTCGACGGAGCGCCGGTCAATCGCATCGCCGGTGAGGTTCGCGATGTCTATTATGCAGGCGATATCCTTCACTACGAGATCGCTGCGGGCGGACAGACATTGTCGGTGGAGCGCGCGACTTCCGGCGGGGAAACACCTGTGGCGGCGGGCAGCGCGGTCAGCCTAGTCTGGCGGGTGGAGGACACGCTGGTCTTCGGAGCAGGCCAATGACAGCGGCGGTCATGATCACGGCTCCCGGCAGCCGCACATCCTCCATGGTGTTTCTAGCAACGCTTCTTCTCGGGCCGATCATTGCGGTCAATGGGCTGGCCTTCGTCATGCCCGTGTTCAACCTGCTCCTGCTTTCCTTCCGTGAAAGCCTTGGCGGCGGCGGTCTTGGCGAAGCCCACACGCTCGACAACTGGTCGTCCACCCTGACCGACGGTTTTTATATTGAACTGATCGGCCAGAGCATCCTGACCAGTCTTCTGATCACGGTTCTCACACTCATCGCCTCCTATCCCATCGCGCTTTATCTTCACCGGGCGCAGGGCCGCTGGAAGACGCTGCTGCTGGTGCTCGTCATTTCGCCGTTGCTCACATCGGCCGTGGTGCGCACCTATGGCTGGATCGCGATCCTTGCCGATGACGGCCTCATCAACAACATCCTCTTAGCGCTCGGTGCCGAAAGCGGCGTGCGGTTGCTGTTCAACAAGGTCGGCGTCGTCATCGGGCTAACCGAAATCCTGATGCCCTATATGATCCTGGCGCTGCTTGCCGGTTTCGGCAGGCTCGATCCGCGTGTCGAAGAGGCGGCGGAAACGCTCGGCGCATCGCCCTGGAAGGTATTCTGGCGGATCATCGTGCCGCTCACCATGCCCGGCGTCGCGCTCGGTTGCCTGCTTTCCTTCGTTCTCGCCGTCAGTTCGTTCATTACCCCCAAGCTGCTTGGCGGCGGGCGCGTCTTCCTTCTCGCGACGGAAATCTACGATCAGGCCATCGTGACGCTCAACTGGCCGCTCGCCGCGACCCTGTCGATGATCATTCTCGTTATTTTCGGCGCTGCCCTGGTGCTCTATTCCCGGCTTCTGCGGGCCATTCTTTAAAGGAGATCGAAGATGGAAGAACGTCCCGCTCCGCTGGCGCTGAAAATCGTCGCCTTCATCATGTTCCTTTTCCTGCTGGCACCCGTGGTTCTCGTCGTGCCGATCTCATTTTCAGCCGATAGCTACATGACCTTTCCTCCCTCCGGCTGGAGCCTGCGCTGGTATGTCGATCTCATGCACAATTCCAAGATGATGGGAGCGCTCGGCACCAGCACCCTTCTCGCCATCATCGTCACCGCGCTCTCCATGCTGATAGCGCTGCCGGCCTCCTATGCCATCGTGCGCATGCGGGTGATCGGGGCGGATGCGCTTCTCGCCTTCTTCACCGCACCGCTGCTGCTGCCGACCATCGTTCTCGGCCTCGCGATCCTGATCGTCTTTGCCGGTGCGGGCCTGCTCGGCACCTTCACCGGTCTGGTGATCGCCCATCTCATCATCGTGCTGCCCTATGCGCTGCGTGTTCTCACCACCTCGCTTGCCGGCCTGCCGCTGATTTTCGAGGAGGCCGCCTCCACGCTCGGGGCATCGCCGCTCACGATTTTCCGACGCGTGACCATGCCGATGATCGCGCCGGGCGTCGTGGCGACGGCGGCGCTTTCCTTTCTGGTGTCGTTCGATGAAGCGGTAATTTCGCTGTTCCTCACCGGCCCGCGTATCACCACGCTTCCCGTCGCCATGTATCAGCATGTGGAAACGCAGGCGGATCCGCTCGTTGCGGCCATTTCCGTTCTCTTGATCGTGCTCACCCTTGCCGTCGTCCTCATCGTCGACCGCACGGCGGGCTTGACCAAAACTTTCGTGAAATAAAGTCGTGGGGCTGCCGGCTGGCGCTGGCTGCCCCTACTGGCACAGGCGCGAATTTCACTCCCGTTTATGAACGCTGCTGCTGCATCGGCGCGATCCGTCGCGCCTGCTGATTTCGCTTTGAAAGACGAAGGCAAAGGGAAGGCCATGGCTGAAACCCCCTCCACGGAATTTGATGTCGCCGTCATCGGCGCCGGTGTGGTCGGTTGCGCGGTCGCCCGCCGTTTCGCGCTGGCCGGTGCGAAGGTGGTGGTCATCGAAAAAGGCCCCGATATCCTCTCCGGCGCCTCCAAGGCCAATAGCGCCATCCTCCATACCGGTTTCGATGCGCCAGAAGGCAGTCTGGAACTGGAACTGGTGAAGGCCGGCCGGGAGGAATATCTCTCCATTCATGCGCAGATGGGCCTCAGCCTCGTCGAAACAGGCGCGCTGGTCTGCGCCTGGAACCCGGACGAGGCGGAAAAACTGCAGGCGATTGCCGATCAGGGGCGGCGCAACGGCATTGCCGGGCTTGAGCTTCTCACAGCGGGGCAGGCTCGCGAAACCATGCCGGGCCTGTCCGACCGCCTTGTCGCCGCGCTCGACGTTCCGGGTGAACATATCATCGATCCTTGGTCCGCACCGCTTGGCTATCTTACGCAGGCGGTGGCGCTCGGCGCGCAGCTGGTGCCCAACGCGGAAGTCCTGTCCGGTGCGTTCGACGGCGCGTGGCGGATCGAGACGACGGCCGGCGTTATCCTTGCCGCAAGCATTGTCAATGCCGCCGGGCTGTTCGGCGATATTGTCGACGCGCGTCTGGGGCTTTCGCCCGACTTTGCCATCAAGCCCCGCAAGGGGCAGTTCGTGGTGCTGGACAAGGCTGCCCGCCGGCATGTGCCGCGCATCGTCCTGCCCGTTCCGACCGAAATCACCAAGGGCATCGTCGTGTGCCCCAGCGCCTTCGGTAATGTTCTCGTCGGCCCGACGGCGGAAGAGCAGGAAGACCGGGAGCGCGCGACGGTCGAGACGGCGACGCTGGAAGCACTGCTGGAACGCGGCGCGGAGATCGTTCCGGCGCTTGCTTCCGTTTCCGTAACCGCCGTTTATGCCGGTCTGCGACCGGCGTCTGAAAAGAAGCATTACCGCATTTCCGCCCGGCCGGACCGGCGCGCGATCACGCTCGGCGGCATTCGCTCCACCGGCCTGAGCGCCGCCCTCGGTCTGGCGCAACATGCGCTGAAGCTTCACGAAGGTTTCGGCACGCATTTTGTCCCACCGCCCTCGGCTCCTGACGTGACGATGCCCAACCTGACGGAAACCTGCGAGCGGGACTGGCAGCGTGCCGATCACGGCGAAATCGTCTGTCATTGCGAACTCGTCACGCGGCGCGAGATTGAGGCGACCTTTTTAAGCCCGGTGCCGCCGGGCGATTTCGGTGGGCTGCGGCGCCGCACCCGCGCCGGCATGGGCCGCTGCCAAGGCTTTTATTGTAACGCCCGGCTGGCCGCGATGACGCGCGACCGCCTGGCGATCCCGCTTGCCGTTCACGAGGGAGGCGACCGATGAGTGCGGATGTCATCGTGGTCGGCGGCGGCCCGGCGGGTGTGGCGGCGGCGCTGGAGCTGAAAGCGCGCGGTACCGCCCGCGTGATGATCCTCGAGCGTGAGCCGGCCCTTGGTGGCGCAACCCGGCATTGCCTGCATTCGCCCTTCGGCATGCGTGAATTCGGACGCGTCTATTTCGGCCCGGCCTATGCGCAACGCCTGCAGCGGCAGGCGCAGGATGCGGGTGTCGATATCCGCACCGGTCATTCCGTGGTGGAACTCGGGCAGGATGGCGCGCTGCTCGTGACGTCGGCGCGCGGCGTCGAGACGCTGAAGGCCCGGCGTATCGTGCTTGCGACCGGCGCGCGGGAAAAACCACGCTCCGCGCGTCTTCTGCCCGGCGACCGGCCGGTGGGTGTGGTCACCACCGGCACGCTGCAATCCTATGTCGCCTTTCACGGCATCATGCCCTTTCGTCGGCCGCTCATCGTCGGTTCGGAACTGGTTTCCTTTTCCGCGCTTCTAACCTGCCTGACGCATCGCGCCCGGCCTGTGGCGATGATCGAGCCGGAACCGCATCCGCTGGCGCGGTCGCCTTTCCATTGGTTTCCGCGACTGGCCGGGGTGCCCTTTCATTGTGGCGCGGTACTTACGGATATTCGCGGATGCGGCCGGCTCGAAGAAGCCGATATCCGTCTGGCGGACGGTCGCATCCTGACGGTTCAATGCGACGGTGTTCTGCTCACCGGGCGGTTCACGCCGGAGGCAGCGCTTCTCAATGCATCCCCCGTGGATGTTGCGGCAGGCAGCGCCGGGCCGCTGATCGATCAGGACGGACGGATGCCCAACCCGATATTCTTCGCCGGCGGGAATGTCTTGCGAGCCGTGGAAACGGGCGGCTGGGCGTTTCGCGAAGGGCGTCGGGTTGGCGCGGCGGTGGCTGACGATCTCGCCCGGGAACCATGCGGCGCACCGGGGGTGCCCGTCACCTTCGCCGATCCGCTCAAGCTGGCGGTTCCCGCCATGTTGCGGCCGGGTGGGCTCGACAGACCCGCATTTCGCGATTTTCAGCTTCGTTTCACCAGACGTATTCAAGGCCGGCTTTCGCTGCATCTCGACGGAACGGACGTGTGGAGCAAGACCGGCCGTTGGCGTCCTGAACGTCGTGTGTTGGTGCCCATTCCCGGCGCTGCGTTTGAAGCGGGGCAGATTGCTTTTCACTTTCAGGAGGCCAATTGATGCGCATCGCGGCAATCGATCAGGGAACGACATCGACCCGGTGCCTTGTGGTGAGCGATGGCGGCACGGCGGAGGTCGTGGCCAGCCGGCGTCACGCACAATTTTATCCGGCCGCCGGCCATGTGGAACATGATCCGGAAGAACTGCTGGGCAACATCCGCGCAGTGCTGGCTGCCGCCGGGCCGGTGGATGCCATCGCCATCGCCAATCAGGGCGAGAGTTGCCTGGCGTGGGATGCCGTGAGCGGGGAGGCGCTGTCGCCGGTCATCGTCTGGCAGGATGCCCGCACCGCCGAAGCGCTCTCCGCCCTGCCGCCTTCGGCAACGGATCGTTCGAAAGCGATTTGCGGGCTGCCGCTCGATCCCTATTTTTCGGCCAGTAAACTGGCCTGGCTGGTCAGGCACAATCCAGCGGTGGCACAGGCACGCGCGGCAGGCCGTTTGCGGCTGGGCACCACCGATGCTTTTTTTCTGGACCGGCTGACGGGCTGTTTCCGCACCGACCTTGCAACGGCGTCGCGCACGGGTCTGCTCGATCTTTCAACCGGAGACTGGAGCCCGGAACTCTGCGCGCTTCACGGCGTGCCGCTGGATTGCCTGCCCAAGATCGGTCCTGTCGATGGCGGCTTCGGCGCGGTTGACGGAACTCCTATCCGCGTTTCCATCGTCGATCAGCAGGCAGCGCTTTATGGGCATGGCTGCCGCAAGGCCGGCGATTGCAAGATAACCTTCGGAACCGGGGCCTTTCTGCTGGCCGTTGCCGGTAACGGGAGGCCTTTGACGGGAGAGCTTCTGCCGACCGTTGGCTGGCAAATGCAGGGCGCGCCTGCGGTTTTCGCCATCGAAGGCGGAATCTATGATGCCGGCGCGGCGCTCGAATGGGCGAAAAAGATCGGCCTCTATGCTGAAAATACCGAACTCGACGGTTTCGAGGGGCCGTCGGCCATTCGCCGCGGCCTTGTCTTCGTGCCCGCCCTTTCGGGCCTTGCCGCGCCCTATTGGGACAGGCAGGCCGTGCCGTTGTTCATCGGCATGGACCACGCGACCGAGCGGCGTGACATGGTGCGTGCCATGCTGGAAGGCATTGCCCTGCTGACGGCGCGGTTGATCCAGGTGGCATCGGCGGTCGCCCCCATAGGCGATACGATCTCCATCGATGGCGGCTTGTCGAACAGCCGCTATTTCGCCCGCTTTCTGGCCACCGCCAGCGGTCGAACCATTTGCGTGCCCGCCATGCGCGAGCTGACGGCGCTCGGCCTGGCGGAACTGTGCGGCGTCGATGTCGCGGCCCTACGAGGCGATGCCGAGATATTCGCGCCCGACGGATCGGTCGATGCCAAAGACCATGCTCGCTTCGCACGCGCCATAGACAGTGCACGGAGCTGGCAACGATCCCAAACCTGCACGAGTGCGGTTCTGTCGACCATGCCGGCAGCGGGCATCTGATTTCTCCAATTTAAAGAACAGGCGACAAAGGCGACAGAATTTGATAAATTACAAAACAGCCGGTTGCGGTTTGACGCGTCGATAGAGGTCACCGAGCGTTCCTGTACCGCCAGCCGGATCATGGCGCAGGAGGAGAAGTGCTATGACGGCATTCCATGTCATGGCCGGTGCGAGTGGCGAATTTGCCCGCCCGGAAGTCCGCAAGATTGGCATCCCGGATATTGTGGATGCGTTGAAGCTGGGACTTGAGGACTTTAAAGAAAAGCCGTCCCACTATGTTTTTCTCTGTCTTATGTATCCGATCGCCGGTGTTTTTCTGGTGATGTGGAGTTCCGGCGCCAATCTGCTGCCGGTTATTTATCCGCTGATGTCGGGTTTTGCACTGATTGGTCCGATCGCGGCCATCGGGCTTTATGAAATCAGTCGACGACGCGAGCAGGGGTTGGATAGCTCCTGGCGGCACGCACTGGAGGTTCGGCACTCTCCGGCCCTGCCGTCGATCATCGCGGTCGCCGTCATGCTTTTCGTGCTTTTCGTCGTCTGGTTGATTGTTGCGCAGAGCATCTACACTGCGACTTTCGATGCGACCGGTCCGGTTTCGCTCTCCACCTTTTTGTCGGACGTATTGACGACCTCACAAGGTCTCTCCCTCATCATCTGGGGCAATCTGGCCGGCTTCGTTTTCGCGGTCGTCGTGCTGGCGACAACGGTGGTGGCGTTCCCGCTGCTGCTCGACCGGGATGTCGGCGCAGTCGCGGCGGTGGATGCGAGCGTCCGCGCCACGCTTGCCAACCCGGTTCCGGTGGCGCTTTGGGGATTGATCGTCGCGGCCTTGCTGGTCGTCGGCACGATCCCGGTATTTATCGGCCTCGCGGTCGTCATGCCCATCCTCGGCCACTCGACTTGGCACCTCTATCGGAAACTGATCGTGTCCGATTATCCAAGCCGTACGCCCTGAATTCATAGAGGAAATCTATCCGTAGATCATCCTCCCTGCCGTTGCGGCCCCGCGAGGGGAGCCGCGGCGGTTGGGAAGGCCATGGAGAGTGCGGGGATGCCATGTGGTATCGTTTTCTTCCGATCTGTCTGCTTTTCGCGATTGCCTTCGCGATTGATGCAGGCGCACAGGAAGGAGACGCTGCCGCAGGCGCTACCATAATTGCTCGCCCGATCAATTTATGAGATAATTCTAATATACTTCGCGATGGGGTTGTAGAAGTATTCGTGGCCGGGTCACGGGAGGAGACGATGGCTGTCGTTGTGATTCTCGTTCTGCTGGTGGTGGGATCGATCGTATTCCACCTGCTAAGCCCGTGGTGGTGGACGCCGATAGCCTCGAACTGGAGCTATATCGACAATACGATCATCATCACTTTCTGGATCACCGGCTTCGTTTTCTCGGCCGTCGTGCTGTTCGTCGCCTATTGCGTGTTCCGCTTCAGGCACCGCGCCGGAAACCGGGCTGCATACGAGCCCGAAAACAAGCGCCTGGAATGGTGGCTGGCGGGCGGAACCGGGGTTGGGGTGGCTGCAATGCTTCTGCCGGGCCTCTTCGTATGGAACCAGTTCGTGACCGTACCGGACGGTGCGAGCGAGGTGGAAGTCGTCGGTCAGCAATGGCAATGGAGTTTCCGCCTGCCGGGAGCGGACGGACGGCTCGGGCGGGCGGATACGCGCGCTATTGGCCCCGGCAATCCGCTCGGCCTGAACAGGAACGATCCCGCCGGAATGGACGATGTCATCATTGAAGGCGGCGAGTTGCATCTGCCCGCCGGCAGGCCGGTGAAAATGCTGCTGCGCGCGGTCGATGTCGTGCATGATTTCTATGTGCCGGAGTTCCGGGCCAAAATGGACATGATCCCCGGCTCGGTCACCTATTACTGGTTTACGCCGACCCGGACGGGAACTTTCGAGGTTCTCTGCGCGGAACTGTGCGGTGTGGGCCATCCGCAGATGCGCAGTACCGTCGTCGTCGATACCGAGACCGATTATCAGGCCTGGCTGCAGCAGCAGCCGACTTTCTCGAAACTGCTGGCTTCGGCGGAAACGTCGGCGGCCAGATAAGCGCCGTGCAGATTGGAAGGGAAGGCCGCATCGGGAGAACAGGGAGGATGGAACATGGTCGAGATTGGATCCGGCGCCGGGCAGGTCATTCAGCCCGCTGAAGTCGAGGACGTCGAGCTTTATCATCCGAAAAGCTGGTGGACGAAATATGTCTTCAGCCAGGATGCCAAGATCATTGCCATTCAATATTTCCTGACAGCCATCGCAATAGGCATGGTGGCGCTGGTGCTTTCCTGGCTGATGCGGCTGCAGCTCGCTTTTCCCGGCTATTTCTCCTTCATCGATGCGGAACATTATTATCAGTTCATCACCATGCATGGCATGATCATGGTGATCTACCTGCTGACTGCATTGTTTCTCGGCGGTTTCGGCAACTACCTGATCCCGCTGATGCTCGGCGCGCGCGACATGGTGTTTCCCTATGCCAATATGCTGAGCTACTGGCTCTACCTTTCCGCCGTCCTTGTGCTGGTGGCCGGTTTCTTCGCACCCGGCGGGCCGACGGGCGCCGGCTGGACGCTCTATCCGCCGCAGGCGCTTCTTTCGGGAACGCCGGGCGGGCGCGACTGGGGCATCATCCTGATGCTGTCATCGCTGATCCTGTTCATCATCGGCTTTACTTTGGGCGGGCTGAATTACGTCGTCACCGTGTTGCAGGGATGCACGCGGGGCATGACGCTGATGCGCATGCCATTGACGATATGGGGCATATTCACGGCGACGGCCATGGCGCTGCTCGCTTTCCCGGCGCTCTTCGTCGCCGCGGTCATGATGCTGTTCGACCGGCTGCTCGGCACGAGCTTCTTCATGCCGGCCATCGTGGAGATGGGCGAACAATTGAAGCAGGAGGGCGGCAGTCCCATCCTGTTCCAGCACCTGTTCTGGTTCTTCGGCCATCCGGAAGTCTATATCGTCGCACTTCCCGCCTTCGGCATCGTCTCGGATCTGATCAGCACCCATGCGCGCAAGAATATCTTCGGCTACCGCATGATGGTCTGGGCGATCGTCATCATCGCGGCGCTGAGCTTCGTCGTCTGGGCGCATCATATGTATGTCAGCGGCATGAACCCGAATTTCGGGTTCTTTTTCGCAACCACGACGCTGATCATCGCCGTGCCGACGGCGATCAAGGTCTATAACTGGGTGCTGACACTCTGGCGCGGCGATATCCATCTCACCCTGCCGATGCTGTTTGCGCTCGCCTTCATCGTCACATTCATCAATGGCGGATTGACGGGCCTCTTCCTCGGCAATGTCGTCGTCGATGTGCCGCTTTCGGATACGATGTTCGTGGTCGCCCATTTTCATATGGTGATGGGGGTCGCGCCGATCATGGTGATCTTCGGTGCGATTCATCACTGGTATCCGAAAGTCACGGGCCGGATGCTGAACGAGGCGATGGGGCACGTCCATTTCTGGATCACCTTTCTCGGTGCCTATGCCATCTTCTTCCCGATGCATTATCTCGGGCTGATGGGGGTGCCGCGCCGCTATTACGAGCTGGGCGAAACCGCCTTCATTCCAGATTCGGCGCATACGTTGAACATATTCATCACCGTGGCCGCGCTCATCGTCGGTGCGGCTCAACTGCTATTCGTGTTCAATCTCGAGTGGAGCCTGCGCTGGGGCAAAAAGGCGGTCGGCAATCCGTGGCGGGCCACGACACTGGAGTGGCAGACGCCGCAGACCCCGCCGGTTCATGGCAACTGGGGCAAGGAACTGCCGGTCGTTTATCGCTGGCCATATGATTACAGCGTGCCCGGCGCGGCTGAGGACTTCCTGCCGCAAAACCAGCCGGCTGCGGCCGGGCCTTCCGAAAGAGCTGTGTCATGAGCGCCATCCTCGTCTTCATGGCCGGGATCGCCGGCATCATCGGCTGGTGGATGGCGCGGCAGCGGCTGGCCTCGAAGCCCTGGCTGGAAGTCGGTTTGGCAGGCGATGCGCAGCAGATGCAGGGATCGTCGGCGACGATTGCGAAAGTCGGACTTGGGATATTTCTGGCGGTTGTCGGTGCGTTGTTCACCTTGCTCATTAGCGCCTATCTCGGCCGCATGGGCGGCGCCGACTGGTGGGGTATCCCGATCCCCAGACTGTTATGGGTGAATACTGCGACGCTTGCCGCCAGCAGTCTGGCGCTGCAATGGGCGAAAACCGAAATCCGTCCAGATCATCGCGACAGGCTGAACGCGGCTCTTGTGACAGCCTTTGCAACGGCTGTTTTCTTTGTCGCCGGTCAATTCCTGGCGTGGCGGCAACTCATCTCCGCAGGCTATGTTCTGGCGGATAACCCATCGAACAGCTTCTTCTACATGATCACGGGCCTGCACGGCCTGCATATATTGGGCGGGCTCTTCGTGCTTGGACGCACCGCAATCCGTGCCCGGAGCGAGCCCTTGTCGGCAAGGATGCGCCTGAGTGTGGAGCTGTGCGCCATCTACTGGCATTTCATGCTGATCGTCTGGCTGGTCCTTTTTGCGCTTTTCGCCGGTTGGGCGAACAGTTTCGTCGATCTCTGCCGTCAATTGGTCACCTGAGGAGTGTCGATCATGGCCGCATCCATGGAGGAAAGACCGGTAAGTGATCCGCATCTGCGGCCGGCGGGACTGCGCGGCGTCGCCGCCGATCTGTCATCGGACCAGCGGGCGTTCAAGAACGTCTCCTGGGGCAAGGCGATGATGTGGATATTCATCCTGAGCGATATCTTCATTTTCGGCTGTTTCCTGCTGGCCTATATGGCGGCGCGCATGTCGGCCACCGCGGCCTGGCCCAATCCGAGCGAGGTTTTCGCGCTCACGATTGCCGGCCGGCACATTCCGCTGATCCTGATTGCCATCATGACCTTTGTTCTCATCAGCAGCAGCGGCACGATGGCCATGGCCGTCAACTTCGCATATCGCCGCGACCGTCGCAAAACCGCCGCGCTGATGGTGGCGACGGCAGCGCTTGGCGCGACATTCGTGGGAATGCAGGCATTCGAATGGAGCAAGCTGATCGCGGAGGGCGTTCGCCCCTGGGAAAACCCGTGGGGTGCGGCGCAGTTCGGTTCGGCTTTCTTCATGATCACGGGCTTTCACGGCACCCATGTGTCCATCGGCGTCCTGTTTCTTCTCATCGTCGCGCGCAAGGTGTGGCGGGGAGATTTCGATGAAGAAAGGCGGGGGTTCTTCACCAGCCGCAAGGGGCAATACGAGATCGTCGAGATAACCGGGCTTTACTGGCACTTCGTGGATCTGGTGTGGGTCTTTATCTTCGCATTCTTCTATCTGTGGTGAGTGAGGATGGCATTATGGCACAGCAACAGTCACAACAGGGACAGCAGCATCCGATAAGACTTTACATGGTGGTCTGGGGACTGCTTTTCGTCCTCAGCGCCTTCTCCTATATGGTCGATTATCTTGGCATTCAGAGCTATCCGAGATGGTCTCTCATCATCCTCTTCATGATCCTGAAGGCGGGGCTGATCATGGCGATTTTCATGCATATGGCCTGGGAACGGCTGGTTCTGGTCTACGCCATCCTGCTTCCGCCGGTTCTCGTGCTCGTCTTCGCAGCCCTGATGGCCTCGGAATCCAGCTATACGGCTCTTACCCGGCTGACCTTCATGGGGGCGGGTTCCTAGAACAGAGGCAAGATTTTCAGGATTGTGGAAGCAGCACGCCGACGGCGAATTCCTCTTCGGTTGCGACGTGGCCGGCCTGAGTCTTGCGATATTCGCTGGGGGTGAAACCGCGCTCGGCTCGTAGCGTGCGGGAAAGGTGCGGCGCATCGCAAAAACCGGTGGCGAGCGAAATCTGGGTGATGCTGTCACGCGTCGTGCGCAGCAGCGACAGAGCGCGATCCAGTCGAAGCTCGAGATAGACCTTCGAAGGCGTTGCGCTGAGGTCGTTCAGGAAACGCCGTTCGAGGCTGCGGCGGCCAAGGCCGAGATCATTCGCCAGTTCCAGCACGGTTCTCGGAACCTCGATATTCTGCTGCATCCGCAGGATTGCTTTTTTGACGAGGGGATCGTTGGCCTTGCGCGTGCTCTGCTGGCCGGGTTGAGGCTTTTCGCCGCTCAGCGCGCTGTCGATCATCATGATGTTGAGGCTTTTGATGGCGGCGGACTGGCCGACATGACGCTCGACGAGGAAGGCTGCCAGATGCGCTGCGCCGTGGCCGCCGGAACAGGTCAGCCGGTCGCGGTCGATGACGAAAATCTGGTCGGAGATCATCTGTACGGTATCGAAACGGTCGAGAAAATCCTGGTGGTGGAACCAGCTTACGCAGCAGCGATAACCATCGAGTAGGCCGGCCTCGTGCAGGATGAAAACGCCGGTGCATAGCCCGACGATGGGAACGCCCGCCGCCGCCCGTTCCTTCAGGAAGCGCAGCGCCTCCTGCGGCAGGGCGCTGTGATCGCTGATCAAGCCACCGACGACGACGATATAGTCGTAGTGCCCGGCGTCCATCAGCCGTGTATCCGGCTGCACCTTCACGCCGCAACTCGACTGCACGCTGCTCATGGTCGCCGAGAGCACCGACCATTCGCACAGGATAGGCCGCGAACGGTCCGCCTCATCGGCCGCAAGGCGCAGCACATCGACGAAATTCGCGAAGGCCGACAGCGTGAAGCGGTCGGCAAGCAGGAAGGCGACGCTGAGGCGTTTTCTGGCGCGGGGTGAGGTCATGACGCAAATATTCATGCAAACAGACGCGATTGTCCAGCCGGGGCGCGGCAAATGCTCCTAGCTTTGCGACACGAGATTTTCCAACCATCGGGTCCGCTCATGACGCGTTTTAATGCTTTCAATCTTTTGCGGAATGCCGTGACCGGCCACAAGAACTGGGACGAGCAATGGCCCGACAGTCAGCCGAAAGCCGAATATGACGTGGTCATCGTCGGCGCCGGCGGCCATGGTCTGGGCGCTGCCTATTATCTGGCCAGCCAGCACGGCATCACCAATGTCGCCGTCATCGACAAGGGCTGGCTCGGCGGCGGCAATACCGGCCGCAACACCACGATCATCCGCTCGAACTATCTCTATGACGAGAGCGCCCGTCTTTACGATCACGCCGTCGATCTGTGGGAGAATTTGAGCCAGGAATTGAACTACAACGTCATGTATTCAAGGCGCGGCGTGCTGATGCTGGCGCATAACGTCCATGACGTGCAGAGCTTCAAGCGCCACATCCATTCCAACCGTTTGAACGGCGTCGACAATCGCTGGCTCACCCCGGAAGAATGCAAGGAATACTGCCCGCCGCTCAGCATTGCGCCGAATGCCCGCTATCCGGTCATGGGCGGCGCGCTTCAGGAACGGGCCGGCACGGCGCGCCACGATGCGGTCGCCTGGGGTTATGCGCGCGGCGCTGCCGCCCGCGGCGTCGATATCATCCAGAACTGCCCGGTCACGGCCATTCGCCGCAATGCCGATGGCTCGGTCGCGGGCGTCGAGACGGCGAGGGGCTTCATCAAGGCGAAGAAGGTCGCGGTTTCCGCCGCCGGCCACACCTCGGTCGTCATGGACACGGCCGGCGTGCGCCTGCCGCTCGAAAGCTATCCGTTGCAAGCGCTGGTGTCGGAGCCGATCAAGCCGATCTTCCCCTGCGTGGTCATGTCGAACGCGGTTCACGCCTATATCAGCCAGTCCGACAAGGGCGAGCTGGTGATCGGTTCAGGTACGGACCAATATACCTCCTATTCGCAGCGCGGCGGCCTGCCGCTGATCGAGCATACCATCGCGGCCATCGTCGAGATCTTCCCGATCTTCAACCGCATGCGGATGCTGCGCAAATGGGGCGGCATCGTCGATGTGACGCCGGATCGCTCGGCCATTCTCGGCAAGACGCCGGTTGCCGGCCTTTACGTCAATTGCGGCTGGGGTACCGGCGGTTTCAAGGCCACGCCCGGCGCTGCCCATACCTTCGCCTGGACCATCGCCAAAAACGAACCGCACCCGATCAACGCGCCTTTCACGCTGGAACGCTTCCGTTCCGGCCGCCTGATCGACGAGGCCGCCGCCGCAGCCGTGGCGCACTGAGGATACGACGATGCTTTTGATCCGCTGCCCGTATTGCAACGAAACACTGCCGGAAGCCGAATTCACCTATGCCGGGCAGGCCCATATTACCCGCGCCGCCGATCCCTCGTCGCAGACCGATGAGCAATGGGAAGAATTCCTGTTCATCCGCGAAAACGTCAAGGGCCCGCATTTCGAGCGCTGGCGGCACCTGCATGGCTGCGGCCGCTTTTTCAACGCCGTGCGCGACACGGTGAGCGACCGTTTCCTCACGACCTATCGGGCGGGCGAGCCGCGTCCTGAACTTTCTTCCCTGACCCGTGCACCAGCCAGTTCCGAGGTGTCGAAATGAACTCTTATCGCGTTTCCGGCCGTGGCCGTGTGGATGCCGCCCGCTCCGTGAGCTTCACCTTCGACGGCAAGACCTATCGCGGTGTGAAGGGCGATACGGTCGCCTCCGCACTTCTCGCCAATGGCGTGCATCTGATGGGCCGCTCGTTCAAATACCACCGCCCGCGCGGCCCGGTGGCGGCGGGTTCTGAGGAGCCGAATGCGCTGATCGGCACCCGCCGCGGCGCCGGACGTTTCGAACCGAACACCCGCGCCACGGTGCAGGAAATCTGGAACGGGCTGGAAACCACCTCGCAGAACAAATATCCGAGCCTGAAATTCGATATCGGCGCGGTCAACGACATGGCCTATATGCTGTTTTCGGCGGGCTTCTATTACAAGACCTTCATGTGGCCGAAGAGCTTCTGGAACAAGGTCTACGAGCCCTTCATCCGCGCGGCTGCGGGTCTCGGCGTTTCGCCGACGGAGGAGGACCCCGACACCTATGCCTCGCGCAACCTGCATTGCGATGTGCTGATCGTCGGCGCCGGTCCCGCGGGTCTCGCGGCAGCGCGTGCGGCGGCGGTCGATGGTCTGAAGGTCGTGCTGGTCGATGAAAATGCCGAAGCCGGCGGTACGCTTCTGTCCGAGCCGCAGGCGAAGATCGACGGCAAGCCCGCATGGAACTGGCTGGCGGATGAGTTGAAGGCGCTGAAAGAGCGCGGCGTCAGGGTGATGACCCGCACGACGGCGATTGCCTATTACCACCAGAACATGATCGGCCTTTGCGAAAAGCTGACCGACCATCTGGAAACCGTGCCGAAAGATACGCCGCGCGAGCGCCTGTGGCGCGTTCGGGCGCGCCAGGTGGTGCTGGCGCAGGGCGCGCTGGAAAAGCCGCTGGTCTTCCACGGCAACGACCGTCCGGGCGTGATGCTGGCGGGGGCTGCCCAGACCTATCTCAACCGTTACGGCGTCAAGGTCGGTAACCGGCCGGTGGTGGCGACGAGCCATGACAGCGCCTGGTATGCCGCCTTCGATCTTCAGGGCGCGGGTGCCCGTGTTCAGGCCATTGTCGATACCCGCGCCAAGGTGCGCGAGGAACTGGTGAACGAAGCGCGCGCGCTCGGCATTCCGGTCAAGCTGTCGCATACGGTCACGGCGACCTCGGGCCGGCTGCGGGTCAAGTCCGTCCGGGTCAATGCGGTTAATGGCGCGTCGGTCGGTGCGGGACAGGAGATTGCCTGTGATGCGGTGCTGATGTCGGGCGGCTGGACGCCGTCGCTGCATCTCTTTTCCCATACGCAGGGCAAGATCGCCTGGGACGATGAACGGACTACGTTCCTTCCTGCCCTCACTAACGAGGATTGCGTCATTGCCGGGGCCGGGCGAGGGCTGTGGGGCATCGAGGCCGCGTTGAAGGACGGTGCGGAACGGGGTCGCGAAGTCGCCGCCGCACTCGGCAAGGCCGCCAATAGTTCCAGCCATGCGGTGGAACATGACCGTACCGGCAGCGGCGTCTCGCACACGGAACTGCCGAGCGACCGCGATGCCGGCAAGGCCAAGGCCTTCGTGGATTACCAGAATGACGTGACCGCCAAGGATCTGCGGCTTGCCGTGCGTGAGGGCATGCGTTCCATCGAGCATGTCAAGCGCTATACCACCAACGGCATGGCGACCGATCAGGGCAAGATGTCCAACATCAACGGCCTCAACATCGCGGCAGAAGCGCTGGGCAAGCGCCAGCCGCAGGTGGGGCTGACCACCTTCCGTCCGCCCTATACGCCAACGACCTTCGGCGCTTTTGCGGGTTATCACCGCGGTGCGCATTTCGAAGTGACGCGCAAGACGCAGATCGACGGTTGGGCTGAGGAGCACGGCGCGGTTTACGAGCCGGTCGGGCAATGGCGTCGCGCCTGGTATTTCCCGAAGCCGGGCGAAGACATGGATGCGGCGGTCAGCCGTGAATGCCGGGCGGTGCGCCAGAGCGTTGGCATTTTCGATGCCTCGACGCTCGGCAAGATCGAGGTTGTCGGTCCCGATGCGGTCGAGTTCATGAACCGCATGTATACCAATCCCTGGACGAAGCTTGCCGCCGGCCGTTGCCGTTATGGCCTGCTGCTCGGCGATGACGGCTTCATCCGCGATGACGGCGTCATCGGCCGCATGACCGAGGACCGTTTCCATGTCACCACCACCACCGGCGGTGCCGCCCGCGTGCTGAACATGATGGAGGATTACCTCCAGACCGAATGGCCCGATCTCAATGTCTGGCTGACCTCGACCACCGAACAGTGGTCGACCATTGCGCTGAACGGCCCGAACGCGGCAAAGCTGCTCGCGCCGCTGGTGCAAGGCGTCGAACTGACGGAAGAGGCTTTCCCGCATATGTCCTGCGTGGAATGCACCGTGGCCGGCATGCCGGCGCGGCTGTTCCGCGTCAGCTTCACCGGCGAGATCGGCTTCGAGGTCAATGTGCCTGCACCGCTCGGCCGCAAGCTCTGGGAAATCCTGTGGGAAGCCGGTCAGGAATATGGGATCACGCCTTACGGCACCGAGACTATGCATGTGCTGCGTGCGGAAAAGGGCTACATCATCGTCGGCCAGGACACCGATGGCACGGTTACGCCCTATGATGCGGCGATGGGCTGGGCCGTGGGCAAGAACAAGCCGGATTTCGTCGGCAAGCGCGGCCTTGCCCGCCCCGATCTCGTCGCCAAGGGTCGCCGCCACCTCGTCGGTCTTCTGACCGAAGACCGCTCCAAGCTGGAAGAGGGCGCGCAGATCGTCTTCGATGCGAAACAGCCGATCCCGATGAAAATGGTGGGTCACGTCACCTCGTCCTATCACTCGGATGCCGCAGGCCAGCCGATTGCGCTGGCTCTGGTTGAGGGCGGCCATGAGCGGATGGGCGAGACCGTCTACATCCCCATGCTGGATCGCACCATTGCCGCGAAAATCACCGGAATGGTCTTTGTCGATCCCGAAAATACCCGCCTGAAGATTTGACTAGCGCATATCCGGCGAACACAAGTTCGCCAAATATGCTATAACTCTTTGTTTTTGCGCATTTTCCGGACGTAAAGGCGAATTCGCCTTTACTGGAAATGCTCTAGGAGATGACAATGAACATGCGCGTTTCCTCCCCCGTTCCCGGCACGCTGGCCGAGAGCAAAGCAGCCCGGGTCAGCATTCTGGCCGCGCAGGCGCGGCTGTCGCTGCGGGCGCGTGGCGATCTCGCCCCGCTCAACGCCGCCCTTGGCCTTACCCTGCCGGACCGGATCGGCCTCCGCGCCGCTTCAGGCGACATCGAGGTCCTGCGCCTTGGCCCCGACGAATGGACCGTGCTTGCACCTGTCAGCGCGGTCGACAGGCTGATTGCCGCCTGCGCAGGCGTTTACGCCAGCCATCCGCATAGTCTCGTCGATATTTCCGGACGAGAAATGACGCTCCTGATCGAAGGTCCGCAGGCTGCCGAATTGCTGACGCTGGGCTGCGCCCGCGACATCGATACGATTGCCGTCGGCGAGGGACGCCGGACGATTTTCGATGGCGTCAGCGTGGTGCTCTGGCGCGATGCGGAAAACCGTTTCCGCATGGATGTCTGGAACAGTTTCGTATCGCATCTTGGCCATCTGCTTGAAACCGGCTGCAAGGAACTTGCGGCGGACATCGCCTGATCTCGAAGGAGGAAACAATGCTCAACCGACTGTCGCATAATACCGTTTCGGACACGGTGATCGCCGACGCCATCGCCGAGGAACTCGACCGCCAGAAGACGCAGATCGAGCTGATCGCTTCGGAAAACATCGTTTCCGCCGATGTTCTGGCGGCGCAAGGCTCGGTGCTGACCAACAAATATGCCGAGGGATATCCCGGCAAGCGTTATTACGGTGGCTGCGAATTCGTCGATAAGGTCGAGGCGGTCGCCATCGACCGGCTGAAGCAGCTCTTCGGCGCGGAATTCGCCAATGTGCAGCCGCATTCCGGCGCGCAGGCCAATCAGGCGGTGTTTCTGGCGCTGCTTCAGCCCGGCGACCGGATCATGGGGCTTTCGCTGGCCCATGGCGGCCATCTTACGCATGGTTCGCCGGTCACCATGTCCGGCAAATGGTTCGATGTCGTCTCCTATGAGGTCAACGCCGAAACCCATCTGATCGATATGGAGAAGGTACGGGCACGGGCGCTGGAGACGAAACCGAAGCTGATCGTGGCGGGCGCATCGGCCTATCCGCGCCAGATCGATTTCGCCGGCTTCCGTAAGATCGCTGACGAGGTAGGCGCTTATCTAATGGTCGATATGGCCCATTATGCCGGGCTGATCGCCGGCGGCAAATATCCGAACCCCGTGCCGCACGCCCATGTGGTCACCTCCACCACCCACAAGACCCTGCGCGGTCCGCGCGGCGGCGTTATCCTCACCAACGATGCCGATCTCGCGAAAAAGCTCAATTCGGCGGTATTCCCCGGCAATCAGGGCGGTCCGCTGATGCATGTCATCGCCGCCAAGGCCGTGGCTTTCGGCGAGGCGCTGCGCCCGGACTTTGCGGATTACGCCGGTCGGGTCATCGCCAATGCGCAGGCGCTTGCCGCCGTGCTGACAAAGGGTGGTCTGGGGATCGTCTCTGGCGGAACCGACAGCCATATGGTGCTGGTCGATCTGCGCCCGAAAGGCGTGACCGGCAAGATCGCTGAAATCGCGCTGGAACGGGCGGGGCTCACCTGCAACAAGAACGCCATTCCCAACGATCCGGAAAAGCCCTTCGTCACCTCGGGTATCCGGCTCGGCAGCTCCGCTGGCACCACGCGCGGCTTTGGCGTCGCCGAATTCGAACAGATCGGTGCGCTGATCCTACGTGTCATCGATGCGCTGGCGGCTAATGCCGAGGGTGACGCCGCAATCGAGGCCGACGTGCGGGCGCAGGTCGCAGCGCTTTGCGACGCCTTCCCGATCTACGGTTCGTAAGCGGCCCTGCCGGGCTTCGGCAAGTCTCAATCGCCGTCCTGGCCACGGCCGGCGGTTCATCGGCAATCGGCGCGAAAGCGCGGGCGATCCGTCCGCGCCGCAAAGACCCAGGGGAGCAGGATTTGACCACCTATATCATGAAAGTCGCGTGTCCGGCGCGCAGAGGCATCGTCGCCGCCGTCTCCGGTTATCTTGCCCGGTCCGGCTGCAACATCAACGACAGTTCGCAATTCACCGATCAGGAGACCGGCCGCTTCTTCATGCGGCTGAGCTTCGTTTCCGAACAGGGATCGGGACGCGATGCACTGCTTGACGGGTTCGGTCCCGTCGCGGCCGATTTCGATATGGATTATGATATTCATGACCTTTCGCGAAAGACGAAGGTCGTCATCATGGTCTCGCGATTCGGTCATTGCCTGAACGATCTGCTGTATCGCTCCCGCATCGGTGCGCTGCCGGTCGAGATCGTCGCCGTAATTTCCAATCATCTTGATTATCAGAAGCAGGTGGTGAATGAGGATATTCCCTTTCACCACATTCGTGTCACGCCGGAAACGAAGCCCGAGGCGGAAGCTGCGATCCTGCAGGTGGTGCAGGATACCGGAGCGGAGCTCGTCGTGCTGGCACGCTACATGCAGGTCCTGTCGGACCGGCTGTGTCAGGAAATGTCAGGCCGTATCATCAACATCCATCATTCCTTCCTGCCGTCTTTCAAGGGCGCCAACCCTTACAAGCAGGCCTATGAGCGCGGCGTGCGGCTGATCGGCGCGACCGCCCACTACGTCACTGCCGATCTCGATGAAGGGCCGATCATCGAGCAGGATACGATCCGCGTGACCCATGCCCAGAGTGCGATGGATTATGTCAGCCTCGGCCGGGATGTGGAAAGCCAGGTTCTTGCACGGGCCATCCACGCCCATATTCATCACCGGGTCTTTCTGAACGGAAACAGGACGGTCGTCTTTCCCGCGTCTCCCGGAGAACATGTGTCCGAACGCATGGGCTGAATGCGCAATTCCAGCCCATGAAAATTCGGGTTTATCCCGAGCGGCTTCTCGCCCGGGATGGCCTTGATTCTCTGTCCTTACTCCGCGGGCTGCTGCATTGCAGCTACCGGGCCGGACCGTATGCGATCTCCGGAGAGGCTGCGCTGCCCGAGCGCGATGATGGCGACTGTCGAAAGGCTTGCGGCGACGGACACCCAGAAACCGTTATCCGGGCCGAAATTGTCGATCACCCAGCCGGAGACGAAGGCGCCGAGCGCCATGCCGATACCGATGCCGGTCATTACCCAGGTCACGCCTTCCGTCAGCATCGATTCCGGCACGCGGCGTTCTATCAGGCCGAACGAGGTGATGAAAATCGGCGAGATTGCAACGCCGCTGAGGAAAACGGCGAAAGCGAGAAGTGCTACCGAGGTGTTGGCGACAAGCAGCGGCAGGGCGGTGAGTGCAAGCACGCTGACGGCGATCAGCAATTGCCGTTGCAGCGGCATTTTGGGGTTGAGCGCGCCGAGAATGAGGCCGACCACGAAGGAGCCAATGGCATAGACGCCGATGACGAGGCTGGCGGCTTCCGGTTGACCAAGCGCCTTGGTGATTGCGACGGCGCTTACCTCGGCCGTGGCGAAAGTGGAGCCGACGAAGATCAGCGCGAGCGTGATGATCTGAACCGGGCGCAGGAAGATGGCCGAACGCTGCCGGCGGCCGCTTTCAACCGGTCGCACCTTGGGCTCGGTCGAGCGTTGCAGGAGGAAGGCAAAGGTGCCAAGCGCCAGGAAGGTGGTGCTGATCATCATGCCCGCTTCCGGAAAGAGCGAAACCGCAAGGCCAACGGAAAGCGAGGCGCCGGAGATGTAGACAAGTTCGTCGGCGGCGGATTCAAAGGCGAAGGCGGTGTTCAACTCCGGCCGGTCGCGGAAGATTTCCGTCCAGCGGGCGCGCATCATGGCGGGAATGCTCGGCATGGCGGCGGCGAGGAAGGCGGAAAGGAACAGTGTCCAGGCGGGCCATCTCTGATTTGTCGCGATAATCAGCGCCGCAAAGGCGATGACCGAGACGATGGTGGCGGGGATGAGGACCTTGCTCTGCCCCTTGCGGTCCACCAGCCGGGAGATTTGCGGGGAGAGGGCGGCATTGGTCAATGCGAAGGTTGCCGAGACGGCGCCGGCCAGCCAATATTCGCCATGAGTCTGGGAAAGCATGGCGACGATGCCGATCGGGGCCATGGCAATGGGAAGGCGGGCGAAGAAACCGGCGGCGGAAAAGCCTTTTGCGCCTGGAGCCCGGAAAATTTCTCTGTATGGATTAGACATCGGGATGCACCTTGTTCTAAGGGTGTCCACCACATACATACGTGGCGTATGTGAATGAGATAATTGCATACGACGCGTATGTCAACTAATATACGCGTCGTATGTGGAAAATGGAGAAGAAATGCGCAAACCTCGCAGTGAAATGATTGCCGAGACGCGGGCGAAGCTTCTGGCTGCCGGCCGCAAGGCCTTTGGCAGCATCGGTTATGCGGAAGCGTCGATGGACGACTTCACCGCCGAAGCCGGTCTCACCCGTGGCGCGCTCTATCACCATTTCGGCGACAAGAAAGGCCTGTTGCTGGCGGTTGTGGCCGAGATCGATGCGGAGATGACGAAGAGGCTCTGTGACATCTCCTCGAGGGCCGCGACCCGATGGGAGGGTTTCGTCGAGGAGAATGTCGGTTATGTGCGCATGGCTCTCGAACCGGAAATCCAGCGGATCATGTTTCGTGACGGGCCGGCCGTGCTCGGCGATCCGTCGCGCTGGCCGAATGCCAATGGCTGTATCTCGGCTGTCGCCCGAAGCCTGGATGCGCTCCGGGAAGAAGGCACCATCGGCGACATCGATCCGGAGGCATGCGCCCGCTTCATCAATGCGGCGAGCAGCAGCGCCGCCCAATGGATAGCCAATTCCGACGACCCGGAAACGACCTCGAAACGGGCTGTCGGAAGTTTCCGAACCTTTCTGGAGGGATTGCGGGTCAGGAAAGACTGACCCGCAAAGCTGCCGATCTGTTATTCCGCGTCGGCTGGGCGATCATCACGGAAAATGTGTAGAAAGATCTGGAATAGACACAGATCATGTTATTGGTAGCACTTGTTGTGAGACCCATGAGGCCAAGGTGATGGTCGGCAAGAAGTCAGACAAAGTCTCCGGAAGCAAGCCATCGGTTGCGACGCCGAAGCTTCTGTCGGGTGGCAATCCTCAGATTGCAAAAGGATATGGCGACACCCCGGTGCAGGCCTATATCGCCGCCATGCCGGGTTGGAAAAGCGCGGTGGGTGGCCGTATCGACAGGTTGATCGAAGGTGTCGTGCCCGGTGTGCGCAAGGCTGTGAAGTGGAATTCGCCCTTTTACGGCATGGAGGACGACATCTGGTTCCTCAGCCTTCACTGCTTCACGAAATATATCAAGGTGACCTTCCTTAACGGCGCATCCTTGCAGCCCTTGCCGCCCGGCACTTCCAAACATCCGAAAGTCCGTTACCTCGATATCCGCGAGGATGCGTTCGATGAAGCGCAGTTCGTGGAGTGGGTGAGGCAGGCAAGCGTGTTGCCCGGCGAAAAAATGTGAGCGAACGGGTTTACCGGTCCCAGAGGCTTTCAAGCACGCGATGATCGCGAAATGGGCGGACGAATCATGCCGGTTTTCCTGCCTCTTGAGGATAGTGTCGCGCCGCGGATGATGAGAAATCGCGGGCTGTCCGATACAGTTTTTCCGGAGCGAAGAAAAACCGGCCGTTCCGGCCGATTTCTGTTTACTTTTGCCGGGGTTGCACGCCATCACGCTCACTGAATTCGCTGCCAGACGTATCGCAAACCACGGAGGATGAGATGAAGGCACTGGTGCTGGAAGAAAAGGGCAAGCTCTCGCTCAGGGATTTTGACATTCCGGGTGGAGCAGGATCCGGTGAACTCGGGCCCAGGGATGTGCGCATCCGCACCCACACGGTCGGTATCTGCGGCTCGGACGTCCATTATTACACCCATGGCAAGATCGGTCATTTCGTCGTCAACGCGCCGATGGTGCTCGGCCATGAAGCGTCTGGAACGGTGATCGAAACCGGCGACGAGGTGACGCATCTGAAGGTGGGCGACCGCGTCTGCATGGAGCCCGGCATTCCCGATCCCACATCGCGCGCCACCAAGCTCGGCATCTACAATGTCGATCCGGCTGTCCGCTTCTGGGCGACGCCGCCGATCCATGGCTGCCTGACGCCCGAGGTCATTCATCCCGCCGCCTTCACTTATAAGCTGCCCGACAATGTGTCCTTCGCCGAAGGCGCCATGGTCGAACCTTTCGCCATCGGCATGCAGGCGGCGCTCCGGGCACGTATCCAGCCGGGCGATATCGCTGTCGTCACTGGAGCTGGTCCGATCGGCATGATGGTAGCGCTGGCGGCGCTTGCCGGCGGTTGCGCCAAGGTCATCGTTGCCGATCTCGCCCAGCCGAAGCTCGATATCATCGGTGCCTATGATGGCATCGAAACCGTCAACATCCGCGAACGCAATCTCGCCGAGGCCGTCTCGGCGGCGACCGACGGCTGGGGCTGCGATATCGTTTTCGAATGCTCGGGCGCAGCACCCGCCGTGCTCGGCATGGCAAAGCTGGCGCGGCCGGGCGGCGCGATCGTGCTGGTCGGCATGCCTGTCGATCCGGTTCCGGTCGATATTGTCGGCCTGCAGGCCAAGGAACTGCGGGTCGAAACGGTTTTCCGTTATGCCAATGTTTACGACCGGGCAGTTGCGCTCATCGCCTCCGGCAAGGTTGATCTGAAGCCGCTGATTTCCGCGACCATTCCCTTCGAAGACAGCATTGCCGGTTTCGACCGTGCGGTTGAAGCACGGGAAACGGATGTGAAACTGCAAATCGTGATGCCGCAGTAACGAAGCCAGCCGCTGATGATTGAGCGGCAAAGATGTTGCGGAAAAGTATGAGTGTAGCCTACCGGCATCCGGCAGGCTACACGTCAAAATTTCAACGAAAATCGCTTCTGGTTCCGCATTGTTTGAGCGCATCACGCCAAATTGAGCGGAAAAATCGGCCCCATCGCCGCGTTTATGGTCAGCCCTTTCGGGCGACTCTTCAATTTTCGACAAAAAAGAGTCAAAAAAGTATCGGCAATTTCTTCGGCGTGATGTGGATGTACCGCAGCCGCCCGCCATATGCTCCTCATCAACGCCTGGGACGAGCCATAAAGAGGAAATGGCTCCTGTCCGCAAATACGGCGGACGCGACTGATGGGAGGAACTATGATGCAGCCCGATCTGGAACTGGTGCACATCCGCAAGGGCGAATCCTTCGCCGCCTGGCGGCATGGCTATCCGTTCCGTACCGTGCGCTGGCATTATCATCCCGAATACGAAATCCATCTGGTCGTCGCCACGTCAGGCACGTTTTATATCGGTGATTTCGTCGGCCGTTTCGGCCCCGGTCAGCTCATCATGACCGGTCCCAATCTCCCCCAGAACTGGATCAGCGAGATCGAGCCGGACGAGATCGTGCCCACACGCTCTCTCGTGATCCAGTTTCCGGAGGCTTTTATCGAGGATGCCTGCGCCTCCATGTCCGAGATGGAGGTGGTGCGTGCGCTGCTGGACCGCAGCCGCCGCGGCATTCTGTTCGACGATGAGACAAGCGATCGCGTTCGTCCGCTGATCCTTCGGCTGATCGAGGCGCAGGGGCTGACGCGGCTCGCGCTTTTCTGGGAAATTCTCGATCTGCTGGTCAACGCGCCGTCTTCCGAGGTGCTTGCAAGCCTGAGCTACGAGCTGGACCTGACCGGCATTGGCGACAGCGGCATCAACCGCGCGCTGTCGCATCTGCGCCAGCACCTGACCGAACAGGTCGAGGAAATCGACCTCGCCGACATGGTGGGCCAGAGCCAGAGCGCCTTTTCCCGCGCCTTCAAGCGTCACACGGGAACGACGCTGGTGCGGTATCGCAATCAGTTACGCATCGATCTTGCCTGCCAGATGCTGCTGGCAGATCAGGAGGTCAAGGTGGCGGAGGTCTGCTACGATGTGGGCTTCTCCAATCTTTCGAATTTCAACCGGCATTTCCTGAAATTGAAGGGAATGTCGCCGTCGAGGTTCCGCACGATATTCGCAGCCCAGAAGGCAGCGGTCATGGCGGATTAAACCAGCGACACATCGCCAATTTCTAAGAATTCGGGCAGAGGGCTGTCCGGAAACGGGGTCTTGTTGCCCCAATTTTCCAACCGGGAGGAAGAGTGAGATGAAAATGAAGTCCAAGTTTCTGATGGCGACAGCCGCAATTGCAATGATGGCCGCTCCGGCGCTGGCGCAGGAAAAGCTGAAGATCGGCATGACCTTCCAGGAGCTGAACAACCCCTATTTCGTGTCGATGCAGGAAGCGCTGAAGGAAGCCGCCGCAAGCATCGGCGCAGATGTCGTCGTGACCGATGCCGGCCACGATGTGGCAAAGCAGATTTCCGACGTCGAAGACATGCTGCAGCAGAAGATCGATATCCTGCTTCTGAACCCCACCGACAGCGCCGGCATCGAAGCCGCCGTTCACGCTGCCAAGGCTGCTGGCGTAATCGTCGTTGCGGTTGACGCCAACGCAAACGGCCCGGTCGACACCTTCGTCGGCTCGAAGAACCGTGACGCGGGCTACAAGTCGTGCAAGCATCTCGGTGACGCGCTCGGCGGCAAGGGTGAAGTCGCAATCCTCGACGGTATCCCGGTCGTTCCGATCCTGCAGCGCGTCGAAGGATGCAAGGCCGCACTTGCAGAATTCCCCGAGATCAAGCTGGTCGATACGCAGAACGGCCGTCAGGACCGCTCCGTTGCTCTCGGCGTCGTTGAAAACATGATCCAGTCGCGTCCGAACCTCGCCGGTATCTTCTCGGTGAATGACGGCGGTGCGATGGGCGCTCTGGCTGCGATCCAGGGTTCCGGCAAGGACATCAAGCTGACCTCGGTCGACGGTGCTCCGGAAGCTGTGAAGGCGATTGCCGAGGGTGGTCCTTTCATCGAAACCACCGCGCAGTTCCCGCGTGACCAGGTTCGCGTTGGCCTTGCCATGGCGCTCGCCCAGAAGTGGGGCGCTCGCGTCGTGCCGAAGGAAGTCCCGATCGATGTTATGGTCGTCGACAGCAAGAACGCCGGCGAGTTCAGCTGGTAAAGAACTCCTCCCAGGCCCCGTCCCCATCTCGTATGGGGGCGGGGTTAAATCCCGACCATTGAGGAGGGTGAAATGCTGGAACTGAATGGAATAAGAAAAAGCTTTGGCAAGATCGAAGTCCTGCGCGGCGTCGACCTTGAGGCGCGCGCCGGTGAGGTGCATGCGCTTCTGGGAGAAAACGGCGCTGGCAAGTCGACGCTGATGAAAATCCTGTGCGGCATTTTGCAGCCATCGGAGGGAACGATCCGCATTGACGGCAAGGATCGCCGCTTCGCCAATTACGATGAGGCGATTGCCGCCGGCGTCGGCATCGTGTTTCAGGAATTCAGCCTGATCCCTTATCTCAACGCCGTTGAAAACATGTTTCTTGCCCGCGAGATCCGCGGGCCGCTGCGCCTTTTGAACAAGGGCGCCATGCGCAAGCGCGCGGCCGAGATCATGAGCCGTCTGGCCGTGGATGTTCCGCTCGACGTGCCGGTGCATCGGCTCTCCGTCGCCCAGCAGCAATTTGTCGAAATCGCCAAGGCGCTGTCGCTTGATGCGCGCATTCTCGTGCTCGACGAGCCGACGGCGACGCTCACCCCCTCCGAGACGGAACACCTGTTCAAGGTCATGCGCGAGCTGCGGCGTCAGGGCGTGGCTATCATCTTCATTTCGCATCACCTCGAAGAAATATTCGAGATTTGCGACCGCATCACTGTCCTGCGCGATGGCGAGTTGATCGGCTCCTGCCTGACGTCGGAGGTCGATAATGACCGTCTGGTCGAGATGATGGTCGGCCGGCGCATCGAAGCCAGTTTCCCGCCGAAGCCAGAGCTCGATCCTTCCGCCGCAAAGGTTATCGAGGTGGAAGAGCTGCAATTGAAGAAGGGCGGTCCTGTCTCGCGTTTCGCGCTGCGCAAGGGCGAAATTCTTGGTTTTGCCGGGCTTGTCGGCTCGGGCCGTACGGAAACTGTTCTCGCCATGCTCGGGGCGCATTCAGCCTCGCGTCGCAAGATCAAGCTCGATGGTGTGGAGACGCGTTTTTCCGGCCCTGATGAAGCGCTGATGCGCGGCATCGGCCTGCTGCCGGAAAGCCGCAAGGAGGAGGGGCTGATTACCAGCTTCTCCATCCTGCAGAATATTTCGCTCAACAATTACCGCAAATACCGCAAGGCCCACTGGTTCCTCGATCTCAAAAAGGAACTGGAACACACGACAAAGGCCATGGCGCAGGTGCAGGTGAAGGCGCAGGGGCCTTATGCCCGCGTCGACACGCTATCGGGCGGCAACCAGCAGAAGATCGTCATCGCCCGCTGGCTGAACCATGACATGCGCGTGCTGATCTTCGATGAGCCGACACGCGGCATCGATGTCGGCGCTAAGGCGGAAATCTATGCGCTGATGCGGGAATTCGCCGCCAGGGGCCATTCGATCATCATGATCTCCTCGGAGCTGCCGGAAGTGATCGGCATGTCCGACAGGGTCTGCGTCTTCCGTTCCGGCGGCATCGTCGCCACGGTCGAGGGAGACGACATCAATTCAGAAACAATAATGACAAACGCCACCACCGGGAGAGTTGAACATGTCGCTTGATGCAAACACCGGCGTTGCCGCGAAAACGGGCGGTTTCAGTCTCAGCGCCATGCTGCGTTCGCCGCTTGCCCTGCCTCTGGCGGGCCTGATTGTCGTATCGATCCTCATGGGGCTTGCGAGCGACAATTTCTTCAGCCTCAACAACATCATGAACGTGCTGCGGCAGGTTTCTGTCGTCGGCATCCTCGCCGTCGGCATGACCTTCGTCATCCTCACCGGCGGCATCGACCTGTCGGTCGGTGCGGTCATGGCGCTGATCGGAACGTTGTCAGCTGGCCTGATGGTGAATACCGGCCTCTCGCCTGCAATTGCCCTGCCGGCCGGCCTGTTCATTGGTCTCGGCATCGGCATCTTCAATGGCGCGCTCGTCGCCTGGGGCAAGATGCCGGCGATCATTGTCACGCTCGCCACCATGGGCATGGCGCGTGGCCTCGGCCTCATCTATTCCGGTGGCTACCCCGTCAGCGGCATTCCGAGCTGGATTTCCTGGTTCGGCGTCGGCCGTATCGGCGTCGTTCCGGTGCCGGTCGTCATCATGGTGGCGATCTATGCCATCGCCTGGGTGCTGTTGCAGCGCACGGCTTTCGGCCGCCATGTCTATGCTCTCGGCGGAAACGAACTGGCGGCCCGCCTTTCGGGCGTGAAGACGCAGCGCGTCAAGCTCGCCGTCTATGGCATTTCGGGTGTGACGGCCGCTTTCGCCGCGCTCATCCTCACCGGTCGCCTCATGAGCGGTCAGCCCAATGCTGGCGTCGGCTTCGAACTGGACGCCATCGCAGCGGTGGTTCTCGGCGGCACGGCGATTGCCGGCGGCAGGGGCCTCATCCTCGGCACGCTCATCGGTGCGGTGCTGCTCGGCATCCTCAATAACGGCCTCAACCTGATGGGCATCAACCCCTATCTGCAGGATGTCATCAAGGGCGGCATCATCCTGCTGGCCATCTATATCGGGCGCGAATGGCGCTGAGCCGGCCCGGAAACATCTTCATAAACGCAGGAGAATTAAATGTCTGAATCGCTGCAAGGCAAGATTGCGGTCATCACCGGCGCCGCATCCGGCATCGGGCTTGCCACCACCGAAGCGCTGCTGGAGCAGGGCGCAACCGTGGTCATGGTCGACTGGAATGAGAAAGCCTTGAATGATCTGGTCGCCAAGCTCGGCGACCGCGCCATCCCGCAGGTCACCAATCTGTTGGATGCCGACAGCTGCAACGCGATGATCCCCGAGATCCTCAAAAAGGTCGATCATATCGACATTCTCTATTGCAATGCCGGCACCTATATCGGCGGCGATCTCACCGAAACGACGCCGGAAGCCATCGACAAGATGCTTAACCTCAACGTCAACGCCGTCATGAAGAATGTTCATGCCGTCGTGCCGCATATGTCTGAGCGCAAGACCGGCGATATCATCGTCACCTGCTCGATTGCCGGCCACTTCCCCACCTATTGGGAGCCGGTCTATTCGGGCTCGAAATGGGCGATCACCAGCTTCGTGCAGGGCATGCGCCGCCAGATGATCCCGCACGGCGTGCGCGTCGCGCAGGTGTCTCCCGGCCCGGTCGTTTCCGCACTTCTGGCGGACTGGCCGGAGGAAAACCTCCGCAAGGCCAAGGAATCGGGCAGCCTTATCGACGCGAGCGAAGTGGCCGATGCCGTTGTCTACATGCTGACGCGCAAACGCACGGTCACCATCCGCGACATGCTGGTCTTGCCGACCAACTTCGACCGCGTTTAAAAATCTCTGGAGCGGCGGGACAACCGGAAACGGTCCCGCCGCTCAACCCTGTTCAAGCACCGGATGATCCGCTCCGAGGAGTATCGCAAATGGCTTCCTATCTGATTGGCGTCGATGTCGGGACCGGCTCGGCGCGCGCCGGTGTCTTCGACGTATCGGGCAAGCTTCTCGCCACCGCCAAACGCCCGATCGGCATGCATCGCGAGGATGGCGGCATTGCCGAACAATCGAGCGGCGAAGTATGGCAGGCCGTTTGCGACAGCGTCCGGGAAAGCGTTTCCCGCGCCGGCATCGATCCCGCCGAGGTCGCCGGTATCGGTTTCGATGCCACCTGCTCGCTGGTGGTGCGTGGACCGGAAGACGGGACCCTGCCGGTTGGCGCGCCCGATCATCCCGAGCGCGACATCATCGTCTGGATGGATCACCGCGCCGTCGAACAGGCGGAGCGCATCAATGCCGGCGAACACGCCGTGCTGAAATATGTCGGCGGCCGTATTTCCCCGGAAATGCAGACGCCGAAACTGCTGTGGCTCAGCGAAAACAGGCCGGACATCTATGCCCGGGCAGAGCACTTCTTCGACCTCACGGACTTTCTGACGTGGAAGGCTTCGGGAGCGCTCGATCGCTCCGCCTGCACGGTGACCTGCAAATGGACTTATCTGGCCCATGAGAACCGTTGGGATGCGGAATATTTCACCCGCATCGGGCTTGGCGACCTCGCCGAACAGGGTTTTCGCCGCATCGGTCAAAGTGTCGTCCATCCCGGCACGGCGCTGGGTAACGGTTTGACGGAAGACGCTGCAAAAGCCATGGGTCTGGTTGCGGGAACCGCGGTTGCGGCAGGTCTGATCGACGCCCATGCCGGCGGCGTCGGCACGGTGGCCGCGGGCGGCGATGCGTCGCGATGCCTCGGTTATGTTTTCGGCACTTCGTCCTGCACCATGACGACCACCACCGAACCCGCCTTCGTGCCCGGCGTCTGGGGACCCTATTATTCCGCCATGGTTCCGGGCGCGTGGCTCAATGAAGGCGGCCAGTCCGCTGCCGGCGCTGCCATCGATTATCTCGTGCAACTGCACCCGGCCTATGCAGAGGCGAAGGCGCTTGCCGCTAAGGAAGATAAAGCATTGCCGGTTTGGCTCGCTGACCGGGCGCTCAATCTTGCCGCATCCGCGTCCGCTGCCGCAAAGATCGCCGAGGATTTTCACGTGGTCCCGGAATTTCTCGGTAACCGCGCGCCCTTTGCCGATCCCCATGCCCGCGCCGTCATCGCCGGTTACGGCATGGAGACGGGTGTGGATTCCCTTGTCGCGCTTTATGTGGCCGGCCTTCTCGGCCTCGGTTACGGGCTTCGCCAGATCATCGAAACGCAGGCCCGCAATGGTGCGCCGGTGGAAACCATCAGCGTCAGCGGCGGGGCGGGTGCGCATCCGCTTGCCCGGCAGCTGCTGGCGGACGCGACGGGGCTTCCCGTGGAACTGACTGAATGCGAGGAGCCGGTGCTTCTCGGCTCGGCCATGCTGGGCGCCGTCGCCGCCGGAACCTATCGGGACCTGATGGTCGCCATGCCCGCGATGTCGCGTATCGACAGCTGTGCTGCGCCAGATCCAGATTTTCAGAAGGTTCATCAGGCGCGTTACGACGCGTTTCTGGCGCTGCAAAATGCGGCGCGCGCCATTCGTTTTGCCAGCCATTCCTGAGCGCTGTCAAAAGTTTAGATCATCCGGCCGTCATGGCCGCAAAATAAAGAGGATTCCATGCAGTTTTCCGGAAAATCCGTCATCATCACCGGCGCAGGCAAAGGCATCGGCCGCGCCTGCGCTCGCCTGATGGCCGCGCGCGGTGCGGAAGTGGTGGCGATCAGCCGCACCCAGTCCGATCTCGACAGCCTGAAAAGCGAAATCGGCGGCCGTTCGATCCGCGTCGATCTTGCCGATGTCGCGGCCACCCGCGCCGCCATGAAGGAAGCGGGCCCTTGCGATTTCCTGATCAACAGCGCCGGCATCAACGTGCTCGAAAGCGTGCTGGATATGAGCGATGCGGGTTATGAAGCCATTCTCGGCATCAACCTGCGCGCGGCCTTGGTCGCATGTCAGGAATTTGCCCGCGCCCGCGTTGCAAAGGGCGGCGGCGGCGCCATCGTCAACATCACCTCCATCGCCGGTCACCGCGGTTTTCAGGATCACCTCTGCTACGCAGCCTCCAAGGCCGGGCTGGAAGGGGCGACCCGCGTTCTTGCCAAGGAGCTTGGCCCGCACGGCATCCGCGTCAACGCGGTTGCACCGACCATCACCCTCACCGAACTTGCCGCGGAAGCATGGAACGATCCGGCGAAAAGCCAGCCGATGATGGTTCGCCATCCGCTCAACCGGTTTGCCGAAGCGGAAGAGGTGGCTCAAAGCATAGCGCTGCTCCTGTCGGATGATAGCCGCATGATTTCCGGAGCCGTATTGCCGGTCGATGGCGGTTTCCTCGCCGTTTGATGTGCGTAGGGGAAGTCTGACGCGCAAACGCCTGCCCGAAATAAAAGAACGCCCGGCAAACAGCCGGGCGCTCCTCTTAATGAATGACAACGCTGTTAATGACGATGCTCGGGCATGTCCTTCAGCTGGTCCTTGGTCCATGAAGTGACCGCGTGGACATCGCCGTCCTCATCCCGCATGAAATCAAGATCGCTGAGCGGTACTGCGACCGGCTTTGCGCCGATACCAAGAAAGCCGCCGACATCGATGATGGCGGTGCTGCCGGCCCCGACGCCGTGGACATGATCCACCTTGCCGACCTTGTGATCGTCTGCACCATAAACGGTGGCGCCTTCAAGAACGGAGGGCGTCAGTTCGGTTTCAACCAGGCGTACGTGATTGGTGTGATCCATTGTTCTTGCTCCTGTCTTGGTTTGCAGAAAACAAACTCCTCGACTGCAAAACCGTTCCATCGAATGTCGACGGGCCGGTGCCAGTCGCTGAGGACCGGTCATTTCTCATCGGTACATTGTTGGGGTTTGCGACGGGCGGTTCCGAAAAGGTTGCGGAATGGTCACACCTTTTCTTCGGAAGACAAGTTTTCGCTAAATTGCAACCGCTAAAGTTGTTGCGATGACGTGTCTGGATGTTATCTCTGCGTCAGGTTGAATCATCAAGGGGATGAGGGATGAAAAAGTTGGGGGCGGTTTTGCTGGTGGCTCTTTTGAGCGCATGTGCAAAGCCATCTGACGGACCGACCGCAGGCAATATCCGATCTGCGACCTTCCCTCGAACCAACGAAAAAATCCCCGTCATCGAGCTGGCGAATGCACCGGCGGCGACGGTATCCGCCGGAAGCCTGCAGAATGCCTCCGGCCCCGGCCTCACAGCACTTCGCAACACCGGCTACAACGCCCAGAGATTGCGTCGCGGCGACGTGATCGACATCACCGTGCTCGATACCGGCGAAGACGGGCTTTTCTCCCCAACGCAAAGCAAGACGCTCAATCTCGGACGCTTTACGGTGGACCAGAGCGGATCGGTGAATATCCCCTTCGTCGGCAAACAGAGGGTGGTGGATTCGACGCCCGAGGGGCTGCAATCGCAGGTCGTTGCCGGGCTCAAGGGATCGGCCGTGAACCCGCAGGCCGTCGTCACCGTCGTTGACAAGCCGACGAGCGCCGTCATGCTGAGCGGTGCGGTGAAAAATCCCGGAAAAATAACGCTCACCG
The DNA here is from genome assembly GCF_041954855.1 of Agrobacterium sp. LR_9. NCBI lineage: Bacteria > Pseudomonadati > Pseudomonadota > Alphaproteobacteria > Hyphomicrobiales > Rhizobiaceae > Agrobacterium > Agrobacterium sp. LR_9. The sequence goes on from NZ_JAVAYA010000014.1 coordinate 113,175, forward strand.
CCCGTCAGGAGCGGGTGCTCGATGCGCTCAATCAGGCCGGCGGCCCGACCGTCGCTCCGGGCGCTGCCACGGTTACCGTCGTTCGCGGCTCGCACAGGGCGAGCGCGCCGCTTGACCGCGTCATGCGGGAGGACCGCCAGAATATCCGCCTGTCGCCGGACGATCAGATCATGATCGATGGCGATGCGGCGAGCTACACCGCGCTCGGCGCTTTCAAGAGCGCCGGCGAATTCCAGTTCGAAGCCGGAAAACTGACCCTCGCTCAGGCTGTCGGCCGCGCCGGCGGGTTGCTGGATGACCGTGCGGACGCGCGCAATGTCTATGTCTTCCGCAACGAGATCATTCAGGTGCCGTCGGCAACCGTATCGGGCGCGAAAGGCCCGGTCGCGACGGCCACGACCATGCGGCCGGTGATTTATCACGTCAATATGCGCGATGCTTCCAGCATTGCGCTCATGCAGCTCTTCCAGATGCAGAAGGGCGATGTACTCTATGCCAGCAACGCACCGCTGGTGGATTCGGCCAAGCTCCTGACCGTGTTCCAGAAGAGCGTGCCGACGGCGGCAGCACCGCTTCCTGGCAGCGGCAACTGACCAGTGAAGCGCTACAGAAGCTGTAGCGCTTCCATTGCCGATTGCGGACGCGACGCGGGTTCGTCCTGGCAACAGGCGTCCGCAAAATCCGCCAGCCTTTGCGTTGTTCGCATCTCATCCGTCGCGATAAGCCGCCGGGCAAGCCGCCCCACGGAGAATATATCCTGATCCGGCTTCGCGGTTGCGTCCCGCATCCGTTCCGGCGCTGCAAATTCGCGCGAGGCGGCAAAGCTCATGCCCCGGTCCGCGTGTTTTTGGCCGATCTCCAGCGCAATGCCGAAATCGCCAAGCCTGCCCGTTTCGAAATCGCTGTCCTCCAGCAGAATATTGGCTGGCGTGACATCGCAGTGGACATATCCCCGTGCATGTATGGCGCTCAGCCCTTCCAGCAGGCGGCGAAGGATTGCGATCGCCTGCGGCGCGCTAACCGGCCGCTGCGATGCAAGCGACGCCAATGATTGCGAAAACCAAGGCTGTAACAGGCCCGGCCGGCCATCGGCCAGTCTCAGCAGCGCCGATGTCTCCACCAGGCAAGGATGGCGCAATGTCAGGCCGAGCTGCGCCTCCTCGCGTAATCTTTGCAGCAGCGCCGCGTCGTTTCTCAACGCCGGCGGCGTGGTTTTCAGTGCGTGAAGGGAGCCGAGATCGCGGTGCCGCACCTGCAGCAGCAGCGTGTTTTCGCTTTCGTAGGCAATCCGTTCAAGGGCAAAACTATCGGCGATCCAGTCGGGTTTCGCATCGGAAAAATGCGAGACTTTCCGGTCCAGCGCATTTCTGACCTGATCGATCAGGTCTTTCTGTTCTTCGGCTGGCCTTTCCCGCGTGCCGTCATGGCGAATGCTTTGCCACAGATCGGAGAAGCGCTCGGCAACCTGCGGATAGGCAGGCCCGTCGCCCGGTTGTTTACCCTTGCTCAAGGCGGTTTCCAATCACGATGGCGCTGACATTCTCGCGTGCGTCCTCGATCAGCGCTTCCTGGATCAGGGCGCTGGCGCAGTCCTTGATCGGGGTGTTGCCGACAATCTCGGCAATGGCCCGCTCCTTCAGGATTTGTACCAGCGGATAGCTGCACAGGAGCAGCCTGTCCTGCGAACCCCAGTCTTCCCCGACGATGTCCGGGCGGAACTGCTGGGAAAGGCCAACACATTGCGCGAGCTGCCTTTTCATCCCGACAACGACGTGATCGCGCGAAAGCTGATGCATGGTTCCGTTTTTCAGGAGATAGGCGCGCGCGTCGCCGGACCACAGGACGCTCAACCTTCGGCCGATAATGGAGGCAATGATGACGCTTGCCATCGGCCTGCCGTCGGCGCCCATGGCTTGTCGGGAAAGAAGCAGGCTGTTGACGGTGCCGAGCTTTCCCCTGATCTGCTGCGCCATCACCTCGGGGCTTTCGGCATCGGGGGTCTCGGCAAGAATATTTGTGGCCAGACGCGCTGCTTCCACGGCGCTGTGCGTGTCGCCCTGTCCATCTGCTATGGCAAAGAGGGCAGGGCTCTGGGAAACGAAGAGCGAATCCGCATTCAGGGAAAGCCGTGTTCCCGGGTGCGTGGCATAGCTATAGATGACCGATGACGGCTGTTCGGTTGCCGGCGCGGGCGGTTGCGTCATCACCGGCGGAGTTTTGTGTTTCGCACTTTCCTGCGGCTGTACGGATGTCGAGCCGTCCTCTTCGCCCTTGCCTGCCATGTCGCTGAAGAGGCGCAGGAAATCGGAAGCTTTTGGTTTGCCGTCGAATTTGAGACCGCGGGCGCGGCGGCTGACGGGATCGATGCGCCACCAGAGGCTGGTCGGTGCGCGGCCGCGCACCATTTCCGGCGCGTCATCCTCTTCCCGTGGTTTCGGCAGGCGCAGTTTTTTAACGGAGGTGTTAAACCGGGACATGTCGAAATCGCCCGTCATGGATGTCTCGGCCAGCGCCTCGGCGGCCATGAACCAGGTGTCGTCGAGATAAAGTGTTCTCGGATGTTTCCGGAAGCTATTGAGCTGGGCAATGATGGCAAGCGGATATTTGCGCCCCACCCGGTCTGCACTGGGCACCAGCACGCCGGCATAGGCGCAGTTTCCCCATATACCGCTTTCGATGATGAAGCGAATGGGCGGCGATGACGTGAATATTTCGGGCCATCGGCCCGAAAACAGGTCCGCGCAGGCGTGCAGGCCGGATCGCATCCAGTCGTCAAATGTCCCGATCAGCTCCCGTTCAAGCCCGTCGGAGATGAAGTCGCCATGGCTGGGGACCTTGCCGAAGAAACCGATGCGATCACTTTCCGCTGCGGTCTCCGCGGGCCTCGATGCCTGATTGGCCATCAGTCGTTATTGACCGCGGTGCTTTTCGTCTTTGCTTTCATCATAGATCCCCCTCCTTTAAAAAAACGGTGCGCCGTCCCGCCGCTAAAATTGCGCGGGGCAGGCAAAGCCGGCGATGGCGTCCAGCCTGAACGGGTTGAGAACCGAGCCGAACTGAATATCGAATTCGGCAGCCTGAGCGCCATTCGCAAATCGCACCCGCAGCAGGTCACCCGACTGGTTTTCGATGTCGGCGCCGTCGAACAGCCGGAATGGCGACCAGTCGCCGTTTTCGGTTTTCGCCTGCTGCCAGCCGCCTGGCTGGAACGCGATGCGCGACAGGCTCGCCGTGTTTTCACGCGAGGGCCAGGTGATCGATTTCGCCTGAATGGGGCCGTGATAATAAACCACCCGCTCGCCTTCGATTTCCAGCATCACCGCGCTGGAGGCATTGGTGAGCGAAACGGGTTTGACGTTGATCGACACCGCCGGCGTCTCGCTGCCATTCGGGAAAAAGGCACGCGAAATCTTATCGGCATTTTCGAACTGGGCGACGGCGCTGCTTGGAATGCCGGCGGCGCCGAAAGTGCCTTTCCAGCTCCAGGGGTTGGTCGTCTTGTCGACAAAGGCTTCCATACGCTGTTTGAAGAAGGACTGGAAAACCCCGGTCGGCCCGAAGAGACGGGTGAAATCGGCGATGGCGACATCGCGGGAAGACGATCTGTCGAAAGGATAACGCCCGGTCACGATGGAAGAGCAGAGCGATGCCGCATCGGCCGCCCAGAGTTCGGCAATGCGGCTGCGGGCGGATTTGACCGCAAGCGAGCCGACATCCGCCGCCACGCCCGCCACCCACACATCGAGGGGCGCCGGCAATTCACGGGCCTGCTGCAACAGATCCTGATTAGCCTTGGTGAGTTGACTATCCACGTCGAACACCTTGGCGACTTCGTCGGAGGTGGTTGCCGAGCGGGCAAGCTGCTCGTTCAGCATCTTGAAATGCGCGAGCAACTGTTCCGATGGCGAGCCCCCGGCCTTGCCGCCATTGGCCTGCTCGCCCGTTGTGGCCGCGCCTTTCGCCGCCAGCATGTCGCGCAGTCTCGCATAGGGATCGGCCGCGTTCACCGTGGCGGCCAGAACGGCTGCGGTCGCGTCGCCTTCAGCGGCGGAGGCGGGGGCGGCGGGGTTTGCTCCGGGGCGCAGATCGGTCGCCTCCGCGATCGATCTGGCAGCCTCCGCCACGATATTACGTTCATTGGCAAGCGCGCGGGTTGTTTCCACCGCGTCGCCAAGGGTCTGGGACGGCTTGACCCGAAGGTCGGCCAGCGTATCGGCCCATTTTTTCTCGAAACGGTCGAAATAGATTTGCAGCGCGGCCTGCGCCACCTGCTCGACCGTGGCACCCCTTATGGCATCATCGGAACCGCGCACCCACCCTTCGGAAAGCGCGATGCGCGCCGCATGGGCGACCTGCGGAATGACGACGCTGCGATATCCTTCCGCCGTGAAAAGACCTTCGATGCCTTCCGCCATCGGCGCTTTGCTGCGCCGCTCGAAGGCACGCTCTCCCAGCGGGCCGAAGGCCGTGGCGGGTGTCCATTCCATCAGTTCCCGCGCCTGCGGAAGACCGGCGAGAATATCATAGGCGCGCGTGCCGGCGGCCTGGTCGCGGATGGTTTCACGGGCAGTTGCGATGAGCCGTGCGTCTAGCTCAATCGGGGCGAGCACGCCGTCCGCGAGCGCTTTCGCATGCTGGTCGAGCGCTTCTCTGGCCGCCGCCCTTCCATCGCCGGGATAGAGGGATGCGAACATCTGGTGCGTCTGCACGGTCAGAAAATCGGGGTCCAGCGCACCCATGCCACCAAGCATTCCATAGAGCTTCAGCGAATTGAAGGTGCGCGTGACATCCTTTTCATCCTTGAGCTGTTTCTGGAGCTGCACGATCATGCGCGGCAGGAGCAGGGCGTTGAGCGCGCGCTGGTAGGCGTCACGCTGCCGTCCGGCGATCTTGTCTTCCTGATCGAGCCCGAAGCTGACGTTCCACACTCTCTCGCGGGCAAAGCCGGAATTGACGTCGCGCAGATTGTCGAGCGCCGGAAGGATGCGGAGAAAATCGGCGTCGGAAACATCGCGCACGGGAATGCCCTGAACGAGTTGTTCATAGGCGCCAAGTTTGCGATCCGCTTCGGCAAGCGCCTGCGTATTGGCGAAATAGGTGAAAATCCAGCCGGTGAAGACGATGGCGACTGCGGCGGCCGAAACACCATAGGCGATGCGCCGCACCAGCAATTGCCGTCCGGAAAGGCGCTTGTCGCGCATCACCAGCGCGGCTTCGGGGAAGATGACATCCTTGAACAGCCGCGACAGGAAGTAGCTTCGGCGGGTCCTGGCCGCTGCGGGAGACCTTTCCGTTTCCGGCTGCGTTCCCGAAGCGAGATAAACGCCCCGCAAAAGCGGGGCTTCGATCAGCGGAGACCGTGCGCAAAGTTCGGTCAGGGCCTCATGGAGCCGGTCTTTCAACCGCGCAAGTTCGGCGGGGAAGCGGAAGATGCGCCCGCGCGTCTCGGCATTCTGCTCCTGCTGCAGGCGCTCGATCAACATCGCATCGACCCGTTGTTGCAGCAGTTCGAACTCTTCCGTCAGGCGTTGCGGCAGGTTCTCGGCGGTATAGCTCTCATCCAGCTTGAAGGTGGTGCCCCATACCTGCTGGCGGTCGGTCTTGTTGAAACCGTCGAAGAATTCCACGAAACCATGCAGCAGATCGGCCTTGGTCAGCACGATATAGACTGGAACGCGGGCGTGCAGATATTCGTCCAGTTCCGAAAGCCGCTGGCGGATGGAGCGCAGTTCCTGCCGTTGTTCCTCGGGATCGCGGGTGAGAAGATCGGGGATGGACAATGTCACCAATGCGCCGTTGATCGGCTGCGACCGGCGATAGCGTCTCAGAAGACCGAGGAAACCTTCCCAGCCGGCTTTGGATGAGCCATCGAGATCGTCCTGCGTGGTGTAACGGCCGGCGGTGTCGATCAATATCGCCTCATCGGCGAACCACCAGTTGCAGTTGCGCGTGCCGCCGATGCCCTTTACTGCGTTTTCGCCGAGCGCATCGCCGAGCGGAAATTGCAGGCCGGAATTGGTGAGTGCCGTCGTCTTGCCGGAGCCGGGTGCGCCGAAGATCACGTACCAGGGAAGATCGTAAATATAACCGAAACGCTTTTTCGTGACCCGCCGCAGCAGCGCCAGCGCTTCCTTGAGACGCATCTGGATTTCGCCGACTTCGGCCTGGCGGTTGGCAAGAGCCTCGCGCTCGATACTGTCGACAAGTTCCTTGTCCTGCTTGCGCCCGCGATAAATGGTGACGGCGATATAGACCAGCCATATCGCCACAATGATGCCGATGGCGATGAGCCGGGCCTGCGTCGTTCCCAAGGGCTTGAAATCGCCCAGCGCGACCAGATAGCCGTAAAACCAGATGACGATGCAGAGTGTGACCACCCATAACAGCGACAGGAAACGGCGGCCGATGAGAGCGGCATAGCTCTCGACATAGGATCGGATCGTATAAAAATAGCTCAATGGATTCATGGCTTTGCCTCTTGCGGCTGCTGTCCCGAACTGTTCTCTATGGTCGGCGAGAGAATGCCGGCGTCGCTCAGTTTTTCATCGGGATTGGTCAGGACCATGATTTCCGTTCTGCGGTTGATCTGGCGGCCTTCCTCCGTTTTGTTGTCGGCGATCGGGTCGCTGTCGGCACGGCCTTCCGTCAGGATCGCTTCCGGGCCGGTAAATTGTGAAAGAATGTCCCCGACCGCCTTGGCGCGGGCTTCGGAAAGGTGCCAGTTGGACGGAAATTCCACCGTCTTGATCGGCACGGTATCGGTATAGCCGATGACGACGGCGCGGAATTTTTCGGCCGCAAGCGCGCCGCCGATACGCTGGATGAGATCGCGGAACTGCGGGCTGACATCGGCGCTGCCGGTGGAGAACAGGCCCGAATTGTTGATGCGAATGCGCAGCCGCCCGTTTACATCCGCCAGCGTGACAAGCTTCTTTTCGACTTCCGGCTGAAGGAAGGCCATCAGCTTTTCAAGCCGGGAGGGTTGCCGTGGCTCCACCGGCTTCGGCGGTTCCACGACCTTGGGCGTTTCGACCTGCACCGGTGGCTGGGGCGGGCTTGCGATCAGCACGCTCGGCGTCTCGTTCGGTGGCAGATGGGCGAGCCTCTCGAAAGTGACATCGGATGCGTTGTTGAGCGACAGCGTGAAGAAGAGATAACCAAGCGCGAAGGCAAGCGCCATCAGGGACAGCAGGGTCCACAGCGCGGCCATCGTGCGCAATGGCGTATGACGGGCTTCCACGCCTTTCCAGTGCGGAGAAAGCTCCCGTTCGAAGGTGCCGTATTGGCCGATCAGCGTCTTGTAGAGGCTGTCGCGGATGCGCGAAAGCTCCAGCGCACCCTTTGGCGAAACGCGGGTGCGCCCTTCGAAAGCCAGCGACAGGCAAAGATAGATCAGCAGCAGCAAATCCTTGCTGGCGCCGGGCGACTGATGGAAATGGTCGAGAATGTCGAAAACCCGGTCGCCGCCGGTGACATCGTTGTGGAAGGTGGAGACAAGGCCGGAGCGCGCCCAGCCTGCCCGCACGCCCCAGGGTTTGCTCAGAACCACATCATCCACCGTGGCGCAGACGACATAATGCGCCGCTCTTGCCCGCTCGGGGCTGATGCGGGCGGAAGCGAGATCGCGCTCATAGCGGGTGATCGCCTCAATGCAGGCGCGGCGAAGCTGATCGGGATCCGGCTCCGCATCGCTGAAGCGCAGGAGATGCGCTAGGTTGAGGAGGGGAGCGGCCGATTGCACGAGCGTCGGCACATCGCCGCCGCCGAAATGGAAACCGGAGAGCAGCTGATCGACCGGCATGGCGGCCCCGCTTGCCTTCGGTCGCCCGGCCGGCCCATCGGTCTCGACAATGTCTTCGAGGATCGCCGCCATGTTGCGGGCGTTCTGGTTGCGTCTGCGGCTTTCCTCGGTGATTTCAACCACCGTCGGCAAATCCTGCCAGGAAGAGGGGTTTTCCTTGCTCATTCGCGTAACGCCCACATTTCCATCTCAAGCCCGGGGAACTCGCCCGCCAGATGCAGGGCAATCGCGCCGGAGGTCTCAAGCTGCTTCCAGAGGGGTGATTGCGTGTCGATCTCGAAATAGACGGTGCCGGACCGATAGGGCAATTGCCGCGGCAGGACCGGCAGGGAGCGCACGGGAATGCCGGGCAGCGCCACGTTGACCAGTTCGGAAATCCGCTCCACCGGCCCAACCTTGATCTGTGCCGGCAGGCGGCGGCGAATGTCTTCGGCGGCCATATCCGCGCGCACCGCAAGCACGAAGCCGGCATCGCGCAGCAGCGTGCGGTCGTGGATGGTGCCGACGCGGACGCCGTGGCGGCGCTCCACCAGCTCGATCGCAACGGCCGCCTGTTCCAGGACCGCTGACAGCGATGTGCGCAGATCGTCGAAAACTGCCGCGAAGGTGGCTTTCAAGTCCTCGTGCCGATAGGGCGGGAAATCCGTCGCCCGCTTTTTGTCCGTGGTGAAGGTTGCAAGCTCGCCAGCAAGCTGGATGCAGTCTTCGTAAAACCGGATGGGGTGAAAACGCGTGGCGTTGGCGCAGCGATGCGCCAGCAGCGGATCGGCCCGGTTGAGGATTTGCAGCAGGAAATAATCGCCCACTTCCGCCGTTCCCCTGATCGTCGGATCGCCGATGCGTTCGGCAATCGCCTGGGCGCGGTGGCGCACGATCCCCAGAAGCTCCGTCAGCAATTCGTTGAGGCGGGGCGCCGCCGCGCAGCTCAGGCTCGGAGGAATGAAATCCGGGTCAAGAATGACCGCGCGGTCTGAGCGGACCTCGATGACCCTTGCAAGGCCGATGAGATCGTAACCGGAAAGATCGTCGCCGGTTTTCAGGAATTTCAGGCTGAGACGGCCGACATCGATGGGGGCCACGAAATCCGTCTCGATATTGGTGTCGGAGACCTCATAGCTTGAGGCGGTGAAGCGCACATTGTTCGCATCGTTGCGGCCGCTGGCGGACATGTCGGCCTTGCCGGGTTGCCGGGCCGGCAGGGCGAGATAGATAACGGCGTTTTTGACGCTTTCGTCGAGATCGAGCGGCGGCGGCAGGTCGGAATCCTCCGGCGCCTCGAAGGGCGTTCCATCGGGAAGAACGCCGCGCAGGTTCGACAGGGCGAATTGCCCTATCGACAGCGCGCTACGGTCCACGCCGATTTCGGCGATGCCCCACGGGTAGGGCGAGAGGTTGCGCGTGGTGTTGCGCACCAGCCGTTCGGTCCATCGGTCGGATTGCTGAAAATGCTGAACGCGAAGAAACATGCCCTCGCTCCAGGCAACACGGTTCTCATGTCTCATCGTGGTTGTTTACCCCCGTTGCATCGGCCGTTATCGCGTCAGGTTCCTGCGTGGGCGCGGCCTCACCGCGTGCTGCCCGCTGCAGGAACTGCCTGACCGGCAATGGACGGCCGTTTTCCTCAAATTGCTTTTTGTAAGTGGACCAGTAATCGGTCTTCATGATCAGCCCCTGCCAGTCGCGGCGCTCGATTTTGGCACGAAGATCGTTACCGGCATCGACGGCGGCTTCGAGAAGCCTCGGCTCGAGTTTTTGCGTGCAGCCGTGGATCAGGGTTTCAAGAGAGGCGGCGAGCCGCCGTTGCTGGCGGATGAGCGTTTCCACCCGCTCGCTCAGGGAGGCTGACGAACCGTGGCCGGTGCGCTCGCCTTCAATGTCGAGAATGGCCAGACAATCGGCGCTTTCCTGCTCCAGCGCGGTCAGAAGATCGCCGATCTCCTGCGCGGTCGAAGCGTCCGCAGCCGAGGCGCCCTCTGGGGTCAGCTCTTCGTCTGCTTCCGGGAAAACGCTGTCGAAATCCTCGTTACCTGAGGCCGAAACCGGACGAGAGATCATCACCGGCGTGTTCAGCGCGTCGGTATGTTCGTGTTCGCTGCTCGCAACCGGCTCCTCGTCCCAGTTATCAGGCAGAACAGCGCCTATTCCGCGCGCCGCGGGCGGTTCGCTCCAGCCGATCTCGACATTTCGCGAAATGGATTTCGCCTTCCGCTTCGCGCCCTCGCGCCATGTTTCGGACCAGTCGTCGGCGGAGGCGGCGTTGCCCATCACGCCTTCGGCCGAGCGGCCATTCGGGGCGATGTCGGCAAGGATCGCCGAAATGGTCAGCGGCTCGTCACTCATGCGCAGGGAAGCGTCGGGATCGGAAAAATCCAGCTCGGCATCGCCGCTGATGGCGACCTGAAAAACCTGCCCGCCAATGTTGATCTGCGAACCGTCGCGCAGACGCGCGCTTTCGCCTTCCAGCAGCAGGCGGCCATCGACCAGCGTGCCGTTCGCGCTCTGGTCAAGGATCGTAAAACCTTCGCCATCGCGGCTGAGCGTGCAGTGCAGCTTGGAAACGCGCCGCTCATTGTCATCGATCTGCCAGTCGCAATCGCGAGACCGGCCGATGACGCGGCGGCCGCGCTCGAAGCTCCACTGACTGGCTCTTGCGGCTCCGATATTTCGTGTGTCCTTGAGTGCAAGCTTCATATCCATGCCCTCACGCGGAAATCGCCGAGCCTTCCCGCTCGGTCACCACAGCATCGGCGCTGTCTTTTTCTGCGGGCGCCACGCGAGCCCAACTGTTCCAGCCGAGGCGGGCGGGGGCATCGGACTGGCCGAGGCGGCAAAAGGGAATGTCCTCCTTTTTCAGGATCACCTGCACATCGAAATGCAATGCGCTTCCGACGAACAGGCGTGTCAGCGAAAATATCTCCGCAAGCCGTTTCGATCCGGGCGTCAAGGCCAGATAATCCGCATAGGCGACGGGACCGATCACGATCCGGAAACCGCCGCTCATATCTTCGACAGCGCTTCCCGCCGTCGTGTTCTGTCCGAGCCTCAGCCCGGATGGCTGTCCGAGCTGGCTTTGTTCGTGAAGCGGCAAAGCCACCCATCGCCGGCGAAACTGTTCGACATTCACCGGAAGTCCCGTGAATTCACAAAGCATGGAGGTCAGGGCCAAAACATTGCGGTTGCGGCCGGCCAGAAGACCGCTGAACCGCAGGAGCGCATCTTCGCTCACGCCTGCCTTCTCGACCAGACCGGCCGTGCGGAACCCGGTGAGTGCAAGCAGGGTTTTGCGAAAACCGTTCTCCCTCTGCTCGGCCGACCAGCGCAATCCCCTTGCAAGGCGGTATTTTTCCGTTGCGGATACGAACAGTTCGCTGAACCTTGCGGCGAACAGATTGAAGAAGCTCGCCAGCGCGCCGGAGCGATTGCGCTCTTCCCGCTGCAGCAATTCGCCATACGCCGGCGGCAGCGAACCGAGCGGCCCGACAATGGGCGCGAAGGCGGATTTCAGTTCGGCCTGGCCGCGTTTGTGGTTGAAACCGCTGATCGCCAGCGGGGTCGGCTGTGTTCCGCCATGAGCGCCGACGACAATCCCGTCATCCGCCGAAACCAGCTGGGCGACGCGAAACGCGGTGGCGGGCTCAAAACGGCCGGGATCGTCGCTGAGAAGCGCCGCCTGCCGGTCTTTCATGGTTGGCGTCTGCTGTTCCATCCCGGTCTCCTAGAGCAGCGGCCGGTCGGCCGCGCGGGCAGGCCAGCGGGCAATCGGTTTGGAGTGGCCGCGCATCGTCGCCGTCAGCCGCGTGAAACTGTTGATCGAGGTGTAGAGCCCGAAGAAATGATTGAGGACATTGGCGAAAACAAATGCGGCGGGCCGCGCTATGAGCGCGGGATCGAATTCCACGGTGATGTCCGTTCCCGGCACCATGGCCGAGCCGATCCGGGCGTGGGAATTCTGCGCCTCGACATTGCTGATCGCCTCCACCAGCTGCCGGGTCTCCGGGCTGTCCCTGAAGGAATAGAGCGAGAGAATGTCCTTCAGCGGCGCGCCGCCGCTGTCGGTGAGGGAGAGATGGTTGAGGAGGAGATGCGAGATCAGCCGCCATTCACGCGCGGAGCGCTCGTTGACGCGGATCGCCGCCGTCGGCGGCATCAGCGCATGGATGGATTTTATAGCCTCATTGCCGGACGAAAGCTGCAGGAAGGGGTGGCCGCCGCCAAAGGGAAGCTGGCTCGGCAGTTCACGATTGATGCACAGCGTATCGATGCTCGCCACCATGTCGAGCGGTCCAAGCGGTCCGCGCTTCTGATCCACGAAAGCGATGTCCGTATCGGAGGAACCATCGTCATCGAAACGGCGCTGTATCTGCCAGAAAACGTTTGCGCCGTTATTGCGCTGGGTGCGGCCGAAGAACGGGGAGGTCTTTTCCGTCTGCCCGGAACGGCTGGTCAGTTGAACGTTTTCGACGGCATAGATTTCGCGGGTCCGCTGCCGCCGTGCATCCGGCAGCAGCCGGTATTCCGTGCGCGTGCCATCGAGGCTGAGCGGTTCGCAGCTTTGTTTGAACAGGTTGATGACCGGCGAGGCGTTCAACACGAAATCCCGGACCGACACCACGCGCTCAAGCTGCGTGTCCGCCGCATCCAGATAGATGTAAAGTTCGCAATCGCCGCCGCTCCATGTTCCCAGCCCGTGGATATCGAGAAAGAGAAATTTCTGCGGCAGCGCGAAGAATTCGGTGAGAAGCCGGTATCCGTCAAAACTGTTGGCCGGATAGGGCAACATGGCCTGATCGCGCGTATAACCTGATGGCGTGAGATTGCCGGCGGGCAGGAAAACGGCTTCCTTGTCCTCGGCGTGCCGCGCAAGCGCCATGCCCACGCAATGATTGGTCAAAAGCTCGTAAAGCGCCGTGGCCTGTTGCCAGGCGGCGGACAGAAAAATCTGAAGCTTCGTCAGGCCCATTTCCGGGAAAGTGCCGCCGCGCGGCGCCGTGCTGCGCAGCGAAAGCCGCAGGCAGCTGGCGGCGCCGGCAAACGAGGCCGAAAAAGGCGCGTCGATCGGCTGGCCGGACAGCGTTGCGGCTGCGATTTGCATCGGCGCGATTTCCACCGCCTGCGTGGTGCGAAAACGACAGCTTTCACCACCCACCGGCTCGGCAAGGATTTCGCTGTGCCGGGGGAGTGTCTGCACGGTTGCGAGCGCCGTGCTTGGGGTGAACTGAACCACGCTCATGGATGGGATCGGCGCAAGATAATGCGGGTAGAGCGTTTCCAGGAGGCTGTCCGACAGTTCCGGAAACTCGTCGTCCAGCTTCTGGCGCACACGGGCGGCGGAATAGGCGAAACTCTGGATCAGCCGCTCGACATGCGGATCGTCGGCGACATCGCCCGTCATGCGCAGCCGGCCGGCGATCTTCGGAAACGCCGCTGCGAAACGCGATGCGCGTTTTCGGAGCGCAAAGAGTTCATCATTGTATTTTTCGAGAAAGCCGTCAGCCATTCGTCGCCTCTACCAGGAAACGCTGCGTTGACGGATCGATCCGGGATTCGAAGCTGATCGGCGGCATGCCTTCCTGAAGACGGAAGCTTGCCTGTATGCGCATGCGAAGCGCCCGGTCGCCATCCGTGCGGTTTTTCAGGATCGTCACATGCACATCGTCAAGGCGGGTTTCGAACAGGGAAATCCGCCGCTCGATGCTGCGTGCAAGCCGCGCCTTGGAGGCATCCGTCACCAGATTGGCCGAAAGAATGCCGTCCACGCCATAGCTCACCAGCGCATCGGACAGTTCCTTCAGCGCCGCCGGCGGACCGGCGGGGTTACGACGGGTATTGAGCAATGCCTCGAGATCGCGGCGGATCACCTCGCGCATCTCGCGCGCCTGATCCTTCAGGCTGACGAGCATATCCGTTTCCGAGTCCGGCGCGTCATCGAGCAGCCGGTCCAGAACGGAGCGTGACAGCGTTCTCTGCCGCGCGCGATATTGCTCGAGCGGATCAACCACGGGCGATCTGCCTTTCATCGTCGGAGGTGGCGGAAAGGGAACCGATCTCGTGGAACGGCACCACATCGTCGCCAATCAGCAGGCAGCGCTGGCCTTGCCCGGTTGCCAGAGGCTGGTCTTCCTCGCTCCATCGGGTTTCCCGGCCGAGGAGGAGGCTGACATCGTCCTTCGCACCGTGATAGATGGCCGGAAGCAGCACGGATGCGACCGCGCCGTCGCGCAACGTCAGCTCAGCCCCGCGGAAAGCGAGGTCGCGCGGGCGGCTCATCGGGTCGATGGCGAGGCTTTCTATGCGGCTGTAATCGATCCACAGGTAGCGGCCGCCATTGGTCAGCACCTCCAGCGCATGCGGAATCCGGTCGTCCAGATCGCGAATATCGCCGGCGCTCTTGCCGTTGCGGCCGATTGGTACATTGCCGCGTTTTTCATCGAGTTCAGCCAGTCCGGTTCTGGCGGCATCCGCATCGCCGCTGCGTGCGGCGATATTCGCCCGGATGGCCAGTTGATCGAGTTCGGACGGACCGCCGGGGAAATCCGGCACCGCGCCGGTTTCGAACCACGCATTGCGTGCGGCCATGGCGCGCAACTGGTGGCGAAAGAGAGAAAAGCCGACGCTTTCCTGCGGCGAGAATGTTGCGGCCAGATTGCATTGCGCATCGGCCTTCTCGTAGTCGCCGGCAAGGACTAGCAGGTCAATGTAGAAATGGCGGCCATCCTTGTCGGCGGGCTTCGTTTTTACGTGTTCGCGCGCAAGACCGATCGCGTCCTGCAGCCGGTCATCGTCGAGAAGGCGGGAAATATCGTCGCGCAGCGTCATGCGGGTATCCTTTGCGGCTCGGCTGAAGACCGGGATGCGGCGGCGGGCGGCATCATGGTTTCGGCAATGAGATGGAAGCTCGTGGAGACGTCATCGAGCTGGAAATGCGGCTGAAGGCGCACGGTGCAGGAGAATGTTCCGGGCTTGCCGGGAACCTCGAAGACGTTGATGCCGGCAGAACGCAGCGGGTAGCGCGTGCGCAGCGCCGCTTCAGCATCGTCATTGCCGAGCGTGTAGGAGGAAAGCCAGCCTTCCAGCTTGCGCTCTATCGTCGAGGCATCGCTGAGCTGGCCGATATCGTCGCGCATGATGACCTTGAGGTAGTGCGAGAACCGGGAGGCGCACAGCACATATTGCAGCATGGCCGCGAGGCGGGCGTTCTGCCTCGCTGCTTCGCTGGAATAATGGCCGGGTGCATGCAGGGACTGGTTGGCGTTGAAGATCGCCATGCCGGAGAGATAGGTGGTGGAGACGGGCACGATGCCGAGATCGGAAAATTGCTGTTCCTGTCCGGTCGTCAGCTGCACCTCGACGGGTGGCTGCGCGGAAAGGCCGTTGCTTTCGATGCCGAGATCGAGCGGTGGCAATTGCCGGGAAGAGAGCATGCCGCCATCCACCGCGTCCTGCGTCACACCGCGCAGATCCGCAAACCAGCCGGAATCGACGAAATTGCGCACCACGACCGTTGCAAAGGCGAAGGCGGAATTGCCCCACAGCAGGGTCTCGCCGCTTTCCGCCACATGCTCGCGGAATGGAAATCCGTCATCGCGTCCCCGCGCATAGGGCCTGTAGGGTGACCGCAGCAAAACGCGCGGTGCGACAAGGCCGACAAAGCGAGAATCGTCGCGTGCGCGCAGCGCATTCCACCGCAGCCGAGATTTATCCTGCTTCAGCGAGGAAAAATCGTGAACCCGGCTGAGTTCGGCGAAGTCCTGCAGGCCGACGGCGGAAGGTGCTGCCGCCGCGACGAAGGGGCAGAAGGCGGCCGCAGCCACCATGCCGATCTGCGACAGCGTCGTGATGGAATCGGCGCCCTGAATATCATCGGGGGAAAAGGCGTAGTCGCCGATCAAAAGGCCGACCGGCTCGCCGCCCGGCATGCCGAATTCGCGATTATAGACGACTTCGAAAAGATGGCTCTGGTCGAAGTCGGTGGCGCGTTCCGTGTTGCGGGCAAGATCGCGCCAGCTGGCATTCAGCAGCTTCACCTTGACGTCTGCGCCGCGGCCAGCCTCGCGAACAACCATGGCCAGACCGCGCCATCTCGCTTCCATCGCCTGAAAATCAGGGTGGTGCAGAATGGCGTTCACCTGGCCGGTCAGCGCATCGTCGATGAGAGCGATGAGCTGGTCGGCGAAAATGCGGGCATCCGGAAAGGACTGATGCGCCATGAGCGGGCTCCGGGTGACGAACGGGGCCGGGGTGGCGGACCACCCCGGTCCGGGCTCAGTTCTTCGACGGAATACGGGCGACCATGCGCAGCGAGGTCGTCAGTTCTTCCATCTGCAACCAGGGCCGCATCCAGGCGACCGCATTGTAGGCGCCGGGTTTGCCCGGCACTTCCTGCACGGTCACCTTGGCGTCGCGCAGCGGATATTTCGCCCGGCTTTCCTCGCCCGCTTCGTCATTGGCGTTGACGTAGTTGGCGATCCAGCGATTGAGCCACACTTCGCAATCGGACGCCTCCATGAAGGAGCCGATCTTATCGCGGCCCATCACCTTGAGGTAATGCGCGAAGCGCGACGTGGCCATGATATAGGGCAGGCGGGCTGAAACGGCGGCGTTGGCCGTGGCTTCCGGCTTGTCGTAGAGCTTCGGCTTATGTGCGGTCTGGGCGCCGAAGAATACCGCATAATCGGTGTTCTTGTAGTGGCAGAGCGGCAGGAAGCCGAGCTTGCCGAGTTCCGCGTCGCGGCGGTCGGTGATGCCCACTTCGGTCGGGCATTTCAGATCGAGATCGCCGTCATCGCTGGAGAAGACGTGCATGGGCAGATTTTCCACCCGGCCGCCATTTTCCGCACCGCGGATAGCCGTGCACCAGCCGCTTTTTGCAAAAGCGTCGGTCAACTTCGTGCCCATGACATAGGCGGCGTTCATCCAGCAATATTCGTCATGTTGCAGATCGCCATTCACCGCACCCCTGGTTTCGTCATAGGCGAAATCGTCAATCGGGTTGGTTTTCGGGCCATAGGGCATGCGCGCCAGAACACGCGGCAAAGCGAGCGTGACGAAACGGGAATCGTCGCTTTCGCGGAAGCTGCGCCACTTGGCATACTCCACGGTGTCGAAAATCTTCTCCAGATCGCGCGGACGGGCGAGATCGCGATAATCCTCGAAACCGAACATGTGCGGGCTTGCCGCCGAGATGAACGGTGCGAAAGCCGCCGCCGCAATCGATGAAACGCCCTGCAGCAGCTGTACGTCATCGAAGGAATTGTCGAATTCGTAATCACCGATGATCGCGCCGAGCGGTTCGCCGCCGGGGGTGCCGAATTCGTCTTCGTAGATCGCCTTGAAGAGGCGCGACTGATCGAATTCCACGGCCTTTTCCAGATCGCGCGCCAGTTCCCGCTTGCCGGCGTTCATGACGCGGATCTTCAGGTTGACGCTCGTTTCGGAATTCTTGACGAGATAGTTGAGCCCGCGCCAGGTGCCTTCGAGCTTGGCGAATTCCGGCGCCTGCATGATGGCGGCGAGCTGTTCGGAAATCGTCCGGTCCAGTTCGGCAATGGCATGGTTGAGGGTGACGGTGAGGTTGCGGTCGTATTTGACCGTTCCCTTCAGCGCCTGGTCTGTCAGCGTGCGCAGAAGATTTTGCGCGCGGTCCGGTTCGGTCTGGCGGGTTGCGGCAACCACCTTGGACAGCAGTCCCTGATCTTCGGCGGTCGTTGCCTGTGCTTCGTTTTTCAGCAGGCTTTCAGCGCTCATGTTTCAGTCCTTCCACATGCGGCTTTGAAAAAATGCCGCTTGAACAGTTGAAGCCCCGCAGTCGGGGCCGTTCGGGGAGGTTTTCCTCCGCACAGGCGATTATTTGCTCGCGCCGTTCTTTTCCTTGAGTTCGGAAACCAGCGTTGCGAGATCGGTCTTGTTCTGCAGAATATCTTCCAGCATCCGTTCCAGATCTTCCGAACGGTCGGCCTTGGAAAGCAGGTCGCGCAGTTCGTTGCGGGCGTCCAGAAGCGCCTTGAGGGCGGGAACCTGCTGCACCACGGCGCCGGGTTCGAAATCGTCCATGCTTTCGAACTTCAGGTTGACCTGCATGTCCGTCCCGTCTTTCTGCAGCGTGTTGGCAACGGCAATGTTGAGGCCGGGCGTCATGCGGCGCATCACCTCATCGAAATTGTCGCGGTCGATCTGAACGAACTTGCGCTCGCCGAAAGGTTTCAGCGGCTGGGTCGGATTGCCCGAGAAATCGCCGAGAACGCCGACGACGAAGGGCAGTTCCTTGACCACCATCGCGCCTTCGGTTTCGACTTCGTATTTGATGTGGACGCGGGGCTTGCGAACCCGTTCCAGCTTTTCGTGTACACTTGCCATTTCAACCTCCTTGATGCCCCTTGGCATGGCTGACTGTGAGGGGACGGGGTTTCCGCCCCTTGCCTCGTTATTTTCCGTTGTTGTCTCCGCCAGGTTTGATCCCGGCGGCCGTCAGAACTGCATTGCGGGCCTGTGCTTCGGGCAGAAGCTCCGCCAGCAGTTCGGAAAAATCCATGCGTCCCCTGCGAACCAGCGTTTCGATGGAGAGCGAGATCGGCGAATGCGGTTCGGTCCGGCGAAAGTAACGCGCAACCGAAAGAAGAGTTTCAAACGCTTCATCGCGTGAAGATATGCCTTCCGGTGACGTCGCTGCTGTTCGTATCGCCGGTTGTCCGTTGTCGTTGGTTCCAGGAACCGCGGCTGCCGCCTGCTCGACCGGTGCCGGCTCCTGCTCGCGCCCGCCCAGCGTGCGGATGGCCGCAGCAGCTTCGATGAGCGTGTTGCGGATATTGGAACTGGGTGGCGCAGACTGGCCGCAGCGCTCGGAAAGAACCGCCATGATGGCGTCGAAGCTGGAGAGGCAGGCGTTGACCTCGGCCAGATGGGAAGACATGGCGGCAACGCCTGCTTCCGACGCCAGCCGATACAGTTCTTCGCGCCGTTTGCTCTCGTTTGGCCGCTGCGCCAGCTGGAAATCCCAGAGGCTGTGCTCTCCAAATTTCCCTCCGGGGATCAGCGGCGCAAGCCGGAGCGGCTGCACAAGCGTTCCTTCGGTGCCGATGCCGTTCAATCCCGCAAAAGGTGCAAATTTTTCCTCATCATTATCGTCGCTGATGGAGCGCAATGAGTCCCAGTGGTTGTAAAAAAGATCGCCACAAAGCTCATAGATTTCTCGCAATCCAGGAAAGCCGCGCAGCCGCAGGCTTGCTTCGGCAAGCCACGCCAATATTTCTATGTCCTTGCTTTCGGAATATATAATCTGCAATCCAAGATTGCTGACACTGTCCCAGCTACTGGAAATCTTTAAGTTATCCTGTGGGGACGCGGCGCGCTCTTCTGTGCGCGCCTGGTTTCTTTCATCCTTAATTCTATAGTATATTTCACGCGTTCTTGAATCGATGCGGATGTTTTCTCCGCAATCTCCAAAAAACTCTATATCTCTTTTAACATGCGGCGCGTTCAAGAGCAGTCTATCCCCAGAAAATAGTAATGGATTTTTCGTAGTTACTTCCCTTACGTAAGGCTATTCCTCAGACAGACTTATTCAAAATGTGTCTAAATTGTGGCGTCTACTGCCTAATCTAACCCGATAAAAAATAAACTTCGGGGTGGACAACCCGGTTTCATCGTCATAGTTATTCCACGTCACGTTGTGGAATGAACCCGGGCTGGAGGCTCATTGCATGTCGCATATCGATCTCAATCGCCTCGTTGAAGCGCTTGAGCCTGACCTGCGCGTCACGCTTGAAGCAGCGGCTTCCGTTGCGGTGCGTATGGGGCACAGGTACGTGGATATCCCGCATTGGCTGCTGGCGGTTGTAGATGCCGGTATCTATGCGAAAACATTCGAGGAATTAAAAATTCCACTTCCGGTATTGCAGGCCGAAATCGGCCGCAGCCTGGAAGAGGCCGTTATCGGTGATGGCGAGGCTTTGTCACTCTCCCAGAACATTCTGACGGCGGGCCGTGAGGCATGGGTTCTCGCGTCGCTGGAGGCCGGGCGCGACCGCGTGACGCTTTGCGACCTGCTTCTGGCGATGGACGAGGAAACCTCGCTTCGCTCTTTCGTCCGCTCGGCATTTCCGTCGCTGAAGGCGATGGATCGCGCGGCTCTCGAACGCCTTCGCAGTTCGGTTGAAGACAGCAGCGGAAGAGAAGTTCCTGCCGCGGCGGCGGGTGCCGCGACGGCCGCCGGCCAGAACGATTTTCTGCGCCTTTACACCCAGGACATGACAGCCGACGCCCGGAACGGCAAGGTCGATCCGGTGATCGGGCGCGATGATGAATTGCGCCAACTCGTTGATATTCTTACGCGCCGTCGTCAGAACAATCCCATTCTGGTGGGTGAGGCCGGCGTTGGCAAAACGGCGGTCGCCGAAGCGCTGGCGCTCGAAATCGCTTCCGGAAATGTGCCGGAAAAATTGCGCAACGTCCGCCTGCTGAACCTCGATATTTCGCTGCTGCAGGCCGGTGCCGGCGTGAAGGGCGAGTTCGAGCGCCGTCTTCATGGCGTGATCGATGCGGTAAAACGCTCGGCCGAGCCCGTCATACTGTTCATCGACGAGGCGCATGGCCTTGTCGGCGCCGGTGGTGCAGCCGGACAGGGCGATGCGGCCAATATTCTCAAGCCCGCTCTCGCGCGGGGAGAAGTGCGCACCGTCGCGGCCACGACCTGGAGCGAATACAAGAAATATTTCGAAAAGGATGCGGCGCTGACGCGTCGTTTCCAGCCCGTGCATGTGCGCGAGCCGGATGAGACGACAGCGATCCGCATGTTGCGTGGTGTCGCCGACAGCTTCGTCAGCCATCATAACGTTGTGGTTCGTGACGAGGCGATTGTGGCGGCGGTGCAATTATCGGCGCGTTACATGCCGGCGCGGCAATTGCCGGACAAGGCCGTCAGCCTTCTCGATACGGCCGCGGCTGCCGTTTCGCTGGCGCGGCAGACCCTGCCGGAACGGCTGCGCGCCATGGAAAGCGAGCGGCGTCTTCTGACCGATGAGTTGAACTGGCTTCTGCGTGAACCGCAGGATGACGAGATGCAGAGCCGTATCCAGTCGATACGCGACGAAGTCGAGAAGCTCGAGAGCGGGATCGACGATCTGCGCGGCCGTTACGATGCGGAAATGGCTGAACTCAGCGAAGAGCAACCCGTTGAAACCGGCGCATCGAATGTGTCGCGTCTGCGGCCTGCGGCTGAGACCAAACCGGCAAATGCCGAAAGACTTGTGCCGACGGTGGTCGATCGTGAAGCGATTGCATCCGTCGTATCGCGCTGGACCGGTATTCCGCTCGGTAAGCTTCTGGCCGACCAGATCGAAAGCGCGCGCACATTGGATGCGCGCATGCGCCAGCGGGTCGTGGGGCAGGATGCTGCCATTACCCGCATTGCCGATGCCATGCGCACCGCCCGTGCCGAATTGTCCGATCCGCGCCGCCCGCCCGCCGTGTTCTTCCTCGTGGGCATGTCCGGAACGGGAAAGACCGAGACGGCGCTTTCGCTCGCCGATCTGCTTTATGGCGGCAACAGCCATCTGACGACGATCAACATGTCGGAGTTTAAGGAGGAGCACAAGGTTTCGCTGCTTCTCGGTTCGCCGCCCGGTTATGTCGGTTTCGGCGAAGGCGGCGTGTTGACGGAAGCGGTGCGCCGCCGACCGTTCGGCGTTCTCCTTCTCGATGAGATCGACAAGGCCCATCCCGGCGTCCAGGATATTTTCTATCAGGTGTTCGACAAGGGCGTGCTTCGCGATGGCGAAGGCCGCGATGTCGATTTCAAGAACACCACGATCTTCATGACGGCCAATACCGGTTCGGAGCTGCTGGCCGCGCTTTCCGCCGATCCGGATACGATGCCGGAAGGCGAGGCGCTGGAAGCGCTGCTGATGCCGGAACTGACCAGACAGTTCAAGCCCGCATTCCTCGGGCGCACGATCATCCTGCCCTTCATGCCGCTCGGTGCGGAAGAGCTCGCAAGGATCGTGGATATGCAGATCGGCAAGATCAGGGAACGCGTTCTCGCAACATACGGCGCCGACCTGGCCCTTTCCGATACCGCGCGCGACGCGTTGGTGGCGCGCGCCGGTGCAAGTGAAATTGGCGCACGCGCCATTGAAATCATGATCGGCAAGGATCTCCTGCCGCCTCTTTCCAGCTTTTTCCTCGAAAAAGTCATCGCGGGAGAACGCGTGGGCAAGATCGTCGTCGATTTTGGTGAAAACAGGTTCGGCATTCGTGCCGAAGCGGCTGGGGAAACAGATGAATTCGCCACGCCCGAAGAGGGTGGGGTGGGTGAAGTTGCCGCGTCGGAAGGGGCTACCCGACGCATGCGGCATTAAACGAAGGGTAACGCGGCCTCGAAGCAAGAGGTCATTTCAGCTACAGGAGCTTACAGCATGCCAATTTATCTGCAGATTGACGGTATCCAGGGCGACGCCACGCATGAGGAACACCGCAAGTGGATGGACATCGAAGCCATTCACTGGAACGTAGCGCGCAACATGAACACTTCTGCCGGTTCTGCTGCAAACCGCGAAGCATCCGAACCGACCATTTCGGAAGTCATTCTGACCAAGGTTAGCGATTCTTCTTCCACCAAGCTTTTCCAGGAAGCCTGCGCTGGCCGCACTGGCAAGCTCGCAACCATCCATCTGGTGACAACGGGTAATCCGGGCAACACCTATATCGAGTATCTGCTGACGAACACGCTCATCGCGAGCTACTCGGTGGATTCCAGCGGTGACCGTCCGGTGGAAACCATCAAGCTCAACTTCACCAAGATGGAAGTGAAGTACACGCCGTTCGACGACAACAACTCGCCGCAGTCTCCGATGATCGCCTCTTACGATCTGGCGACGACGAAGGCCGCTTGATAGCGACCCGGTGCCGGTATTTGCCGGCACCGGAACGTTTTCATTGCAGTTTTGCGGCTCACGTCGTGATGTTTCTCATCCACGTTGGACGAGGCGGGTTTTTCATGCGCTCCCTATATGCGTTTTTTGTTTCCGTGCCGGTTGTTCTGGCTCTGTCCGGTCTTTCGCCGGCGGGTGCCGAGGAACGGACTTGGATATTCTCCGGTGCTGAACTCAAGCAGGCCATCGAGGGCAAACTTGCCCCGGAAGTGTCTGATCCGGAAATGCGGCGGCTGGTTTCCGTCGCAAAATCGAGCGCCTATATCGCCGGTGTGGCCGATCTGACAAGCGGATCGGACTGGTGCGGTGCGGGCGCCGTGGCGCCCCATGAACTCACCGACCGGATTTACACCTATCTCGGCGATCTTCCTGCGGAAAAACTGGATGAACAGGCAGCCACTCTCGTGCGGGAGGCGCTCAAGGTCTCCTTTCCCTGTGAGCAGAAAAGTAACTAGTGGGACGAACCATGCGCGTTAACTTTGACACTCTCTATAAGAATTATCCGAGCAGCGACCCGTCGCATCCAAACTATCTCAGCCAGCGTGATCTGTTCACGGAAATCGGCTGGGACGATTTCATCGGCAATCCGAACTATCACAATACCTGCGCCATCCGCGTCAGCATCGCTTTCGTGAAGTCGGGCATCAACATCGTGCCCGCCTCGCACCGCATCCAGAAGGGCCCCTATGCCGGAAAGGGCATAGAGGTGAACATGCGCCGCCTTGCCAGCCTGATGAAGCGGACGAGCTATCTTGGCGAACCCGAGCCTTTTACCCCCGCGACGGCGCGCAACGGCATCGGCGCGCGCAATGGCGTCGTGGCGTTCAACAATATCCCCGGCTACACAGGCGGCGGTCATATCGATCTTGTGCGGGGTGGCTCCGAAGCCACCCAATGCGCCTCGGCCTGCTACTACAATTCGGAAACGATCTGGTTCTGGCCCCTGCAGTCCAGCCGCGGGTCCTGATTAGGAGTATCCCATGAACGACCAGCCGTCTTTTTCCGATTTCGTTCAGGCGAGCCGTGTTCTGAAGGTGTCTTCGCCACTCGGCGAAGACCAGCTTCTGCCGGAGCGCCTGTCCGTCGAGGAGGGCGTATCGCT
>NZ_JAVAYA010000015.1:0-133931 GCF_041954855.1 Agrobacterium sp. LR_9
CCAAGAAGGTATAGAAATGCGCGCGGGTGACCTGTACGCCTTGAAGGCACACATGATTGATGACGAGAAGACTTTAGCTTATATTCCGTCAAAAGATGGAGGCTGACGTGCCCAGCATAGCAAACGAGAACAGTGAGCGTATGAGTTTGAGGGTGCCTGCCACGGCCAAGGCTAAACTCGTTCGCGCTGCGGCGCTTCGTAATACCGATCTGACGGATTTCGTGACGCAATCCGCCCTGCGAGAAGCAGAGGCTGTGATCGAGGAAGCCGAGACGATGAAAGTGTCGAAGCGCGATCATCTTCGCATTCTTGAGCTTCTGGAAAATCCGCCTAAACCTAACGCCAAGCTGCGCGCGGCGATTGCCGGCCTGCCTGGCGGCCTATGACTTTACCTGCATGGCATGAGGAACCGATCGCGAAGTCTCACGGTCGGGCAGTCTTCGATTGCGGCGACGCCCAAATGAAGGAGTTCCTGCTCCGCTTTGCCCGACAAAGCCATGAACAGAATGCCTCGAAGACCTTCTGTGCTATCGACGACGCAGTGCCGGGCCGTATTCTTGGGTTCTATACGATCGCGCCTTCGGCAGTCGAGCATGCGACTGTGCCTGATGCAATGACACGCGGTCTTGCCCGCCATGATGTGCCGGGCTTCAGGCTTGCTCGACTGGCTACCCACCGCACGGTTGCCGGGCATGGACTGGGAGGCCGGCTCCTAGCCGCCGCAGCGCTCCGCTGCCTGCGACTTGCAGGAGAGGGCGGGGGACTTCTACTGATCATCGATGCCAAAGGAGAGCAAGCCGCCAACTGGTACGCTTCCTATGGTGCCGAACCGCTGAAGGACAAGCCGCTAACTCTCGTTATGCCGCTTATCTCCTTCGCGGCCGGCTTGCGTGCCAAAGGTCTCCTATGATCCCTTAAGGTGCGGGAACACGATTGAATTCGCCGCATTACGAACTATCGCATCGTGATGATCATCTTGAGGATAAGCTGTACCACCAATGACCACATGGTGAGCCAGTGCCTGCGGCGGCCCGACTAGAGAAGAAAAAGGCCGAAGCGGCCTTCGTCAGCCATTCCGGAGAAATGAATGACCCGATTGCCGAGTTCGACGTCGGACGGCGACCTATGTTCTAAACGATGATGGCTTGTCAGTCCCTGTCGAGGCCGAGAAGGCATCTGTAAAAGGTCCCATTTAGATTAGTGTCGCTGAGATCGTCCTTTGCACTGTCGGGCTCGCGGTAAAAAAGCAGAGAAGACTCAAGCAAAACGATCCCCGGGGTGAGGCAGATCATTGTCGGCGCAATATTGCATAAGAAAAATTGTAAACGCCGACTGCCTAATTACCCTGAGCCCTTTTCCGCAGGGCCTTCTCGCTTTCCCGGACACCACAAGATCTTTGGCGGTTGTGTCGAAGTGCACATGCTCGACCGCAGGGAAACGCGAGAATGTGATCTGCGCACCCGAATAAACGAGCCTAGAGCGCCTGGTTGCCAGTCGCGGGATCTTCGTAACTGACAACCAGATTTCAGCGGTTCACGCTGGGCTCGTTTTGCCTTCACTTAAGCTGCAATTCGGCTCACGCGGATCGAACGGTGCGGCTGGCGTACTCGTTGTGGAGGCGCTGCTGGTTTAAAGCATCCTGCTTAGGTGCTACACCAAAGGTTCTTGAATATTCTCGACTGAATTGGGATGCACTCTCGTACCCGACCTTGTAGGCGGCCTCCGTGACATTCGCAGCTTGTGTTGCCATAAGTCGGCGTGCTTCCAGCAAGCGAAGCTGTTTTTGAAATTGAAGCGGTGTCATCGACGTCAGCGCCTTGAAATGTTGGTGAAACGACGACGGGCTCATCCGTGCGATATCAGCCAGTTCTTCCACCCGCAGTGTCTCTGCAAAATTCGTATGCAGGACTGATACCGCTCTGACGACGCGCTCAATGTTCGACTCTGGCATGGCCAACTTGCAGATTTCGCCGCCATGTGGCCCGCTCAGCAACCAATAGCAAATCTCCCGGACAATCGAAGGCGCCAACACAGGAATTGCTTTCGGCGTCGCCAGGAGCCGCACGAGGCGAAGGATGCAGTCAGCCAAGGGCTGATCGACCTTTGCAACGAAGGCGCATGGACCTGATACGTCCGATTGCGGTGGGAGCGTTTCTAATTGCTCAAGGACTTCCCTGACCGTTGCCACATCAAAGTCAATCATCACGCCGACATAGGGCGTATCCTCACTTGCTTCGACGATACGGCCAGTGGCTGGAACCCCGACACTGACGACCAGGCACTCCATTGTGCGGTACTCGAGATGTTCGTCACCAAATTGCAATTCCTTGCCACCCTCCACCACGACGCAGAGAGATGGCCGATAGATGTTTCTCATCGGCATCATCGACTGGTACGAGCGGACGATGTTGAAGCCTTCTATGGCTGTCGGGAACAGGCCTTGGCCACCACCCTGGTCCTCAATGTAGGCGGTGACGGCAGAGAGCAATGGCGTATTCAAGCGTGGCTCCGGTTGTCTCAGGGGCCACG
The DNA here is from genome assembly GCF_041954855.1 of Agrobacterium sp. LR_9. Lineage (NCBI taxonomy): Bacteria > Pseudomonadati > Pseudomonadota > Alphaproteobacteria > Hyphomicrobiales > Rhizobiaceae > Agrobacterium > Agrobacterium sp. LR_9. Next base: position 2,530 of record NZ_JAVAYA010000015.1, read on the forward strand.
GCAATATGTGACTCCTCGCCAGCATCATCGTCTCTTTCGCAGGAATAGGCAAGTTTCTTGAAGGTTCGGGCATTCTGGTCATTGGAAACTCCATCTAGCTTAAGGGTGCAACCAAGCGAGGAGTGACCTCAAGATGACAGAATTCGCCGCCCGGTCAATAGACCCGTCAACGACACGAGCGCCGACTGCTACGTCCAGCGACACGTACGTAAAAGGCCTGCGTATGGCCGCCATATGCACCGTGCTTCTGCTGATCAATGCTTTCTCGCAGATCGATCGAATACTGCCCTTCATTCTGGCGGAAAAGATCAAGGCGGATCTGTCGCTGACCGACACCCAGATGGGCCTGCTCACGGGCCTCGCGTTTGCGGTCTGCTACGCACTTCTTTCCTTGCCGCTTGCCCGTGCTGCGGATCGCGGATCGCCGCGGCTCGTGTTGGTGTCCTGTGTCCTGATCTGGAGCGTCATGACGACGCTCGGCGGTTTTGCTGCCAGTTTCATGTTCCTGGCCCTTACACGTTTCGGCGTCGCATTCGGGGAGGCAGGTGCCGTCCCGGCGGGCCACGCCCTGATCGCCCGCAAAATCAGCCCCGAGCGGCGCGGTCTTGCAATTGGACTTTTCGCAATGGGCATTCCCCTCGGCACGATGGTCGGGTTTGCGGCAGGCGGCGCGATCGCGGATATCTTCGGCTGGCGTGTCGTGTTGATGGGTGCAGGCGCGATCGGCATCGTGATCGGCCTGCTAACAATCCTTGTTATGGGTCCAACACCGCGCCTACAGCATGTGAGCAGCCACGACGAACCTTTTCTGCGGACAAGCCTTGACCTGCTGTCGTCTCCCGCTTTCCGCTGGCTGTTTCTCGGCACGATCTTCCTCGGCTTTGCCGGTGCGCCTTTCTACGCATTTTCCATCCCCTTTCTGATCCGCACTTATGGGTTCACCGCCACCGAGGTCGGAATGACCTTTGGGATGCTGCAGGGATTGATGGGGATTATCGGGACCTTAGGCGGCGGACGATGGTTCGATCATGCCGTCCGCTCGGGAACCGGCAAGGTCCTTGGGCCACCGGCAATCCTCTTCCTCATCGCCAGTGTGACAACGACGTCTGCGCTGTTTGCTCCAGTGGGCTGGATGTCGATTGCACTGTTCGTGCCGGGAATGCTGTCGTTCTCATTCATGTTGCCATGGGGCTTCGGTGCCGCCCACCTCGTCGCTGGACCGGGCCGGCAGGCCCAGGCATCAAGTCTGGTAATGATCGGAAGTGGTCTCGTCGGACCGGCACTTGGACCCTTGTTCGTCGGCATGGTCAGTGACGCCGCAAACACGGCCAACATTGCAAACGGCCTCGCCCTGGGTCTGTTGATCGTACCTTTGGCAAGCGTTTTGTCGGGCATTGCCCTTCTCGTCGCAAACCGACGTGTCGGTGCGTTTCTCCGCCAGAACTGAGTAGGGACCCAGCCTAAGAAACACATTCGCAGCTTTCAATCTTCACAAGGAGCCGATACTTTGACTGATAACTCCCGCCGCAAGTTCCTGGCTCTTGCAGCCGCTGCCCCTTCAGCTCTGGCCATGACCGGCGTCACATTGGCCCAAACATCCGCCGAGGACACTCAATCTGGAAAAACACGTGGCGCGATCGTCACCGGGTCCTCTCGTGGCATTGGCGCCGCGACAGCCCTGCGGTTGGGGCGGGACGGGTTTGCCGTGACGGTCAACTACCTAACCAATCGCGCGTTGGCCGAGCAGATCGTTCGCGACATCGAGGCAACCGGCGGCCGCGCAATCCTGCGTCAGGGCGACGTCGCCGATCCGGTCGCGGTCAGGGCCCTGTTCGACGCGCACGACCAAGCCTTTGGCGGCGTCGACGTGGTGGTCAACAATGCAGGGATCATGAACGTCGGCCCCTTCGCTCAAATGACCGACGAGGCATTTGATCGAATGATGGCCACCAATATGAAGGGGAGCTTCAACGTGTTGCGCGAGGCGTCACGACGCGTTCGCGATGGCGGCCGGATCATCAGCCTGAGCTCCAGTATTATCAAAATGAGTCCTCCCGCTACGGCAGCCTACGCTGCGACCAAGGCGGCGCAGGAGATATATTCAAACGTTCTCGCCAAGGAGCTGGGCGGTCGCAACATCTCGGTGAACGCGATATCGCCAGGTGCCGTCGACACTCAGCTCTTGCGCCAGCATGGGGAAGAGGCACTTCGCGGCATACCGGAAGCGACCCCGCTTCGTCGGTTGGGCCAGCCGGAAGATATCGCCAATGTCATAGGCCTCCTCTGCTCGCAAGACGGGGCTTGGATCAATGGTCAAAACGTCTTCGCAAATGGCGGCATCGCCTGATCGACGCCGCTGCGCGTCAAGGGTCCGCGAGACCCGACTTCTTTAGAGGATGTTCTCATCGTGAAATACAACACACTCGGAAATACCGGCCTCTTCGTCTCGGAAATCTGCCTGGGCACGATGACGTTCGGCGGTAAAGGGGTCTGGGCCAACATGGGCAACGTCCAGCAAAACGACGCTCAGGCTCTGATCGCCCGCGCACTCGATCATGGGATCAACTTCATCGATACCGCCGACATCTATTCGAGCGGCACATCAGAAGAGATGATCGGAAAGTCGCTGAAAAACCTCGGTGTACGGCGAGAAGATGTGGTTATCGCCACCAAAGTCTGCGGGCCTATGGGCCAAGGCCCGAATGACGCCGGCAATTCCCGCGCTCACATCTTCGATAGCGTCAAAGCCAGTCTGAAACGGCTACAGGTCGATCACATCGATCTCTACCAACTCCACAACATCGATACTGTGACGCCGATCGAGGAGAGTCTGGCGGCATTGGATACGCTCGTCCAACAGGGCCTCATTCGTTATGTCGGCGTGTCAAACTGGTCTGCCTGGCAGATGGCGAGGGCGCTGGGCCACAGCGAACGCCTTCGTTTCGCGAAGATAGCGACTTCCCAGAACTACTACACGCTGGCCGGCCGCGATATCGAGCGGGAAATCGTCCCCCTGATCAACGCAGAGAAACTCGGTCTTCTGGTTTGGAGCCCGCTCGCAGGCGGGCTGCTCAGCGGCAAGTTCGGCCGCCACAGGCAGGGCGAGGAAGGCAGCCGCCGGACCACCTTCGATTTTCCGCCCGTCGTTATGGATCGAGCTTATGACGTGATCGACGTCATGGAACGCATCGGCACCCACAAAGGTGTCACCGTCGCGAGGATTGCGCTGGCATGGCTGCTGCATCAGCAGCACGTGGCAAGCGTTATCGTCGGTGCGAAGACGGTCGCACAGCTCGACGACAGCGTTGGCGCTTCGGAAATTACGCTCAGCACGGATGAGCTGTCCGATCTGGATGCTGTCAGTAAGATCGCGCCAGAATATCCGGCGTGGATGCAGCGAACGCGCGAGGTCCCGGCAAAGCCGCCGGTCAGTGAACTGATCAACAGCAATGCATAGGTTCGAATCCGGAACCGTCCCTTCCGGATCCTCGAGAGGTCGCTTCCCCCAAGGCGAACCTCTGTCCGCCGGAGACGCGCCCTGAACATTGCGTCTTCGGCGGACGATCTTGCCCCGTAGAAAACAGAGGAACTGACGATGTCGAAATCGTGGACACTTGACGATATGCCCCCTCAAAAGGGCCGGACGATCTTGATCACCGGAACCGGTGGTCTGGGCTTCGAAGATGCCGCTGCGCTGGGCCGAGCCGGCGCTGACGTGATCATCGCAGGCCGCAATCCGGCAAAGGGTGCCGAAGCCGTCCGACGCATTAAGGAAAGGGCGCCAAAGGCATCCGTCGCGCTGGAAATCGTCGACCTTGCAAGCCTCGGATCGATCGAAGCACTGGCGAAAAGACTGAAGGAAACGCGCCATCATATCGACGTTCTAATCAACAATGCCGGTGTTATGACGCCGCCGACGCGCGAGACGACCAAGGACGGTTTCGAACTACAGTTCGGCACCAACTACCTTGGCCATTTCGCCCTGACGGGCCACCTGTTGCCGCTGCTAATGCAGGCACAAGACCCACGCGTCGTGACGATTTCCAGTATTGCGGTAAAAAGCGCAAGCGCGGCAATCAACTTGGACGATCTACAAGCGGAACGGCACTATAAGCCGATGCCTGTCTACACCCAGTCGAAGCTGGCTTGCCTGATGTTTGCTTTCGAACTGCAGCGGCGGAGTGAAAAAGCGGGCTGGGGAATTACTAGTATCGCTGCCCATCCAGGCGTGTCGCGCACCGATCTGCTTCACAATGCCCCTGGGCGCCGCAGTGCTCAGGGCCTCCTCAGGACGTTCTTGTGGTTCTTGTTTCAGCCCGTCGCGCAAGGCGCGTTGCCGACTTTGTTTGCGGCTACATCTCCGAACGCTCACGGCGGCGGCTATTACGGACCAGATAGACTCGGCGAAACCCGCGGGTACCCAACGGAAGCGCAGATCCCACGACAGGCGTTGGAAAAGCACGTGGCACACAGGCTGTGGGAAATTTCTGAGAAACTGACCGGGATCTCGTTCAACGCGCAGGCACCAACCTTGGATATCTCAAGCTCGCGCGCGACAACGATTGCGCGGGAGGGCTGAGAATGGACCCGCTCGGATATCTTGTCGAATGGATCGCCATATATGGCATCTTTGGTCTCTTCGCGATCGGGTTTGCGGAGCGTTTCTTGCCTGCCCTGCCCTCGTATGGGGTTCTCGTCACCATAGGTGTTGCGGCCGACGATGACGTCTGGTCGCTCCACACTGCCGTTGTCGGCACGACGATTGGAAGCTCGATCGGAGCTTTCGGCCTCTATCTTCTTGCGCGAGGAGTCGGAAAAAAGCGGACTACGGCGCTTCTCTACTTTGTCGGCAGATGGATAGGACTATCGCAACCCCGTATCGATTGGACGATGTCGTCGCTGCGCGCGCGAGAACGCGCGCTCACGATCCTGTCGCAGCTCATTCCCACCGTACGGTTGGTCTCGCCTGTGGCGGCGGGGCTGTTAGGCACGAGTGCGCTGCGATTTGTCGCTGGCGTATCGATCGGCATCGTCCTGTGGAATGGGCTGTTCATCACCGCCGGGTATCTGGCCGTGATCGCTATCCCCGGCATCAATTCGTCCGCACTCGCGCTGAAAATACTGATCCTGCTCGTCAGCGCGGAACTCCTCATCGCCTTGGTGTGGCGGCTTCAGTGGCGATATTCAATGCGCTCAGATCTTGGAGTAAGCAAGTGATGACCGACAGAACTGCTGATGCGCTCCTGTTTTTTCGGGCGTGGCTCTCGGCTCCCCTTCGGGTCGCCTCCGTCACGCCATCCGGGCGTGCGCTTTCTTCTCTTATGACGACCGAAATCTCTGCGGAGACGGGCACTGTGATTGAATTGGGTCCGGGTACGGGGGTCTTCACAGAGGCCTTGCTGCATCGCGGTGTTTCTGAAGAAAATCTCGTTCTGGTCGAATATGGTGCGGAGTTTGCAAACCAACTCAGCGACCGCTTTCCAGCGGCAAAAACTGTCCAGATGGATGCAGCTCATTTGCGCAAATTATTGCTTCATACCTCGGCGCCTGTGGGTGCTGTCGTCAGTGGCCTTCCTCTTCTATCGATGCCGTTGCGCAAAGTGCATGCCATCTTGGAGGGTGCGTTCTCGCATCTTCGCCACGGTGGAGCATTCTACCAATTCACCTACGGCCCGAAATGCCCGATTGCCAGACCGTTGCTCGACCGTCTGGGCCTTAAGGCGACGCATATCGGCTGGACCCTCGCCAATATTCCACCCGCGGCTGTCTACCGGATCAGCCGGCGAAAACCGCGGACGGCGCTCGAAGGGACCCGTCGACATCTGTTATCCGATGGAAAGACAGATCTGCTTTAGTGGGTATGCGTTCCACTCGAACTGATGATTTGGTCTGCTTAAGGCTGTCGGACTTCTGACACTCCGTCGCAGCTCAATTCTGTCCCCTCTCCGCTTGGGTAAGCGCAATTTTTTTGAGAGCAGCAACTGCATCAAGCGTTCTCTGTTGTTCTTCCACGCGCTGACAAAAGTACCGTCATGGCCGCTTGCAGACGCGGAAGCAGCCGACGTCGTCGTTCTGTTGCGGGATGCTAACCTTTCTGGCTCTCCCGTTATTTACGATCTTGGATGTGGTTGGGGGTCGCTTCTGATCACGCTCGGCAAGGCCTTTCCCGGTGCTCATATCAAAGGGGTGGAAATCTCCCCCTTCCCGTGCTTCGTGGCCTGGGCCCGCACCGGGCACCTTCCCAATGTCTCGGTGACAAGAAAAAACTTCTACGCTTACGACCTGGCAGACGCAGATGCGGTGACGTGCTACCTCATGCCAAGCGCTATGCCAAAATTATCGATATTTCTCGATGACGCCATCCGCCCACACACCGCCGTTGTCGCAGTCACGTTCTGGTTTCGCGACCGGTCGCCGAAGACGGCCAAGAACGGTCCGGATTTGCGCGGTTCCGTGGCCCTGTACGTCTGGCCGGCGATACCGGAAAATTCATCTAAACCTAGCGATGCTCTCAGAGCACTCGCCTTGTAGGATCGGGCAAATAATTTGAAACTTTAGACATTCTACTGCGCAATACTTCACCGTAACTTTTCTCCATGAGGGAAAGGAAGTGATATGATGAAATCCCGTCTCAAGAAGTTCTCACTGGCAATCATGGTTACGGCAGCAGTGACCGGATTACAGATCACACCGGCTCTCGCTCAAGCCTCGTCACCAAACGAAATCGAGGGCGTGTGGGAAACAGAGGAGCGCAATTTCAAGTTCGAAGTATTCGACGCCGGCGGAAGCTATGCGGCGCGGGTCATTTATGGCGATCGGCTTATGGAAGCGGACGGTAGGACTTTCAAGAAAGACGTGCACAATCCTGACCCCAAACTTAGGAGCCGGTCACTGGAGGGCCTTACCTTTCTGACTGACCTGAAATGGGATGCACGAGATCGCCGGTGGGAAGACGGAAAATTCTACGATGGATCGTCAGGGCGCACCTATTCGGGGCGTGCATCAATACGCGACGGTGCGCTCGAACTGCGAGGTTATTCGGGTACGCCGCTCCTTGGACGGACCATCGTCCTGTATCGCACACAATAACGGCCTTCACCAAGGACGATCGCGGTTTTTACAGTCAGGCCGAACGCTGAGTGCGGGATTGCCCGTGGCAGTCAGCTCGATGAGCGGCGTTGTTACCGCCGTTGGCATGTTCGGCGGAACCACAGCCGGCGGGACGTTTATCGGTGAAGCGATGCACTACGCGGCCTATACCAGCCGCCCTCATGGCCGTCGACATGGGCTTTCGTCGGCTTCGCTTACTGGTTTCGGCGGCCGATATTTGGGTGCCTGGGCCCCTAGCGGTCTAGGCCAATAAACGCCGCGAGGATTGGGCACGTTTTTTGTCAGATCGGGCATATCCGACCGCGGTCGCTCGATCTTAAGCTAACGGCTGTAAAAGGGATCGAGTCCATGTCTTATACGCTTTCGGTCAATGGCCGGACACATGATGTTGACGAAGATGGCGAAACCCCGCTCCTGTGGGTGCTTCGCGATAGCCTGTTGCTAACGGGCACCAAATACGGTTGTGGCGCCGCTCAGTGCGGCGCCTGCACCGTCCATCTAGACGGGATGCCGGCTCGATCCTGTTCAATCCCATTACGATCGGCTGCCTCGGCACAGATCTCCACGATCGAAGGCGTGAACGGCGTTGAAGCAGCAGCTCTTCGTGATGCCTGGGTCGAGCGCGATGTACCGCAATGTGGTTTTTGCCAATCCGGTCAGATCATGAGCGCGGTTGCGCTGCTGCGAGTGAACAAGCACCCGACGGATGAGGACATTGATATTGCGATGAACGGTAACCTCTGTCGCTGCGCCACCTACGCTCGAATTCGTGCAGCCATCCACGATGCGGCGGCAAAGCTCGGTGCGCCGACATGAAACGAACCGCCACAAAGGCACGATGGCGTCGCCGGCTAAAGCTCGCGATTGCTACCGTATTCGGAGGGATTGTTCTCGCGGCTGCCGGAAGCCTCGTCTACGCCCTTTATCCGCGCACCATGCCACAAACCCAAACAATCGAGGCCAGACCGCAGCCGTTCGAACTCGATCGTCTGCGGCAAGTGTCGGAGTTTGACGAGATTACCGATCAAACCGCGCGTTCTGTCGCGCTGTTCGAGGAAGCCGGCCGTGTGATTGAGCATCCACGCTGCATGAACTGTCACCCGCGCACGGATCGTCCCACCCAGACCGAGGCAATGCGCCCGCATACGCCTTGGGTGACCCGTGGCACCGACGGCGGTGGCGCACCGACGCTTCGCTGCTCGACTTGCCACCAAGCCGAAAATTTCGAGGCGTCCGGCGTCCCCGGAAATCCCAAGTGGAGGCTCGCGCCGATCGAGATGGCCTGGCAGGGCCAGACGCTCGGCAACATCTGCAGGCAACTGTTAGATCCGGCACGGTCGCATATGACGCGTGAGGAATTGCTCCACCACATGGCGCAGGACGAACTGGTTGGCTGGGCCTGGCGCCCTGGAGCAGACCGCAAGCCCGCACCCGGCACTCAGGAAGCCTTCGGGTCGCTGATCAAAGCCTGGCTCGATACAGGCGCGGCGTGCCCGGAATGAGTGGAATCAAGTGAATGCAAGATGGCAACTGGAGAATGCCTATGACCGACTCCCCTGACCAAAAGCCTCGATTTCAGATGACACGTCGACGCTTGATCCTCGGTGGATCTCTTGTCGGTGGTGCGCTCGTCGTGGGGTATGCCGCAGCCAACCCGATGCAGGCGGTCGGCGCGATCCTTCAAGGCGGCGGCGGTGACCCGGAGCCAAGTGCCTTTGGACCATTTATCCGGATCACCGATGACGGCTGGGTAACGATTGTCAATAAGCAGCAGGAACTCGGCCAAGGCATCCACGCTGGGCTTGCCGCGATCGTCGCGGAAGAGCTCGACGCGGATTGGGATAAAGTGCGTGTCATCGATGCGCGCAGCAACGTCCGCGCATACGGTGTGCAGATGACAGCCGGTTCGAATTCGATCGCCTCGAACTGGGATCTCATGCGTAATGCGGGAGCCGCGGCGCGCTCCATGTTCGTCCAGGCCGCAGCGGCTCGCTGGGGCGTGCAAAGCGGTGACATCGTCGTCCGCGACGGTGTCCTGTCCCATCCTGGTTCCAGTCGAACGGCGAGCTTCGTTGATCTCCTTTCCGATGCGTCCCGCCAGATCCCGCCCCAAACGCCGATACTGAAACGCCGGCAGGACTACCTGCTGATCGGCACCGAGCGCGTTCGGCGAAAGGACAGTCTTCCAAAGAGCACCGGGGCCCAGATGTACACGCAGGATATCCAGCGTCCGGACCTGCTCGTTGCGATGGTCGCTCATAGTCCCCGCTTTGGTGGAAAACTGTTGCGGTTCGATGCATCGGATGCACTGAAGATCAAAGGCGTCAGCCACGTCTTCGCGATCGAGACGGGTGTCGCCGTACTCGCCGAGACGACCTTTGCCGCCAAGCGGGGCCGCGACGCGCTCCGTATCGAATGGGACGATAGCCAAGCTGAGATGCGATCGTCTCCTGATCTTGCCGCCTATTTTCGGGAGATCGCAGCCGGTCGCACCGATGTCGAGCCCGGAAGTTTTCAGTCGACGGGTCAATCGCCGGAGGCGCCATTCGATGGCGACGTTGTCGAGTTCTCGTTCGACTTTCCCTATCTGGCACATGCACCGATGGAGACACTCAATTGCGTCACCAAGGTCGACGGCTGGGACGTTGCGATCACGTCAGGCGCCCACCTGGTAACAGTCGATCAGGTTCAGGCAGCACTTACTGCTCGGACCGTTCCTGGTCGGGTTGACATTGAGGTGATCCCTGCCGGCGGTTCCTTCGGCCGTCGCGGTGGAATGAGCTCTGACTATGTCGTCGAGTGTGTGCGGATCGCCAAGCGCGTCGAGGGCCGTCCGGTCAAGCTGATCTGGACCCGCGAGGATGACATGAGGTTGGGCTACTTCCGACCGATGTCGCATCACCGGGTATGGGTCCAGGTTGGATCGGACGGTTTCCCGGAGCGTTGGCGCTTCCATTCGGTTTGCCAGAACTTGCTTCCTCTTGCACCTAATTTTACGGCGACCGAGGGCATCGCGGACTCGCCCAATCTTTCCACAGCGGCTACTGTCGATGGCAAGATTTTCACGCCATCGTTTCCAGTCACTGTCGGGTTTTGGCGCTCGGTCGGCAATTCGCACACCGCCATGGTGATGGAGCACATCGTGGATCAGCTGGCGCGCCGGGCGGGCCAGGATCCGGCATCCTACCGCCGCTTCCTATATCAGAATGCCGGCGACACACGTCGGCTGGCGGTACTTGAGGAGCTCTGCGACAAGGCAGGTTGGGATACCCCGCTCGAAGCGGGCTGGGCCCGGGGCATGGCCATTCATCAAGCGTTTGGAACGATCGTCGGTCAGGTCGCAGAAGTTCGGTTGCTCGACGACCGGCCGATTGTACGTCGCGTGGTTGCCGTTGTCGATTGCGGCATCGCGGTTGCGCCCGATCAGATCGCCGCACAGATGGAAGGAGGTATAGGTTTTGGTCTGTCCGCCGCCCTGTACGGCGCGATCACGCTCAAGGAGGGCGTCGTGCAAGAGACGAATTTTGACCGATACCCGGTTTTGCGGATGAACGAGATGCCCGCTGTCGAAACCTATATCGTCGCGTCTGGCAACAAGCCGACTGGAATGGGTGAGCCGGGAGTGCCGCCGATTGCGCCAGCTATCGCGAACGCGATCCTCGCCTTGTCTGGAATGCAAACTCACCGCCTGCCATTCCTGAACAGAAACATGAATGCTGGTTTTTCGATTGCAAAGCGAGGCTAATCAGTCCGCGCTGAATTTCCCGGCTAATCCTTCCGGCATGTCTGACTTACGTTGAAAGAGATGCGATTTCGGAGCGTCACGCCGAAGCGGGTGGCGCTTAGTATTGTTGCAATCCAACAGGAGACGAATCCAGATGCCAGACCCGCATGACAGGAAGTTTCTCGAAGTCACCCGGCGACAGGTTTTAGAGGCTGGAACGATCGTTTCAGTGTCTGGAATGCTACCAGGGGCCGCACAGGCACAAGCCTTGGGCTCGCAGCCCACGCCAGAGAACGGTACGACAGTTCAGGTCAGCGTTCAGATCAATGGCCAACCGCGTGTGCTAGAAATTGATGCACGGGCATCGTTGCTGGACATGCTGCGCGAGCGCCTAGGCCTGGCTGGAGCCAAGAAAGGATGCGATCACGGTCAGTGCGGCGCCTGCACGGTGCACGTTGACGGGCGCAGGGTCGCCTCCTGCCTGACCGTTGCTGCCAAGGTTGACGGCCGTGAGGTCACAACCATCGAAGGTATCGGCAGCGCGGACGCTCTGCATCCCATGCAGCAAGCCTTCATCGACCAGGACGCCCTACAATGCGGTTACTGTACGCCGGGCCAGATCATGGCGGCAATCGCCTGCGTCAAGGAGGGCCATGTGTCGACACCTGATCAGATCAGGGAGTATATGAGCGGCAACATCTGTCGTTGCGGTGCCTATGTCGGCATCGTTGCGGCGATCGAGCAGGCGGCCCCCCTGATGGCGCGGAGCTGAGCCATGAGATCATTATCCTATGTCCGAGCCAGTACTGTTCACGAAGCGACCGAAGCATTTGCGGCGGCTGGCGACGGTGCGCGCTATATCGCCGGCGGTACCACTCTCTACGACCTTATGAAGCTTGGTGTCGAACGTCCCGCGCATCTCATCGACATCGCATCCATTGAGGGGGCCGATCGGATTGATACAGGTGGCGACGTCCTGTTCTTCGGCGCTGGAGCGCTTATGGCGGACGTTGCCGAAAACGAAGTCGTCCGTCGCGACTACCCGGTATTGGCCGAAAGCCTCTCGAAAGCCGCCTCTCAGCAGCTTCGTAACATGGCGACCGTCGGCGGTAACCTGCTGCAGCGGACCCGCTGTCCCTATTTCCGGAACAGCGCAATCGGCGCCTATCCCTGCAACAAGCGGGAGCCGGGTTCCGGATGCGCTGCAGTCGGCGGGCTTGATCGCGGTCAGGCCGTTCTCGGCATCAGTGACGCTTGCACGGCCGTCTCACCGGGCGACTGGCCGGTCGCGCTGACGGCGATGGATGCAATAATCGAGATTGCAGGCCCTACAGGTACACGCTCGGTCCCCATCGCAGAGTTTTACCGGCTGCCTGGAAACACACCTCATCTCGAATTTGCAATTGAAGCCGGCGAGATCGTGACCGGTATTTCGGTGCCCAAGACAGAGGCGGGAGAAAACTCGACTTACCTTAAAGTGCGCGACAGAGAATCTTACGCTTTCGCCTTGGCATCGGCCGCGGTGGCGCTCGCGATGGAAGGGGATCACGTGCGCGGGGCGCGTATTGCCCTTGGCGGCGTCGCCACAAGGCCTTGGCGTGCACGCGAGGCGGAGGCGCTTTTGAACGGCCGAACGATCGACAGGGAGATTGCATTGGCTGCCGGCAGGGCGGCCTTTGCGAACGCGTCGGCCGGAAAGCACAATGCATTCAAGATTGAACTTGGCGCTCGCACCCTTGCAGACGCCATCATAATCGCGGGAAGGAAGGTTCAATGACGCAGGAACGGAACGCTGACCGCCCTCGGGTCGACGCTCATGAAAAGGTGCTGGGACGAGCATTATATGCGGCAGACCAGCCGATCGCCGGCCTGCTCCATGCGATGACGGTTCCGGCGACAATCGCCAAGGGGCGTATTGAGGCGATCGACGTGACTGCCGCGACGAATGTTCGTGGCGTCGTTCGCGTTTTCACGCATGAAGATTTCTCGCAGATCAAGACCACACCGGCGACACGCGGCGCCTATGGCCGATCTGGTAAAGGTTATCAGCCGATGACAAGTCCGGTTGTCCGCCATCGCGGAGAGCCGGTCGCCCTTGTCGTCGCCGAGACGCTTGAAGCGGCAATCGAGGGTGCGGAAGCCGTCAAGGTGCTTTACGCCGAAGAGGCGTTCAGTGTGGCGATGGAAGACGACCGGGCGGCCCGCGAGCCAGAGCCCGAAAGTCAGCTGTCTTCCGGTGATGCGCAGGCAGCTTTCGCATCCGCCAATCATCGCGTCGATGTCGAGTATCTGCATCCCCAACAGCATCACAATCCCATTGAACTCATTTCGACAACCGCTGCATTCGAGGAAGGTCAACTCCGGATTTATGAAGGAACCCAGGCTGCTGCGGCATTTGCCGGCGGCTTGGCGGGGATGATGGGACTTGAACCAACGCGCCTGCGTGGTGTGAGCCCCTACACGGGAGGAGGCTTCGGACAGAAGAACGGCATTCAAGAGCAGAGTGTGCTCGTCGCAAGTGCCGCTTCCTTGCTTGGCCGTCCTGTGAAGCTTGTAATGCCCCGCGCTCACTTGTTCCATACGGCATCTTATCGGCCCCGTAGCCGTCACCGGGTCCGGCTTGGGGCAGACGAACAAGGGCGTCTGCTGGCCGGGCTTTACGAAACTGTGCAGCAGAACAGCCGCTATGACGGATTTGGGTGCGAGCACGGCGCCAATCCACCGCGCATGTACGGATATGGCGCCTGGCAGGGCAGTGACCATATCGTCCGAGTTGATACCCAGACACCCGGCCACCAGCGAGCCCCTCATGAGCATCCCTCAAGCTATGCTACTGAATGCGCGATTGACGAGCTCGCCGAGGTTATCGGAATGGATCCTGTCGAGCTACGCATCCGCAATGATGCGCAAAACGACCTGATCACTGGCAAACCTTTTTCGTCCCGCCATCTTGTGGACTGTCTGAAACGCGGGGCAGAATTGATCGACTGGGGCCGACGAGCCCGTGAAGCAGGCACTTTAGTGGCAGAGAATGGTGATCGGATCGGGTTCGGTGTTGCCTGTGGAAGCTACAAAGGATCGATGACGGCGGCCGTCACGACACTTCGGCTTTCTTCGAGCGGACGATGCGAGATCGCGACATCTGGGCACGAAATGGGGCAGGGCATCCGTAGCGTCATCGCCGCGGAGCTTATAGAACTTCTCGGGGTGGACCCAACAAAGCTCGATATCCGCATCGGCGATACGGGACATGCGCCGCAGCATATAACCGCAGGCTCGTGGGGAACGGGAAGTACCGCCCCGGCAGCCCGAAGCGCTGCCCTGAAACTGCGCGAAGAGCTGAGCCTTCTCACCGGTAGCGCACTGTCGGGTGAGCCGGTCCATGTCCAGCTTGCCCGGACCCGCCGCCCCTTTTTGGAAGTCACGGTCAACACGATCCCGCTCGGCAAGGACGCACAGGTGATCGAACAATTACGCAGAGGCATTCCTTCCACCACGGGACCGGAGTATCCGGAGTTTATGGCTTTCAGCTGGATTGCGCATTTTGCTGAGGTGCACGTGGAATCGTCGACCGGGCGTGTACGCGTCAAGCGCGTTGTTAGCGTTGCCGACTGCGGCCGGGTCATGAACCGGCGAACGGCGGAAAGCCAGGTTAGGGGCGGTGTCGTCTGGGGTATTGGTGCAGCACTTCGGGAGGCGGGTGAAACAGATCCCCGCTTCGGCGGCGTGCTTAATAACGATCTTGCAGAGTATATCGTGCCCGTCAGCGCCGACATCGGCGCCATCGATGTCGACTTCATCGATCGACCAGACTTCAAGCTCAACGTGTCGGGCGTCAAAGGCCTTGGCGAGGTCGCCATGGTCGGAGCGGCCGCAGCCGTGGTCAACGCTGTCTACAACGCAACCGGCAGACGGGTCCGGCATCTGCCAATTCGCATCGAAGATCTGTTGTAGTCACCCTACACAGACAATGCGTTCGAACAATGGAAGGGCAGCCAATGCCCGTTCTCAGAGCCGCATGAGATTGATGGGTTGCAACACTGCTTCTTCCAGCGCTGACATCCGGATTGGATCGGCAGCCGAGTATGCAGGGTCGGCGATCATCTCGACGAAGGTTGCGCGTTTCGGGTAACGCACCAGCGCAACCGCGTCCCAGGCTTGGTCGGGCTCGGCGCAGAGTGCAGTTGCGCCGTCACCGGCGAAGATGATTTCCGCCCCATATCGTGCGACGATAGGGCCGGCCATGGCGAGGTAATCGAGATAGCGCTGCCTTCCGCCGTCGGCTTTGAACCGAAGCAAGTTCAGCATTACGATAGGCTGGCCGTCATCTTCGGCAAGGAAGCGGTCGATATCGGCGACGGTGACTTTGATCATCATAATTCTCCAGCAATGGAGGCCTCGGCCTCGTTCATTTTCCGGCAAATTATGCTATCGCTTGCACACGTTCCATAATGCAAACCCCGGAATACTTTACCTAGAGCCCAAAGATGGACCCTTTCCTTGATCTTGTCCGATTGCTTCGGCCGCGTGCTGCCCTGTTAGGCAGAGGCGTAGACGCCGCCGGTGACTGGGGCCTGAGTTTTCCGGCGCTGGGAGACCTGCTGTTTTTCTGGATCGAGGGCGGAACGTGCCAGTTGATACGACCTGGTTGCGATCCGATTTGGCTGAAGAAGGGCGACTTCGTGTTGCTGCGGACGACGATTTCCTTCACGCTCACGTCAAACAGGGACGTAGAGCCGTTGGACAGCGTCGCCGCGGTGGCCGCAAAACGGGAAGGACGGTTGAGGCTGGGCTTCGGTCAGGAAAGACCAATTTCACTTCATATGGGCAAGTTTCTGTTCTCGACCGCCAACGAGGATCTCCTGACGGGGCTTCTTCCGCCGATGGTTCAGATACCCTCGCATTCGCCTAGACTCCGCCGGCTTCACAACCTGCTCACGTTGATGGAATCCGAGGGCCGCGATCCTGGACCGGGGAGCGAATTCATCATCATCCGTCTCGTCGAACTGGCGCTGGTCGAAATTCTCAGGATGCCGGCCGCGGATTTTCCGGAACAAAGTCTGGGAGCCGCCAGTCCGGGCATGCTCGCCGGCCTTCGCGACCCCGTTACGTCCAAAGCCATTCGGGCCATGCACGAAAATGTTGGGCAAGATTGGACGGTCGAAGCGCTGGCAAGGCTTTGCGGTGTTTCCCGCTCTTCTTTAGCTACCCGATTCCAATCGCTCGTCGGAATAGGTCCGATCTCGTATCTTTTGCGGTGGCGCATGGCGCTTGCGAAGGAGGCCCTCAGGTCTGGAACGGCAAGGGTGGAGGAAATCGCCTTTTCGATTGGCTACAAGTCGGCAAGTGCGTTCAGCACGGCCTTCGCCCGGGCGGTCGGCTGTTCGCCAAGCCGGTTTGCAGAAGCTCGTTCCGCTCTTCATAAGGAGAGCAGAGTTGAACCATCAAATCCTAATCGGTCCGGGCTGAAAGATCAGACCCTGCCCTTCGCGCGCTGATCAACGTTACCAGCCATAGTCTCCCAGCCGGACAACGCCATTTCCGCCGCCGCATGCAGTTCGGCTCGATCGGCTCCATCGCGCGCACGGATCGCCATGCCGCTTTGGACGATCTGCACGAATCTCGCCAGCTTTGTCGTGTCTGTTGTGGGAACAAGATCACCGTCGATCTTTGCTTTGTCAAAGCGGGCCTTGAGGATGTCAAAACCGCCTGCGCGAGTTGCTCGCATGAGTTCGGCTAGTTCGGCGTGTCCTTCGCTCCCCACTGATGCGAGCGTCGCCATGCACCCATGCGGCAGATCGCAACCTCCGCCGGTCATGGCGATTGCGGAATCCTCGAGAAATGCAAGAGCGGCTTCCCTGGCTGTCGACGCCTTCCGGAAGCGTGTCCAGACCAGCCCTTCATAGGTCGTGTAGTAATATTCAAGCGCTTCGGCATAGAGCTCATCCTTCGAACCGAAGGCAGCATAGAGGCTCTTGGTGCCGATCCCCATCTCTTCCGTCAGATCAGCGATGGACGTCGCCTCGTAACCTTTGATCCAGAACAGTCTTGTCGCTTTGGCGAGTGCTGCAACGCGATCGAATTCTCGCGGTCGACCGCGCGAGCGGAGGGGCCGTTCTGAAGTTTTCGACGATGGAGAATTATTTTGCATCGTCCACTGCATAATTCAGTTGACGGGTGTTTGCAATGGCCATACGTATTTATACATCGATCACTGCATAAAAGGAAAGACCATGGAATTGCTTGGAAAACGCGCCCTGGTGAACGGCGGCTCTCGTGGGATAGGCGCTGCGATTGCGATCGCCCTTGCTGAGCAGGGCGCTGACGTCGCGTTCACCTATCAGCGTGCGGCGGAGAGGGCTGCATCTGTAGTCCAAACTATTGAGGGAAAAGGCCGGCGCGGGCTTGCCATTCAGGCTGATAGTGCCGACCCGACCGCCATCCGTCGCGCCGTCAGCCTGACGGTCGACACGCTCGGAGGGCTTGATATTCTGGTCAACAGCGCAGGCGTCGGGACCGCAGGCATGACTGCGGATCTGGCACTCGCCGACCTGCAGGCCATGCTTGATGTCAACGTTCGCGCCCCCGTACTTTTTGCGCAGGCAGCAATCCCGCATCTCTCATCAGGCGGTCGGATCATCTCTCTCGGTTCCTCTCTGGCAGAGCGTGTGCCCTTCCCGGGTGTAACGGCTTACGCCATGTCGAAGTCTGCACTTCTGTCATTCACACGAGGGCTCTCACGCGAACTCGGACCTCAAGGCATCACCGTCAATCTCGTCCTCCCGGGTTCAACCGACACTGAAATGAACCCTGCTAACGGCGAGAATGCTGATTATCAGCGCAGCCTCACATCGCTCGGTCGATTTGGCGAGCCCCGTGAAGTCGCCAGCGCGGTCGCATTTTTGGCTGGCCCTGCAGCCAGTCTGATTACCGGCGCGGTCCTGAGTGTAGACGCCGGCTTCAACGCCTGATCCTGCTCATCGGTAGGACGTCGGCCCGCCAACGTCCTCTCCTTTGCCTCGTAATTTTATCGCTTTCGAGGACGTTCGTCAGCGGCGCTTGGATGTGAGGCGCTTTTGGAGGATCGGGCAACTTTTTCACAGGTTTAGACATAGTTCTACAGCGCAGAATTGGTAGCTTCAGGACTTAGATTTCTACGAGCGAGAAGATCATCCTGGCCAGTTACGTCCTGGTGGCTTGGCTTGACCGACAGAATTGGAGCATCCAATGATCAATAAAGTTCTGCGCCGATTATCAAGCAGCCGGGCGCCCAAATTCATCAAGCTCCGAGGAAAGGGGCGCGCCAAGGTAGACGGAAGCGTAAGTGGAGCCGGTACCCTCGTCGTTGGTGAAGGATGGAAAGGGCTCATTGCTGAACCAACGCAGATCGTGATCAGGAATAACGGCCAGCTTATTCTGAATGGTCAGTTCACCCTGCATTCCGGCGGAACGATCGGCGTGCAAAGCGGGGCCAAGCTCACGCTTGGAAGAGGGTTCGCCAATCGTCATTCTTGGATCTCATGTGGCTGTGAAATCGACATGGGTGATGAGGTTTTCATTGCCGACCAGGTAATCATTCGCGACTGGGACGGGCATTCGATCGTGGGACGGCCGGACAAGGCACCCATCAGGATCGGCAATAACGTTTGGATTGGCATGCGAGCCGTTATTCTCAAGGGCGTGACAATTGGCGATGGGGCCGTCGTCGCTGCTGGTGCGATCGTTACGAAAGATGTCCCCGCCGGGGCGGTGGTCGCTGGCAACCCGGCGAGGGTCGTAAAAGAAGGCGTTCAATGGATCCCGTGATATCCTCTCGCAGGGTCGTAACTAAGCTTGATTATAAGGCGTTTGTTGAGAACTTGACGGCGCCGATTGCCCTAGATGGAAATAATTGACTGCATGGCAGGTTGATCTCGGCACGAGGTTTCATCCTGCCCGAGGTTTTAGGGCGTACAACGGCCCTTTCGACATTCCCGAGACTGGTTCCTCGAGGCGCTTTTATTGTTAAATCGTGGGAAGTTTCATTCTGGTTTTCAGGCACTATAATTTACCTCACGACTGATTAGTCGTGGAATTTGTTCTCAAACAACAAAATCGAACTGCCCGAACTGGCCATCATCCGCTTTTTTCAAGTCGAGAAGAAGTGCCTCATGAAAGAGCCGATCGCCGGTGTTTCGGCTCTCGCCTGGGAAGTAAAGTTGTGTGGTGAGGATGCGCCCGCCGGGTCGCTGGACTTTGAAATGAAAATGACGGGTTCGGCCGGGATAGAGTGCAGGTATGATAGTGTTGAACCACCAGCGCCCCTGCCCGTCTGTGAACTGGTGTCCGCGCAGTCGGAAGCCGACACTGTCGTAGTCACCTTTTTCGTCCGCATGCCAAATCTCGACAAGGCTTCCGGCGAGCGGACGGCATCGATTGTCGAAGACGAATCCTGCAACAGTGATTTTCTCACCGCCGGGCGCATCGGCATAAAGGTCGCGTTCAAGCGGGGAGTTCGGCCCGAAGAAAGGCCCAGCCTCCCGCTCGAGCGTCAGGTCTTCCTCCGCACCACATGACGGGGTCAGAGGTAGCTCAGGAGCGGCCTGTGCAAACGCCATCATTCGAGAAGCGTCGAGGAGAGGCAGCGACAGGAAAGCTGTCAAAAGAGAGCGTCTGGTAGAGGGCATGACTGCATCTCCTCATGTCTGTAGAGGTGAGTTGTGACGTTTTCACCGCAGACGCTGCGCAGCATTCGCCTGCGCTTCGCGGATCAGGCCAGAGTACATGGTCTCCTTACCGGGATACCACGGCATCGTGCCGATTGAGCCGAAACCGGGAACAGTTTCCATGTGCGCGACCATGCGAGCACGCATGCGCTCGTCCGGGAGCGGTCCTGTCATTGCCTGAACGTTGTCACTCATATGGTCAGGGTTTGACGTACCGCAGAGTACGCTTGTGACGGCAGGGTGTGCCATAACCCATTTCAGGAAGAACTGCGCCCAGCTGGTAGCGCCAAACTCGGCTGCAAAGCCAGGAAGCGGCTGCCCTTCGACAACCTTCATCAAACGTGCCTTTTCCAGCGGTAGATTAATGAGAACGCCAATGCCCTTGTCAGCCGCGGTCGGAAGGAGGCGTCGCTCGGCATCGCGATTGAAGATCGAATAGTTCGTCTGGATGAAGTCGACATCGTCTCGTTGAACGATAGCCAACAGTTGGTCTTGCGCCGACGACTCGTGGTGAGTGACGCCGACGTGACGGATAAGCCCCTCCTTCTTCCAGGCCTTCATCAGCGGGATGATGACAGGTGCATTGGTGATGCTGTGGCACTGCATGAGATTGATCGTCTTACGCCATGTCCGCATGCGCGACTGGCGAAAGCTTTCAACCGCATGACTTTCGTCGCCGAGATATTCTCCTGTCGACCAGACCTTGTTGGCGAGGAACATGTCGTCGGACCCTTCGAACTCGCCCATGAACTGGCCGACGCTGACTTCCGCTGAGCCGTAGAGCGGCGATGTATCGACGACGCGACCACCCGCCGCAACGTACCGCTCGAACACCTGACGGAGAGTATCGCGGCGGTCCCCCGGCTTCAGGTCGAAGGTCAGGAAGGTCCCAAGCCCTAGCACTGTGACCTTTTCGCCGGTGCGCGGCAGGGTGCGGGTCTGGACATCCGGGCTCTGGACCGGCGCAGACGATGCTGCATTGGTTCCAGATGTCTGCGCCGCGCCACTGGTGGCAAGTGCCACCCCTGTTGCCGCTAAACCTACTGTACCAAGAAAGCGGCGTCTGTTGATGGTCGACATATCCATGGAACTGATCCTTTTTCCTTAACCGTCAGAAGTGCCAGTTGGCGGGAACCCAGGCGTAGCCGCCATCGGTCTTCAGCATCCGCCCGATCCCGGGGAACGGATAGTGGAAGCCTAGGACGGGCATGCTTTCGGTAGCCGCGCGGTCGAAGATGCGCTTTCGGGACGCAAGTGCCGTCTCCTTGTCACGGTCCGGCCCTGGAAGCCAAGGCCTGTCAACGTTGACGACCGGGTGATAGGCAAGGTCGGCCGTCAGCAGTAGCTGGTCGTTGCCGGAATGGACAAGGAAGGTCGCCATGCCCGGAGTGTGGCCAGATGCGGCAATCGTCGTCAGGCCCGGCACGATCTCGGCGCCGGCTTCGTAAAGCTCGACATCGTTCCTGAACGGCGCAAGGCTGTTCTTGATGTTCGCCGCAAATCGCAGGCGGAATTCCTCCGGAACCGGCATGTAAGAGAGGTCGGGATCGGCGCGGACGAAAAAGTCCCAGTCTGCCTTCGGAACGAAAACGGTCGCTTTCGGAAAGGCTTTTCCGCCGTCTGCGGTTCTCAAGTTACCCACATGATCGGGGTGGGTGTGCGAGACCACGACTACGTCGATGTCTGCCGCACTAAGCCCGATCGCCGCGAGGTTTTCGAAGATGCGGCCACCGTTCGGACCCATGGTCTTGCCCGCTCCGGCTTCGATCAGAACCCGCCGGCCACCGGTTTCGATCAGCAGCGTGTTCAGATTGAGCGTCATGTGGTCGGTCGGCAGAAATGCCTGTCGCAGCACATCCTGAAGCTCGGCCTCCGGGGCATCACTGGCGTAAATGCGTGGCGGCCCTCCAATTACGCCATCGCTCAATACGGTCGCGCTGATTTCGCCGATGCGGAGGCGATAATGACCGGCATTACCAGCCGCCGCAGCGGCGGTTTGAGCATTGGCGCTGCCAGAGCTGTTCAGGCCCGGGATGATCATGCTTGATGCGCCTGCGACAGCGGACAGCATAATGGTGCGTCTGTTGAGAGTGAAGGCGCTCATCAATCTTTCCTTTTTCGGGCGCGCTGGTTCGTCCTGTTCCTCGATCAGCGTGATCGACGACAAGTGTTCCACGGGGCAGCGCTTTAGTTTCCAGGATCATGACACGGAGTCATTGATCTGATAACCTGCAATGAGTTTATCAGCTTGATTAGAGAAACTTCGCAATGGACCCAATCAGATTGGACAGCTTCGACGTGTTCGTCGCCATCGTGCGCTGTGGCGGTTTTCGCGCGGCGGCTCTCGAGCGAGGGATTTCGTCATCAGCGTTGAGCCAAACCATGAACACCTTGGAGGAGGCATTGGGCATCCGGCTTCTCAACCGAACGACGAGGAGCGTCTTTCCGACAGAGGCAGGGCAACGTCTTCTTGAACGGCTGGCACCAGCACTGAGTGATATCAGGCTTGCCATCGCAGAGGTCGACGAATTGCGTGACAGCCCATCGGGAACGGTCAGGATCAACGCGCCGGCGCCCGCTGCCGACCATTTCCTTTGCCCGTTGGTGTTTGATTTCATGGAAGTCTATCCCGATGTAAAAATCGAGATCATCAGCGATGCGGCTGTTATAGACATCGTGCAGCAGGGTTTCGATGCCGGCGTGAGGTTTGGCAAGCAACTGGCCCAAGACATGATTGCGCTCCCGCTCGGACCGACGCTTCGTTATGCAATCGTCGCTTCACCTGAATATGTCAGGAAATTTGGACAGCCACAGACCCCGCACGAGCTTGTTGACCACCAGTGTATTAAACGTAGGTTCCCTGGGGGCACACTCGTTACCTGGCGATTTGCCGAGGCAGGGGAAGAAATCGAAGTTACGCCAACTGGACGCCTGACGCTGAGCTCCGCGCACAACGAACTGCAAGCTGCGCTGGCCGGCAGGGGTATTGCCCATGTGTTTGATGACTATGCAAGGCCTTACGTTAAGAATGGTCAACTGGTGGAGCTACTTTGCGACTGGAGCCCTGCCCTTCCGCACTGGTTTCTTTACTACCCGAGCCGACGACTCCCGAGCGCCGCCATGCGAGCGTTCCTTGATCACATGAGAAATTACGATTGGGAGAAGGCGAAGTCCTGAACCCAGACGAACGTCGTCAGCATTCACTTTCTCGAACAGGCTGTGCGGTCTCGGGCGTTTGGGGGCGCCGCGATCCGGCCTTTCTGTCGACCGGCGCCAAGAAGCGCGACCTACAGACGGCCCATGTACGCCTGCTCGACGCTGGCCACTCGCGCTTGAGACGCACACCAGCCAGGTTGCAGCGATCATGCGCAGCTTCGTGTCCGATCATCTTTGACATCGCCTCATCAAATTAAGCCTTGACGTTTGTATGGTACCTTGCAAAAATCGTATGGTACCATACAAATTAAGAAGCTTCCCTTGCGCGATCACACTGATACTGAAAACTCCTCTGTCGGCGCATGGACGAAACGGTGTTACCTCGCCGGTAGAGCCGTCATGGACGAATGCCTACGACCGTTCGACCTGGGATCAACCCAATGGTATGTCCTCTGGTATCTCGTCAACCACGGCCCGTCCGTCCAGCGTGACCTCGGTCGCGCGCTCGAACTGGAACGCGCGACCTTAAGCGGAATCATCGCCACGCTCGTCCGCAAGGATCTGATCGCGCAGACCGCGCACGGAAGCGATCAGCGTCAACGTCTGCTGACTTTGACAGCCGCCGGCGAGACGCTGTGGCGCCGGATCCCTGATCTTTCTTTCATTCACGATGCTGCTTTCGGCGGGATCGAAGAGGCCGACCTGGCCACGACGATCCGTGTCCTCAAATCTGCGACCGAACGACTGCAAACACTATTACGAACGGATTGAACATGACCATATTGATCACCGGGGCCACCGGACTTGTTGGCGAGCGGCTTCTGCCGCGCTTGGCGGAGGCCGGTTTCCCCTGCCGTGTCCTGCTCCGGGAGGGCAAACCCTCCCCTGAGGGCGTAGAGACCACCAGGGGCGATATCCTCGACCCTTCGACCCTGACGAAAGCCGTCGAAGGGGTTTCCGCTATTGTGCACCTCGCCGCCGTGTTTCGCACACAAGACACCGATCTTATCTGGAAAAGCAACGTCGACGGTACACGCAACCTGATTGCCGCCGTAAAGGCGCATGCTCCTGACGCGCGCCTCATCATGTCGAGCACCAGCCATGTCTACAACAAGGATAATCCGCACCCGGGAAGGGAAGACGACCCGGTGGACCCCCAGCACGCCTATCCCGCAAGCAAGGTCGCGGCGGAAAAGGAACTGCGCGAAAGCGGATTGAACTGGTCGATACTTCGCCTCCCCTTCGTCTATGGAGACGGTGATGGACATCTCGAATCTCTTCCCAAGCACGTCAGCGCCTGGCATCCGGCGCAACGGATGAGCACGATCCACCATCGTGACATCGCACAGGCAGTTACGCTCGCGCTCCGGGGTGCGTTCGATCGGCGCGTGGTAAACTTGGCCGACGAGGCGCCTTCCTCCATCTACGAATTGGCAAGTTTGGTAGGCGTCGGGATGGAATCGAGCGCTGACCCTCTTAAAAATCCCTGGTACCTTCATGTCGACACGTCTCTCGCCCGCAGCCTGGGATTTCGCCCCAGCATAAGAACCGTCTACCAGGCTTTGCACGACAGCCTGCTTTAAGAGTAATGAGCCCCACAGGACCTGTGTGTTGGCAACAAACGTTGCCGCTACACTTGTGCCGACTTCTCCTGATAGCCTTGGTTTTTGAGCCGAGAGCCCAAATTGCCTTCAATCATTAAACCCCGGGCTCTAGCGCTGCTGGGGGATAGACCGCGTGAGAGCCTGATATCTCAAACCGCCTCTGCGCGGCTTCCGGCCAGCCAAACCCCGGAGTGCCAGCTCCGTGTCTGGAATAAGCCACGCAATCACGATAACTTGACAGCTTATTGTGCCATCGACCTCACTGGTAACGCTGAGGTGTAGCTGGCGGGCATACGGTAAGAATACGTGTTTCATCTCGATGCCCCGCCTTTTGCGCCGGGTACATAAAGCATCCAGCCATTACAAAATCATGCGGACAGCTTGCATTGGTTAGTAAATCTAACCAGCGACGTAAGCGCTGCCGGTGTTGTCAGACCCAGAAAAATCGCCCCTACTAGTCAGGACTATCCGGACAACGACTGGCTGCCGATGTCAGCGCGGTCTCATGTTCGGCAGCATTGCCCCGATCGAAAGCAAAGCCCGCCAACGTCTTTGCCTTGGCACAATCTGGCTCGTCACGGAGGAAAAGCAGATGACGAACGATTATCGCCCCCTGGAGGTCACTCGCCGGGATTTCAACAAGGGAACAGGATTTGGTATTGCGGCTGGCGCAAGCATGAGCTGGATGACGTTTGTTAGAATGCCCGCTCTGGCCCAGACGCTCTCAGAACATTTCGTCAATATCGAACTCCAAGTCAACGGCGAAGCTCACCAGTTGACAATCGACACGCGGACGTCCTTGCTCGACGCCTTGCGAGAGCATATCGGGCTGACCGGGACTAAAAAGGGTTGCGACCATGGCCAGTGCGGCGCGTGCACCGTCATTGTCGACGGCAGACGGATGAACTCCTGCCTTAGCCTAGCCGTCATGCTGACAGGCAGCGAAATTCTTACTATCGAAGGTCTTGGGCGTCCGGAGGACTTGCACCCGATGCAAGCCGCCTTTGTCGAGAGGGATGGATTTCAATGCGGTTACTGCACCCCAGGCCAGATCCTCTCCGCGGTTGCGACGCTTGATGAAATCACTGCTGGGATCCCAAGCTCGGCTACGGCTGATGTTACGGTACCGTCATCTGCCTCTCCCGAAGAGATACGAGAAAGGATGAGCGGAAACCTTTGTCGCTGCGCGGCCTATCCCAATATCATTGCTGCCATCCTCGATGTTCAGGAGCAGCACGGATGAAGCCGTTTACCTACCATCGCGCAACCAGCCTGCACGACGCCGTCACCACGTTGGCAGCACGAGCCAATGCTCGCATCATAGCAGGCGGCACCAATTTGCTCGACCTTATGAAGCTTCAAATAGAGATGCCGCAGCAACTCGTTGACATCAACGGTTTGGGGCTCGATACGATCGCAGGCGTTGAAAACGGTGGGTTGCGTTTCGGGGCAATGGTCCGCAACACTGATCTCGCAGCACACCAAATCGTCCGGCAGCAATATGGCGTCCTTACGCGGGCAATTGTTGCAGGTGCATCCGGACAGATACGTAATCGAGCAACAACTGCAGGAAACCTGATGCAGCGTACACGCTGTCCGTATTTTTACGGCACCGCGATGGGTTGCAACAAGCGCGAGCCGGGTTCCGGCTGCGATGCGCTGAATGGGATCTCTTCGAATCTTGCCATACTCGGAACGAGTGACGCATGCATTGCAACACATCCTTCCGATATGGCAGTTGCCCTGCGAGCACTCGACGCCGTGGTCCATGTCCTCGGTACCGAAGGTGAGCACAGCATCCCGATCGCCGATTTCCATCGCCTGCCTGGCGATACACCCCACATCGAGACAGCTCTTCGTCCAGGCGAGATTATCACTGCGGTCGAGGTTCCTGCTCCGCTCGGCGGCGTGCATGTCTACCGCAAGGTGGGCGAGCGGGCGAGCTATGCGTTTGCCACGGTTTCCGTCGCGTTAGTGGCGCGCGTGGATGGCGCAAGCGTGACAATCGAACGCCTTGCTTTTGGAGGACTGGCCGCCAAACCGTGGCGCGTCGAGGCTGCCGAGCGTCGCGGAGCCGGCACGCCGGAGGAGGTCGCTCGTGATGCCGCAGCGATCATTCTGGAGGGTGCTCGGCCAACCGATCGCAACCGATACAAGATGGCGCTAGCGCAACGCACCTTGCATGCAGCGCTGATCGATGCACAGGAGCAAAGCCGATGACCCGTATGGACACGCCGAACGGCGAGACGAGAATTGTTGGTCGATCAATTAGCAGGCTTGATGGACCGCAGAAGGTCACGGGCTCCGCGATCTACGCCTACGAGAGGGCAGCGATTCGTCAGACGCTCGTCGGCGTTTTTGCAACAGCGACGATTGGCAAAGGTGAAATTAGCACTCTGAACACATCGATTGCCGAGGCAATGCCGGGCGTCCGTCTTGTGATCACCTACAAAAACGCACCGCAGCAGGGCAAGCTCGATCCTCAGACCCCAGGCTTTGCGGTTCGTGCGCGTCCGATTCTTGCTGGAACAAGGATTGATCATTTCGGACAACCTATTGCACTCGTGGTCGCGGATACGTTTGAGAATGCGCGCGACGCTGCTCACGCCGTTGTTGTCAGCTACAGATCGATGACGGGGAACTTCGCTTATGCCGAAGGGAATCCCGTCACCGAACCTGAACTTGCCAATGCCGGATTTCCCGCCTTCACCCACCACGGGGACTTTGATGCGGGTTATGCCGACGCTGCTTTTAAAGTCGATCAGACGTACGAGACACCACCGCATTTCTCGCAGCCGCTGGAGCCGCATAGCACGCTTGCCCGTTGGGAAGGCGAAACACTCCACCTCACGACCAGCCACCAGACACTCCGCTACATCGGTGCTTCTCTTAAGGCCGCCCTCAATATCGAACCTGAAAACCTCGTTGTCTCGGCGCCTTTCGTTGGCGGCGGGTTTGGATCGAAACTCGCGGTCCATGCCGACATTATGGGAGCAGCAATCGCTGCCAGGATGGTCAGTGAACCTGTCAAGGTCTGCATGACCCGACAGCAGATGTTCAGCCTGCTGGGAATGCGGCCCTGGCAGCGGCAGCGCGTGCGACTTGGCGCCAATGCTGAAGGTAAGTTAATTGCCATCGGCCATGAAGCTCTGATCTATTCAAATGACAGAGACCCGTTTCTCGAGCAGACAGGCACAGTGACACGCTCCCTTTATTCCGGCCCAAATCGCATGACACGTCATAGGGGGACGCATCTGGACCTGCCCAACGGTGAACCGGTCCGTGGCCCCGGAGAACTGCCGGGACTGCTGGCAGTCGAATCCGCAATGGATGAGCTGGCCGAAGCGCTGAACATGGACCCGGTCGAGCTACGAGTTGTAAATGATACGACAAGGGATCCGGAAAGCGGAGTGCCGCTTACCGGGCGCAGCCTTACCGAATGCTTGAGAACCGGGGCGGAGCGGTTCGGTTGGTCTCAACGCCCTGCCCGGCCCCGCAGCCGCCGCGACGGGCAGTGGCTGATAGGCATGGGCATGGCCTCGGCGATACGCGTTCACTTCCAGGGCGCGACAGAAGTGGAAGTGGGCGTCACCGCAGAACGCCGAGTGGCGGTGCGATCGGATCTGACAGACATAGGAACGGGAAGCTACACTATCCTCGCTCAGTTCGCAGCAGAGATGCTGGGCATCACGGTTTCAGATGTAGATGTATTTCTCGCACACTCGAGCCTGCCGACTGGAGGCGGTTCTGGAGGCTCCTGGGGAGCATCGAATACGACAGCCGCGCTTCACGACGCTTGCCTTAGCCTTATGCAACAGGCCGGCGTTTCCGCAGGCAAGGATTTTATCAGTCAAATTCTGGCGAAATATCCGCAAGGCTTGTCTGTAGCGGGGAAACTTCCAGCGTCATCTCAGATCCTCGACTGGGACCAGAAATCCCGCCACACCTATGGCGCGCATTTCGTGGAAGTCGGCGTGCATGGATTGACCGGAGAAATCAGGGTCCGCCGAATGCTTGGCGCATTCTCGGCAGGGCGGATTCTCAACCCCAAGACCGCCCGTTCGCAGTTGCTTGGAGGCATGATCTGGGGCCTTTCTGCCGCTCTGCGTGAGGCCGCAGAGATCGATCCGCGGTATGGCAACGTGGTGAACGGTGATCTGGCGGAGTATTTGCTGCCGGTCCATGCCGACGTACCCGATGTCGACATCATTCTGATAGATAAACCTGATCTCGATGCCAATCCGGTCGGGGTAAAGGGTGTAGGCGAACTCGGAGCGTGCGGAGCATCTGCGGCATTCGTGAACGCGATCTACAATGCCTGTGGCGTACGTGTCCGACATTTTCCCGTAAACCTAGCTAGTATCGTTTCTGAGATTCCCGAGCATCAGCAGTGACAGGTCTCGTTGACTGCAATTTGAAGGGTTTACACCTCTGGCAGCGATGCGGTGACAGATACGCGTTGGCGGGCCACGACCAGACAGCGCCGCGCATCAACCCTCAGCTATGATGTGAGCTTGCCGCCTCTAACGAGGAGATGGAGCTTCTCGAGTTCCGGAGCCGAAACGGGATCTGGTTTTGTGGGAGACTGGTGCTAACCAGGTTCCCGCAGAGTAACTGAACTATTGATCACGATGAGATCGAGGTAGCTTGTCGGCGGCGGCGCGCGGGAATGATTGCTGCGCTGACGTTCCATCGTTTTGAAATCGCGGCTCTGCTCACTTCACCATCATCGTGACGTGGAAGCGAAATAATGGTGCGCATCCCATTCTCCATGGTGACGAACGCGATATCACCCCCATGTTGACGAGCAACTGCACGCGCAATTGCCAGACCGAGACCGATCCCGCCGGTTTGTTTATTACGAGACGCTTCAAGCCTGAAAAATGGAGCGAAGACCTTTTCCTTCATGTCGTCCGGGATGCCGGGTCCGCGATCCTCCACAACGATGTCTACTGTGGTCACAGTTTGCAAGATCAACACTTTGGCCTCGCTGCCGTATCGGACAGCATTCTCAACGATGTTGCGTATAGCCCTTCTCAACCCATCCGGCCGACAGCGATATGTTATCTTGTCCGCACTTACCAACGTGACCGGCCGCCCCAGATCCTCCTGATCGTCACATATGCTGCCGATCAACGCCTCGAGCTGGATCGGCCGGGTCTCTTCTTCCGTTGACTCGCCACGCGCGAAAGCGATCGCCGCTTCGGTCATGCTCTGTAACTCCTCAATTGTAGCGAGCATTTTCCGTTGGATGTCCTCATCCTTGACAAACTCCGTCCGCAACCGAAGAGAGGTGAGCGGTGTGCGCAGATCATGACCGATCGCAGCAAGCATTTTCGTTCTGTCGTCAATAAACCTGTGCAGGCGAGCTTGCATCTGGTTGAATGCAGATGCTGTTCGCCTCACCTCTTCCGGCCCGGATTCCTCCAATGGCGGGAGGTTCTCACCACGCCCAAGAGCCTCGGCAGCGATTGCCAGACTTCTCAGAGGCCTGGCAATACGGTTGCCCACCAGAACACCGATGATGGCAAGCACGGCGGCCGTCAAAACAAGCGAACTCAGGGAAGTGGAGGTCCACCAGCTACCTTGTTTTGTATAGAAGGCAGCGTTCAGATAGTTGCCGTCATCCAGCCTCACAGCCATGCCATATCCGCGAGCTCCATCGAAGTAGAGATACTTCACCGGTTGAGGAAGCGTCCATAGCTCCTGGTGGGGGGCCTTCCATTCCTGGCCACGGTTCGAGGACGCCACGCTTTTTGCCGTCGGTACCTGCGGTACGGCTGTTCCACCTTCAAAAAACCGCACGAGGTCGACGTAATTTTCGAGCGGTCGGCTGAAGTGGTCAACCGCCTGCAATCTCCACGTCGCCGCGCTCGCAGGATCTCCATCGCTTATCCAAAAACGCGAGTCCCCCGTTTCACTCGCGGTGAGCACCTGCTGCCTGGAGCTTGGAACGGCGTTGTTGATAAGACGCGTTATAGTGCGGGTGCGGCTGAGGAACTCGCTCTTGGCGGCGGCATCCACTGCCTTCCAATGCTCATTCCATGATATGACGAATGTAATGGCTTGAGCGATGAGCAAGGCCGCAAGGGTAAAGCCGATGAATTGCGCCGCGAGAGTTTTCGTCCATTTCTTTATCATTCTGGAGCCACTTCCACCGAGAGGCTGTAGCCACCGCCCCAGTGTGTCTTGATGATGGACGGATTTTTCGGGTTATCTTCGATTTTCTTCCTCAACCGACTGACCTGGTTGTCGATAGTGCGATCGAAGACGTCAGCAGTGCGACCAACGGTCAGATCGAGCAGCTGCTCTCGACTCAGAACAAACCCCGGTCGCTCGATGAAGACTTTCAACAAGCGGAACTCCGCTGAGCTTAAGGGAATTCCAACTCCGTCCTCGCCGGAGATCTCTTGACGGCCAAGGTTCACGCGCCAGGGCCCGACCCGCACATTCTTCAGGTTGGCCGCAGCGAGCGGCATAGTAGGGTTGCCCGATCTGCGCAGCACTGCCCGAATGCGGGCCAGGAGTTCTCTCGGATTGAAAGGCTTGACGAGATAATCGTCAGCGCCAAGTTCCAGGCCGATGATCCTGTCAGTATCGTCCGCCATAGCGGTGAGGAAAATTACCGGAGTGGCGGTAGATGTGCGCAACTGACGGCATACCGAAAGCCCGTCCTCGCCTGGCATCATCACATCAAGAACGATCAGGTCAGCTGTCTGTTTTTCCAACAGGCGGCGTAGCGCCGCGCCGCTCTCTACGGCTGTGACCCTGTAGCCCTGTTGTTCAAGATATTGTTGGACCAAATCCCGGATATCACCGTGATCATCAACAACAACTATATGCGCGGCCGCGTCCATGGTGATGTCCTTGTTTACCGTGGAGAATACATCAAGTCACCACATCTTCGCAGCCGAAAAAGTGTATCAAAGTTTCACAGCAGCCGACGGTTCGGATGACGGGGTGCCACGCAGCAGCCGGCCCGGAAAAGCGCAATTCACCGCACGTCTGAGTCAAGGCTTCAATGGCCAGGCCCGGAATTGCAGGCGCGATGACTTCATCTTGTCAAAACCCCGCCGGCCGCCTGAACGGCCTCGGGAGTATCCACGTCCAGATGCGCCGCATCGCCGATATCCACGTCGATAATCGGTAGCCCCGATGTTTCGATGATATGTCGTGCTCCGATATCGCCCTCAAGCCGCATTACAGCGTCGCCAAGCGATTTGGGAAGAATGACCGGGTTGCCACGCTTTCCCCGCGAGACTGCGCGGACGATTGCACGCCCGGAAGCAGAGCGGAAGGCTGCAATCAGGAGATTGAGATCGCCTGCCTTCACGCCGGGCATATCGGCGAGCATGACGAGAACACCATCCGCATCGCGCGCTGCCGGAGTTGAAAACCCTGAAATCAGCGAGCTTGCCATACCGGACGCATAGTCAGGGTTCTCGACAGCTGTCAAATCCAGTCCGGACAGCACCGCCATAATCTCGCTCCGCCGGTGGCCTGTCACGACGACGACGGATGCTGCGTCGGCAGTAAGGGCAGTCTTCGCCGTATGGCGCACCAGTGGCTCGCCATCGAATTCGGCCAGCAGCTTGTGAGCACCGCCCTCGCCCATTCGACTCGCCATCCCGGCAGCCAGAATGACCGCTGCAACCGTCACCGGTCGACTGGGTTCTGTGGCGCTTTCTCGCGGCCGTGGCCTGGTCTCGATTTCCATCAGCAGCCCGCCGACACCCATGCCCGTCAAATCCCGGGCATCCGGCTTCTCACCGGCCAGAATGCGATCCAAAACCCAATCGAAGCCATTCTCCTTTGGGCTCCGCGCACAACCAGGCGCCCCCACAACAAAGGTCTCGCCAATCCGTCCGAGAACAATGAGATTGCCGGGATCGACGGGCATACCGACGCTCAAGATCTCGCCTTTCGCCTGACGAATAGCTGCGGGGATAACATCGTCCTTATCGATTACCGCCGAGGCACCAAAGATGATGACAAGCTTCGGGAAGGGTTCAGAGGTGGCTATCACCTGACTGATGGCGGCGGCGACAGCATCATGTCTGTGAGCCACCCGCTGCTCGCGTTCCAGCCGGTTGCCGTATGAGGCAAGCCGGCGCTCCAGAATACGCGCAGTCTTGTCCATGACCGCGGGCTTGAGCGACGGCAGTTCGGTGGCGATAAGGGATACCGCGTGTTCACTGAACGGTTTGACCTCCAAGGCCACAGCCGTTCTCAAGGTGTCACAAGCGGCCTCGACCTTGCTGCCCGGCACGGCAAGGGGAATGATCTTGAAAGTCGCCACCATATCGCCTGCCCGGACACGCACATGATCGGCGAGACAGGCCAGCGTGATCGCCGGATCGATCCGATTGACGCAATCAACGACGTAACGATCTGCAACGAAGAGCCCGTCACTGGCGGCATAGACATTTACGCGTCCCGTCGTGGCCTCGGAGAAACGCAGGTGGTCCCGCGCGACAGCTTCGGCAAGCCGCCGGGCTGCCTCGTCTTCGTTGAGGTCGCCGTCCTCGATCCGCGCTGCGGTGACGCTGACGATACCGGCCTGTTTGAGTGCCTCAACGTCCGCTCGAGAAACACGGTGCCCTTTGCGCAAGGTCCGCTCCGGCAATCGGACCGCGTGCGCCAGCATTAGTTCTTCCGCCCTGGCGACTGGAAATTCGCCGAACTTCATTGAATCTCACCCTTCCGCGATCCCATATCACGCGTTCGCAACGCCTCTATGATCTGTGCGAGGATAGCGACCGCGATCTCTGCCGGACTGGAGGCACCGATAGGCAGCCCGACCGGCCCGTTGATGCGGGTGAGCGCTTCGTCGGCAAAGCCCTCGGCCCTCAGGCGACCCAGACGCGATGCATGGGTTCTTCTGCTTCCGAGTGCCCCAACATAAAAGCAACCGCGACGCAGGCCCTCCGCAATCGGGAAATCGTCTATTTTCGGATCATGCGTCACTGCAACGAGCGCAGTATAAGCGTCGAGGGGCTTCTCCTTCAGTGCGTCTGAGGGCCAGTCAGCAATCAGATCGATCCCGGCAAAACGCTCAGGCGTCGCAAATGCCGTCCGCGGATCGATAATACGTACACTAAAGCCAGCGAGTGCTGCCATCTTTGCCAAGACCTGACTTATATGGACGGCTCCGATAATGACGACATCGGGTGGCGGCAGATAAATGTTCAGAAAACAGCGACCACCGTCAATCTCAACAACGCTTGAACGCCTGGACCGGAACGCAGAAGCCACCGCCTCGCCGAGGGCGCCGTTGAGCTTGTCACCTTCTGCAATGACGCTCGACTTACCACTGTCGAGATCGGTGACCAATGCGGCCGCAGCCCGTGTGCGTCGGCAGGCATTCAGCCGTTCCAGTGTCGAAAGGTCCATCAGCCAAGCTTTTCTACATAGACGCGAATGCGCCCGCCGCAGGAAAGCCCGGCACGCCAGGCCGTCTCATCGGAGACACCGAATTCCAGCATCTTTGCCTCACCGGTGCCTATGACCTCCAGTGCTTCGGTAATAACGGCGCCCTCCACACAACCTCCGGAAACAGAGCCTTCGAAATTGGCGTCGCTATCGATCACCAAATGGCTCCCTGTCGGCCGCGGCGCCGAGCCCCACGTCTCGATGACGGTGGCTATCGCCACCTCGCGCCCGCTCTTCCGCCAGGTCTCGGCGATCACCAATGGATCCAGGTTAATCATCATCTCATCTCACCCATATATCACCCCTCACGCTCTCCAAGCCTCTCCTGCCGCCTCGCCATCAGGATCAGAATGCAGCTGAAGGATCGTTTGTCATTCCTGGCAGCTCTTTTCGCCCTCATCCTTTTGACTATTTCCGACCCGCAACGACGCTGTCGTCAAGATTCACACTACGCATAAATAAATTCCCTGCCGCCTTTTTGGCGTACTTAATTCGGAACGCCAATCCTGGCGAAGCAGCTTCAGGCCTGAACCCTATTCCGCCGGTGCGTTCGCAGTCGGCGGGATACGAGACGAGCGCGACCTCCCGAGACCGGCCAGCCTGCGGGTTACAACGTAGAGAACCGGAATGAGGAATATGCCGAAGACCGTCGCCGCGATCATCCCGCCCATCACGCCGATACCGATAGAATTCTGGCTCCCGGCCCCCGCGCCCGAAGCAGTTGCGAGCGGCAAGACCCCGAGGATAAAGGCAAAGGAGGTCATGAGGATAGGTCGAAGGCGTTGACGTGACGCCTCAATCGTCGCCTCGACAAGGCTTCTCCCTTTCACTTCTTCCGCTGTCGCAAACTCGACAATCAAGATTGCGTTTTTCGCTGTCAGTCCGATCGTCGTAAGCAACCCGACCTTGAAGTAAACATCATTCAGCTGGCCGAACTGGCTTGCCGCGATCAGTGCTCCCAAAATGCCCACCGGAACCGAGAGCATGACAGAAAAGGGAACCGTCCAGCTTTCGTAAAGTGCGGCAAGCGCCAGAAAGACGACGATGACGGAGATGATGTACAGTTGGAGGGCCTGATTGCCTGCGAGACGCTCCTCCGCCGATAGGCCGGTCCATTGGTGGGAGAACCCCGCTGGAAGATCAGCGACCATGCGATCAATCTCCTCCATTGCTTGCCCGGAACTTATCCCAACTGCGGGCGAACCCTGGAGCTGAACTGCGGACACGCCATTATATCGCTCGAGTCTTGGTGACCCAAAACTCCAGTTCCCGGTCGAAAAAGATGACAGAGGAACCATCTCACCGAGATTGTTGCGGACATGCCAGCGCTCGAAGTCCTCCGGCTGCATGCGAAATTCGGCGTCGGACTGGACGTAGACGCGCTTTACTCGGCCGCGGTCGAGGAAGTCGTTTACGTATGTGCCTCCCCAGGCTGTAGACAAAGTGGCGTCAATATCCGACAGGTTGATACCCAGTGCGCTCGCGCGGTCGCGATCTATAGCGATCGAGTATTGTGGCGTGTCGTCCTGTCCGTTGGGGCGTGTACCTGTCAGCCGGTCGTTTTGCGCTGCCGCGCCCAGCAGCTGGTTGCGGGCAGTCATTAAAGCCTCGTGTCCGGCGTTGCCGGTGTCGCGAAGAAAGAAATCGAAACCACTATTATTACCAAAGCCCGGGATCGCAGGAGGATTTAGCGCGACGACACGGCCGTCGGATATCTTCGTGAAAGCCGCCATTGCCCGCTGGACAATCGCCGCGGCCGATGCCTCGGGAGTACGCCTTTCATCGAAGTCCTTCAGCGCGACAAATACGGTAGCGACATTCTGCCCCTGTCCGCCGAAACTGAAGCCGACAGATCCGAATATGCCTTCGACGTAATCACGCTCATTTGTCAGGTAGTGCTCGATGACCTGATCCAGAACTCGCCGTGTACGGTCAGCCGTCGCGCCTGGCGGCAACTGGACGGCGGTCACAAGGCGTCCCTGGTCCTCTTCGGGAAGAAAAGCAGAAGGCAGCTTTGTGAACAGCGACCCCACTCCAACAGCGATTGCTATGCACATGACGACGCCAACCGCGATGCGGCGAAGCAGAACTTGAGTGGCGTTTTGATACCCGTTTGTGAAGCGAGCGAACCCTGCATTGAACCATCGAAAGGGCGCAGCCTTCGCCGCTCCGTGGACTGGTCTCTTGAGGAGAGACGCGCAAAGGGCGGGCGTCAGCACCAGCGCGACAAGGACAGACAGGATCATGGATGTGATAATGGTAACAGAAAACTGTCGATAGATGATACCGACGGAGCCAGAAAAGAAAGCCATAGGAATGAACACAGCGGCCAGGACGGTTGTGATGCCTATGAGCGCGCTGCTGATCTCGCCCATTGACTTGATCGTCGCCTCGCGCGGGCCGAGGCCTTCTTCCCCCATGACCCGCTCGACATTCTCCACGACCACGATGGCATCATCCACCAGGAGACCGATCGCCAGCACCATCCCGAACATCGTGAGGGTATTGATGGAGTAGCCGAGCAGTTCCAGAACGGCGAACGTGCCGAGAAGCACGACTGGAATGGCCATCGTCGGGATAATTGTAGCTCGGATATTTTGCAGGAACACATACATGACGATGAAGACAAGGACGACGGCCTCGATGAGCGTAACCACTACTCCCTCAATCGACAATCGAACGAAAGGCGAGGTGTCGAACGGGTAATGTACATCCACGCCGGGCGGAAAATTCGGTCGCTGCCGCTCAATCTCGGCCCGAATGGCTTCAGCGGTATCCAGTGCGTTTGCATCTGCCGCCAATCGGAAACCGACGCCGGCCGCTGGCGTACCACTGTAGGTGCTTGAGAGGGTGTAACTCTCCGCACCCAGCTCCACCGTCGCAACGTCGCTCAGGCGGATAACGGATCCATCTGCATCACTGTCGAGAATGATCGCCTCGAATTGCTCTGCGGTTTGCAGACGACTGCCCGCTGTAACCGTGGCGTTAAGTTGCTGGCCACGTCGCTGCGGTACGGCACCGAGTTGGCCGGCGGAGACTTGCGTATTTTGCGCGCGCACAGCCTGCGTGACGTCGCTGACCATCAACCCGTGCTGAGCCAGCTTATCCGGATCGATCCAGATACGCATCGCATAGCGATCAGATCCAAGAAGGCGTGCTTCCCCGACGCCGGGAATCCGTCGTAACGTATCCATGAGCGTAGTGTCGATAAAGTCGGCGATATCGTTCCCGTTGAGACTTCCGTCGGATGATGCGAGAGCGGCAATCAAGAAAAAGCTTGCGGTCGATTTTGAAACGGTCAACCCACTATCGAGCACAGCCTGCGGCAAGCGTGCTTCAACAAGCTGGAGGTTGTTTTGAACCTGCATCTGCGCCACATCGGGATCAGCTTCGCTTGTAAAAGTGAGCGTGATCGAAGACTCGCCGGTCGCAGTGGAATTCGAGGAGATATAATCGACATTGTCGATCCCGGTCATCCCTTGCTCGATTACCTTCGTGACCGAGTCTTCGACGGTCTGTGCATCGGCCCCGGGATAATTCGCGGTGATCCGAACCGCCGGCGGTGCAATTTGAGGATATTGGGAAATCGACAACGAGGGGATCGAGAGCGCCCCTGCCATCATGATCGCAACTGCCAGAACTACGGCGAAGATGGGTCGTTCGATAAAAAAACGCGACATGACATAAATCCTATTGAAGCGAGAAGGTGCGCGCGCGCTCAACAGCCTTCGCATCGCGGCTCGGCTCACGTGACGCCGCCAAGGCCTGCTCCACGCCCCGCACCACCCCCGTGTCATCTTCAACGACGACCATCTTGACACGGACGTTCTGTCCGACCCGAGTTCGCTGCGATCCCTCCACTACCAGGCGGTCGCCCTCGGCGACGCCATCGGTGACGAGCCAGTTGTTCCCTACGGACCGGTCAACGGTCAGAACACGTTCTTCAATTTTTGAATCCCCGGTGACAAACCGGGCAACGGCTTGTCCGCGGGAATTGCGGGATACGGCCCGTTGAGGGACGAGGAAACTGCTTTCGACAAAGCCTTCTTCAATAAGGGCACGGACATACATGCCCGGCATTAGCATCCCGTCAGGGTTGGGGAAGACCGCACGCAACGACACCATCCCGGTTGACTGTGAAACCGCTGACCCAAGGAACTGAAGCTTGCCGGGATGCGGGAAGCGTGAACCGTCCTCAAGCTTCAGCTCGACTGCGACATATTCTCCATTTGACCGGATGCTGTTGGAGGCCAGCGCCCTGTTGAGTGCCAGGAGGCTGGCACTAGACCTTACAAGATCCACATTGATGATGTCGTGCTGACGGATGACGGTCAGCGGCTGCGCCTGGTCCCGCGTAACCAGAGCCCCCTGTGTGACGGCTGAGCCATCCACCCGTCCGCTGATCGGGGCGACTATTTTTGTGTAGCCAAGTTCGATGCGGGCCGCCTCAAGTGCAGCCGTCGCCGCTGCAACGTCTGCTTCCGCCTGTAGCAACTGCGTCCGGGCAATATCCAGTTCCTGCTCACTAACAGCATTGTTGGCGGTCAGCCGCTCGTAGCGTTCGAACCTGGCCCGGGCGCTTGGAACCGCGCTCTCGGCTCGCTGCAAGGCAGCTTGGGCATTTCGGTAGGCAACTTCAAACGGCGTCGGGTCCAGTTCGTACAGGACATCGCCAGCTGCAACGTTGCTACCCTCTACAAACACGCGCCGTTGGATCGCACCGGTCACGCGGGGGCGAACCTCAGAAACCAGATGGGCACTCGTCCGCCCCGGCAGTTCACGCGTGAGAGATACGCTTTTTTGTTTTAGTTCTTGAACACTTACTTCGGGATCCTGGGCCGTGGCCGACTGTTGTGCCTCGACCTCTGAATTGCAACCGTGCAACGCAAAACTGCAAAACCCGAGGAAAACCATATGAAGGAGGACCATCTTGGAACGTCGGACCATTTTAAAACCCCGTGCTTGATAGTGCTGTCGTTGGCTTTCGCAGCGTAACGGTTTTCAACGTAACGAGGTCTTGTCACGGCGATATGCCGGAGACTTCAGAAATTGTATCAATCTGTCGCCTGCTATTCACGCGGGGAGACAGCTACCGAGCCCGCCCCCGGTAGCTCGCTTATGAAGCCTCTTGAAACAATTCAGCGTTCTCAGCGCGCAATTGACCGAGCAACTGTTCGGATGTGGCCGATCGCTGTTGGGCAAACCGCAGCAGCCGTTGCGCGGCAGTGAGCGCGTTCTGGTCGCCCAGCTCCAGTTCATTCTCTTTACAGAAAATGATAAGCGCTTGTTTGACCTCACGAATCTCTAAAAGTCCAAGTGTCATGTTCGGTCTCCGAATTGCTGAACCGACGCTATGGTGACAGTGTGGTGTCTCCTGGCTTTGCCAAAGATGTAATAACTCGTGCCCAGACGACGAC
Source organism: Agrobacterium sp. LR_9 (assembly GCF_041954855.1). NCBI lineage: Bacteria > Pseudomonadati > Pseudomonadota > Alphaproteobacteria > Hyphomicrobiales > Rhizobiaceae > Agrobacterium > Agrobacterium sp. LR_9. The sequence goes on from NZ_JAVAYA010000015.1 coordinate 41,678, forward strand.
ACCCGGTTCCCGGCTTCGCATGCGGGGAAGCGACCGCTTTTTACCGGAGATTGGACCGTCAACGATCAGAATGGCCTGTTCATGCGACCCTTCGCACTTCGAAAAGCTGATATCGCGTGAAACGCAATCCCCTCGGGGTGAACCACGGGCCAGGCCCTTGCGACAACTCGCCTGAAGACTGAATACGGCAGCTCATATGTCGTCTAAAAGACACAACGTCTGTCCTCCGGAACGGTTTGGCCGAAATGCAAAACATTTTGTCCAGATATCGAAATGCTCGTGGTCACGAAACTGATTAGAAGACTAAAATAGTCAAGTTAATCGGGACGATAGAGCATGAACAGCGACGCGGATAGCAAGCCAGATGGTCAAAACAAACTCCAAAACCAATATAGCATGAAACTCCTTGTTTGCGTGTGGATGCTCGCGATCGTGGCCACGTCGGCTATCCCCGCGATTGCCCAGGAAGCGACCGAACAGGAATCGACCATCCTCAAGCCAATCGTCATAACTGCACGAAAAACGGAAGAATACATAAGGGACGTGCCTCAAAGCATCACCGTCGTAAAGCCGGAAGACATTGAAAGCAATGCACTCGACTCAGGCGGAGCGATCGCAGCAGCGTCTCCAAATGTCGTATGGCAGAATGCGTCCGTGGGCAGACAGTTCTTTTCGATACGCGGCATCAGTTCGCTGGGCGTGCCGAACAACTTCTCCGATGGCACAATCGGCTTTACGGTTGATGGCATACCCCAGAGTATGTTGAGTTCTCAGAATATGCTCTTTGACATCGATCATGTGGAAGTCCTTCGCGGGCCGCAGGGAACGCTTTGGGGCACGAATGCGCTCGGCGGCGCAATCAACGTGACCACCAAACAGCCAGACGGCGAACACGAGGCAAAGATCACAACCGAATACGGAGGACATGGCTATGCCATGGGCGAAGCCACACTCGGCGGCGTGCTGATTCCCGACGCCTTGAACGGGCGAATGGCAATTCGCTTCAATCACTATGACGGGGACATCGACAGCCTGTTCACCGACGATCTCGGCGCAAGAAAAATTGGTGCCTTTCGCGGAGGGCTGCAATTCAATGGCCTCGATGACACGACCATCGCACTAACCGGGAATTATCTTCGTGACGATTCAAACGCCCCCTTTTCTCTTTTGCGTGGAGCGCCAGGGTTTCCTGTCAGTGGAGTCGTGACAGAACCTGACTATGTTACGACGCATGCCGATGTCGGACTCACTATCAAGCACGAGTTCGAAAACTTTTCCCTCACGTCCATTACAGGCTTTCAGAGTAACAAGATGACGGCCCGGACCGAAGCAAATGATGTGCTCATTCCATCGTTGTTCCCGTTGGTAGGGAGCAATGTTTGGCACGGCGTCGACAAGGAAAAAATCTTCAGTCAGGAAATCCGGCTTAACTCCCTTGAAGGGGACGATATCAGGTGGGTCGTGGGAGGAAGTCTCAATTACTCGGATCTCGACCACAGCTGCACCGCTCCTCAATGCGCGCCATTCCCATATTCCGGTCTCGTCACCATGGACACGAACCTTCGAGCTTTGAATCTCGGCCTGTTCGGTGACGCCTCCGTCCCGCTCGGCGACAAATGGGAAGTGTCATTCGGGGGGCGCCTGAGCCATGATGACATCAAATTCAAACAGACCAACGATCTTCGGGTTGCCAGCCTGACGGGCGATAGCGATGCCGACGGAACCTATCTTACAGGACGCGCCGCGCTCGCCTACAAATGGAACGAAACCGCACAGAGCTACGTCTCCATCGCCCGGGGTCATGGAACCAGAATTTACCCGCTGTTTTCCTATCCGAACAACGGTATCGTGGCCGACGCTTATCCGGCGGCAGAGAACTGGACTTACGAACTTGGAACCAAAGTCGCACTTTTCGATGACCGTCTCGAACTGGACGGGAGTGTCTTTTATAATGACGTGAAGAACGGCGTCCTGAGCTATTATGATCCGGGCCTTGGAGGCTTCGCCACGACTTTCCAGAGTTATGAGACGTCCGGGTTCGAACTGCAGGCGCGTGCTGCAATTACGGACGAATTGAGCTTCAACGCGGGCGTAGGCTACACACACACCCGCCTCGGTTCGGACGGAGCGAGCTCGATTTTCGAAGGCAACCGGGTTCCCAATATCCCGGAATGGAGTGTCTCGGCGGGCCTGGCTTATGAAACGGATGCTGAAATGGTAGGCTTGCCCGGCTCGTTCAATGCCGCCATAGATTATCAGTACAGAAGCTCTCGCCCTGCTGATGTGCAGTCCACATTCGACCTTGACGCCTATAGCATCGTCAATGCCCGGGTCGGCTGGAAAAACACAGGCGGTGATTTTGAAATCTACGGTTTCGGACGCAACCTGTTCGACGAACGCTATGAAACGTTCGGTTCCGCCGGTTTCCTCGGCAGCCAGCTTGTTTCCGTGAGCCAGGGCCGCGTCCTGGGGGTCGGGATTTCAAAATCCTTCTGACCGGCTACGCTATAGCAGCGCTATGATGGCATGTGCGTCTGCGCCAATACTGATTGAAGATGATGAAGAGGTTTTCCAATGCCTATCCTGGAAGAATTCGAGACCGAATTTGATCCTGATACGGTGGATAAACCTCTCATCGTCGTTGGTGCAAAAAAAGCGGTTTCCTATTGGGAGAAGGGACAACACGCACACAACAAGGCCTCGCTTTTGCTGAACCTCAGAGGAATGGTGACTTGCGAAGCAGACGATGGTGTCTGGATCGTCCCTCCCCATTCCGCGCTGTGGATGCCCGCAGGGAAAGCTCATTCGGGGCGCTTGTCTGGTAACATCGAATGCTACGCGGTCTTCATCGACCCTGAATTGATCACCAGGCAGCCAAAGTCCTGCGCAACTCTTTCCGTTTCGCCTCTCTCGAGGGAGCTGGTTCTCAGATGCGCGCAGTCGCCTGTCGATGCGCCATTCTTCGACGCGGATTTTCGCATCCTGGCTGTCCTGTTGGATGAACTCGATGCTGCACAAGAAGTGAAGCTCTCGTTCCCGATGCCGAAATCGGCTCCCCTTCAGCAGCTTGCAGATTTGCTTCTCAAATATCCGGGAGACAAGGCGACTTTAGCCCAATGGGCAGCGAGGATCGGATTGAGCGAACGCACCTTGAGCCGATCGCTTCAGCTTGAGACCGGCATGAGCTTTGGCCGGTGGCGACGTCAGCTGCATGTCGTCCTCGCCCTTCAGCGACTGGGCGACGGCGAAATCGTTCAAAATGTCGCAATAGATCTTGGATATGAAAGTGCAAGCAGTTTCGTGACAATGTTTCGAAAGACGTTGGGAAAGCCGCCAGCCCGGTATCTGATGGACCAAAACTACAGCCTGACCGAGGTGCACCCGTCTTGAAATTACCGCTTCATCTTCGTGCACCCGAAATCCGACGACCCTCCCGAATCCCGAAACCAATGCAATATTGCCGGTCAGCTACGGCGTTATCTGGTCGCATCCACGATGCCGCGCCTCAAATCCGCCGCGACGGCCTGAAATAATTGATGATCGACTGCTTTTCCCAGACCCGGACACTCATTTCCATCCCCCTGCACATCAACGCCGATAGCATACAAGGTGTCGAGTGCTGAAACATCTAGTGTCGCAACGACGTTGGGGTCTTTCCTGACCTCGGCTTCACCCATCGCATGTTGAACCGTAACTCCGTCCGCATGTGCGCTACCGAACGATATAAACAATGAAAACAACATGACGATCACAGGGAGGTAGGGAGTTCGTGACATGACTGTTCCTAAAATATCAGCAGAACTGGCGACGGGTGATGTCGATCGTCGACGACCGACAAAAAGATGACATCCTATGTCATGTTTGCCTGATTTCTGCATATCGGCATCCGGACAAAATATATCGCGATCCGGCCAAATGGCTTTGATCAAGCGGATTGCGTGACCCGGCCGGCTCAGGTTTGCGATTCGAGCAGATGTGGCGGGTTCTTACTTATCCGGCGCCTCCGACAAGAGACGCTGGGCAAACCCCAAAGCCTCTTCTTCGGAACCAGCAATGAGCAACGGATATCCCCAGAATTTGGCGAATGCCGCCGCGAACGCCTTCATTGCCAGGCGCTTTGCTGCGCCGGGCTCAATATGGACCATGCCTTTCACATATGTACGCAGATCGTGTTTGTGTCTTTTCATCCATAGAGAGACCTGCTTTTTTTCCTCCTGGGTGTGCTCGTGGTCGTCTTCCTCAGCAGTCAGACTGAGAAAAACGAACTTCTCCTTCCGTGCCAGAAGAGCTTCGAATCTTTCGAAATCTTCTTTGTGATCATGTTCTGGCTCTGCGTGACTATGTGTAAAATCGACCCAGACGTAGGGGAACTGAGAGGCGTCCATTTTCATGATTTTCTCCTTCGACCTTGCCAGATTGCTTTTTAGCTCTTTGAATTTCGGGGACGCGGCTTGGTGACAGGCCAGCACTCACAGATGGCCGGGTCTTAATTCGGTATCGACCGAGCTGTCGTGATCTTGATGCAATTTTTCGACTGCCGGCTGACGCTCCCTCCAGGTGATCAGGCGATAGAACATCGGAATGAAGAACGTCGCGATAAAGGTGGCTGCAAGCATCCCGCCAATGACGCCGGTTCCAATCGCGTGGCGGCTGGCCGACCCAGCCCCGCTGCTGATCGCAAGCGGCAACACACCGAGAATGAAGGCGAGCGACGTCATGACGATGGGGCGGAAACGGAGACGGGCACCTTCAAGGGCGGCTTCCGCGGCAGTGACACCCTCCCGATGCTTGAGCACGGCGAATTCAACAATCAGGATCGCGTTCTTCGCCGCCAGTCCGATTAAAGTCACCATGCCAATCTGGAAATAGATGTCATTTGTAAGGCCCCGCAGCATCGTCGCGAGAAGTGCGCCGAACAAAGCAAAAGGAATTGCGGTGATCACAGCCAGTGGCAGGCTCCACCGCTCGTATTGCGCGGCGAGAATGAGAAACACCATCACGACACCGAAAATCATGGCGAGTGAGCCTGATCCGCTGGCCTCCAGTTCCTGATAAGCCGAGCCGGTCCATGCGATCTGAAACCCTTCACCGAGCGCCTCCCTGGACACCTCCTGCATGGCGCGGATCGCGTCACCGGACGTATAGCCGGGGGCCGGATCGCCCGTCACCTTGCCAGACGCGAAGGCGTTGAAGCGCTCCACCTGATCGGGGCCGATTGTCCGCGTGAGCGTTACGAGTGCGCTGAGGGGAACCATGTTTCCGGAATCCGACCGGACGAAGACCTGTCGAACATCATCGGGAGACTCACGGAAGGGAGCCTCCGACTGAAGGTTGACCTGGTAGTTTCGGCCCAACAGAGTAAAATCGTTGACGTAAAGGCTGCCGAAGGTAGCCTGCATCGCGTCGAAGACCGAGTTGATCGGTACCCCGATCGCCTTTGCCTTTTCGCGGTCCAACGTTGCCGTAAAGCGAGGAATATTCGTGTCGAAGCTTGTACGGACCGATGTCAGTTCCGGCCGTTTGGCAGCCATTTCGACAATCTTGGCCACTTGTTGGCCCAAAGCTTCGGTTCCCAGCCCCGCCCGGTCCTGAATATAGGCTTCAAAACCACCTGTCGTTGACATGCCCATGATGGCTGGAGGGTTGAATGCCAGAACAACTGCATCCTTGATGCCGGCGTTCATCCCCATCATCGGTCCCGGCAAATTTCTTGCATCCAAGTCGGCGGTCTTTCGCTCGTCCCAATCCTTCAGGTTGATGAAGGAAGTGCCGACATTTGATTTGAGGCTGCTCGAAAGAATGTCGAAGCCAGCGAAGGCGAACACCTGACTGATCGCGGGGTGTTCCGACAGGATTGTCGTCGATTGGTCCATTGCTGCTCTGGTCCGCGTCAGGGAGGCGGCAGGTGGCAGCATTGTGACAGTGAAGAGCACGCCCTGATCTTCATCCGGAACGAGTGAGCCCGGCAGGGTGTAGAAAAGATAGCCGGTCGCTCCAAGCATACCACTGACGATGAGCAGTCCGGTCGCAAAGCGTTTGATGAAGAACCGAACTCCGGCCGTATAACCGCGCGTCAGAGCATCAAAACCGCGGTTGAAGATCCGGAAAGGCAAGAGCGGTTCGGTGTGGCCCGGCTTCAGCAAAAGGGCACACAATGCGGGTGTAAGACTGAGCGCTACGATGCCCGACAGGATCACGGATATGGCGATCGTGACGGCAAACTGCTTGTACATCTCTCCCGCGAGCCCACCCATGAACGAGACGGGGATAAAAACGGCGCATAGCACCAGCACGATAGCGATGACGGGACCTGTCACCTCGCTCATGGCCTTGATGGCAGCTTCTCGTGGCGACAGTTTTTCGACACTCATCAGACGCTCGACATTCTCCAGCACGACGATCGCGTCATCGACGACAATGCCGATGGCGAGTACGAGGCCAAAAAGGGTCAACAGGTTGATTGAAAAGCCGAGGAGATAGATGCCCGTAAATGTGCCAACGATCGAGATCGGCACTGCAATGACCGGAATGAGCGTCGCTCGCCAGTTTTGCAGGAACAGAAAAACAACGAATACCACGAGCACGATCGCCTCGATAAAGGTGTGGATCACCTCATCAATCGACACCTGGATGAAGCGTGTCGTATCATAGGGGACGGCATACTGTATCCCGTCCGGGAAGGCGATTTTCAGTTCATCCATCCGGGCCTTGATCGCTGTCATAGTGTTCAGCGCATTGGCGCCCGGCTGCAGGTAGAGCGCGACGGGAACAGCGGGCGTGCCATTCAGCTGGCTGTCAAGCGTGTAGCTCTTGGTGCCCAGCTCCACACGCGCGACGTCCTTCAGTCGCAGGGCAGCGCCGTCGTCACCGGAGCGCAGGATGATGTTCTCAAATGCCACCGTGTCGGGAAGCCGTCCCTGGGTCGTGACGGTGTAGGTGAAGGACTGATCGTTCTGACTGGGCTGATCGCCGATTTTCCCCGCAGCAAACTGTGAGTTCTGCTCCCTGATGGCCGTGGCGACATCCGTCGGAGTAAGGTCGTATTGGGCAAGTTTGTCGGGTCGCAACCAGATGCGCATGGAGTAATCAATGTCGCCGAGGATCTTTGCGTCACCGATCCCGGGAATGCGCTTGAGATCGTCGACGATGTTCAGAAGCGCGTAGTTGCCGACAAACGCACGATCATAACGCGGGTTTGACGAATACATCGCGATGAAGCCAAGGATCGATGTTGACTGCTTCTCGACTGTCACTCCCAGCCGCTTCACGTCCTCCGGAAGGGAGGCAGTCGCACGCTGGACGCGATTATTGACGTTGATCGTTGCCTGGTCTGGATCTGTCCCAAGGGCAAAGGTGACCGTGAGCTGCATCGTCCCGTCATCGGAATTAAACGACTGCATGTAGATCATGTTATCGACGCCGTTGATCTGCTCCTCGATCGGGGCTGCAACTGTTTGCGCCAGAGTTTCGGCAGTTGCGCCCGGATAACTTGCCGTCACCACAACTTGTGGCGGCGTCAGTTCCGGATACTGTGCAATCGGAAGAAGACCCAGGGAAGCAAGGCCCGCAAGCACGAGCACGATGGAAATAACGGCTGCCAGAACGGGCCGGTCGATGAACAATCGCGATGTCATGATGATACTCTCATGGCCATGGGCTGGTATTGGTCAGCGCGTCGGTCTCCCGAACCCCGTTGCAAAAGGGCGTTGCGCGCGCATCCCGCGCACACAGGCGCTTGGCACTCTATTCAAACTGGTCGTCGCGTCCGGTTGAGAACGCGCGGCCCTCTCAGTTTTTAGCAATTTTTGTCGAGGCGTTTATACTTTCTGTAACCTGTACAGGCGCTCCGGGCATCACCTTCATGATGCCTTCTGAAATAACCTTGTCGCCGGCAGAAAGACCGGAGGTCACGAGCCACTCCTTCCCGATCTTCTGTCCAAGGGTGACCGGGCTGATTTTCGCCTTCCCTTCCCCATCGATCGTATAGACGAACTGCCCTTGCGGTCCCTGCATCAGCGCCATGTCAGGGATCGTAATGGCGTTGTCCATCGAAACTCCCGTGATCCGCGCGCGGACAAATTGGCCTGGAAGCAATCTTCGGTCCGGGTTCGCCACAACTGCACGGGCCTGCAGCGTTCCGGTCTTTTTATCGATCGTGGGCGATGTGAAATCGACGATGCCCGTATATTCATACCCGGAACCATCGGCAAAAGTGACAGCGACTTGAAGCTCCGGCTTATCTCCCGTCGCCGCCTTGGAGGATATCAGACGTTGCACCTCCGCTGTCTCATTGTCGGAAAACGAAAAATTGACGTATACGGGGTCGAGCTGCGTGATCTTTGTCAACAATCCTGCATCGCCATCCGTGCCAATCAAACTTCCTTCAGACACCTGCTCCATGCTGGTTAGCCCGTCAACCGGGGCAACCACCGATGTATGATCCAGATTGAGCTGTCCGGCAGCCACCTGTGCCTGGGCGACTGCAACTGCCGCCTCTGCAAGCTCTCGCACTGAAATCGCGTCATCACGAGACTTCTCGCTTCCAACGTTTTTCTCGAAAAGGGTCGCGCTGCGCTGTTCCTCTCGCCGAGCCTGGTTAAGCTGAGCTTCCGCTTGCTTTAATTGCGCATTGGCTTGCGCGAGTGCGACCCTGTATGGAGCGGGATCAATCGAAAACAGTGGCTGCCCGGCTTTGACATGGGCCCCCTCTGTGAAGTTACGCTTTAGAAGAATACCGCCGACCTGAGCGCGCACGTTAACATCACGGCTAGCGGTAATCCGTGCCGAGTACTGATAGCTCAAGGCGACGGATTTCTGCGTCAGCTCCACGACGGTCACCGCGGGGGGAGGCATGGCTGAAGCCTCCTGCGCGAGAGATGAACTGGAAAGAAGGGAGGTAAGCACGGCAGCATAGAGCAGCCTTTGCGCAAAATCAGATACTAGAATGCTCATTCGACGGTCCAGCAGGTTTCAATACCGCAGTACGCGGTGGGGACAAATGGGCGCCGGTGTTTGAGACTGGGGTCAGGGTCAAACACCAGCGCATCCAGATTTCCAATGGGGAAGAAAATCTGGACTTTAGTTCTCATAAATTATCGGGAATTCTAGCTGGCGTCATTGCGCAATACGGTCAAAATATTTCGCAGAAACGCCAACCTGCCGGCGCATCGAAACCTCGCGTACAGCGATCCATGCCTTCCGCTAAACGCTACGGATGTCCAATGGGAGGTTCTGGCCGAGGCCGGGCGCCCTGACCGTGCGAACCACATGGGCGGCGACATCCCTGCACCCGGGGCTAGCCGCCTGCAAGAATCGCCACGCTGGCCCTCTTGGTCACCTCTTGCGGCTCGACCAGATCGATGATCTTTCCAATCCTGTCCCATAGCCCGGTGACAGTTCTTTCGGCGGTCCTCCGCAGGAGTGCCTTCAGCTTGGAGAAGGCCTTCTCCATGGGGTTGAAGTATAGGCTGTACGGCGGAAGAAACATCATTGTCTCGCGCCCCCTTTTCTATCACTTCCCGCGCCGCCGGTCTCTTGTGGCTCCACAGATCATCAAGGATGAGAACGTCGCCCGGTTTCAATATCGGCACCAGAACCTGAGCGACATAGGCCTCGAACCACTCGCCGTTGATCGGCCCGTCGATGACGAGCGGTACGACCATTCCCGTACTGCGCAGGCCCGCAACCAGTGTGGTTGTCTTGCGGTGACCATGAGGAAACTCCATTCGCAACCGCTCGCCCTTCCTGCAGTGCGAGCCATATTGGTTGCCGTCCAGGTCTCGTCTATGAACACGAAGCATCATACCTCACGGGCACCCATCGTTTTGGTTGATCGCCGATTGCGGCTCTCGCAACCAGGCAAGGCCGTGCAGGCGTTCACGAACATTGGCGGCGTGACGACAGAGCCACCGTATCGCGTCGATCAAGCCCGCTTTTGACCGAATTCCGTCGAGCCACGATCACAGGGCCGGCTTGGATAGCGGTACGCGGCCCAAAGCTGGCTTGACCCAGAGGACATGCTCAAATTGCGGAGGGAATGGGTGTCCTGAAGCAATTCGAAAGCCTCGAAATCGCGTGATCCGGCAAGGTGGCGGAGGGTACCAGACGCCGGGGGCAGCGATGCGGACAGTTTGTGAGGTTATGCTCTTGAAGGGAATCAAACGGGCCGCGCCCTAGATAAATACTCCATCTGGAAATTGCTCGGTTGGCTCTTCCGACTCCATACGGTCAGCCGCCGCCAGGTTGTGCGGCGGCCGGGGTTTTTTCATGCTGTAATGCAGCCCAGCTTCGTCAAGGCGGCGTCTACCCAGGCCCTGTCATTTTTACCCGCGCGGATCGCTTCCATCTGCTTCATCTCGGCTTCATGCTTTTTTATCGCCGCTGCAAAAACGTCTTCGGCCTCGTCCATGTGCACGCTGAGGAAGCCGTCTGCGTCTCCACATACGAGGTCGCCAGGATTGATTACCATTCCGCCGATCGAGATCGGCACGTTCACCTCGCCCGGACCATCCTTGTAGGGACCGCGGTGAGTGACGCCGAGGGCAAACACCGGAAATGATCCGGCGGACAATTCGGCGCTGTCGCGGATGGCGCCGTTGATAACGATGCCGCCGAGACCGCGCTGAATTGCGTGCGCCACCATCAGCTCGCCGATGATGGCGTTTGTCAGATCCCCGCCAGCATCGACGACTACGACGTCACCCGGTTCGGCGATATCTAGCGCCTTGTGGACCATGAGATTGTCGCCCGGACGCGCCTTCACAGTGATCGCCGGACCGACCATCATGCCGCCGATGTAATACGGGCGAAGTGCTGCACCGCCAGCTGTCATGCGGCTCATCACGTCGCTGATGTTGGCAACTGGCAGGCTGCGAAACGCATCTATCCATTTTGCATCTACCTTTCGGTCGCGCGCACAAATCCGAAATCCGATCATGTCAATTCTCCAATGTCGATAGGTTCAGGCGGCAGAAGTGAGGTTCTTGTTGGCAAGCGCCTGGTTGTCATAGCCTCGTCCTTCCAGGACGCCGATGATGTGAGTAGCACTCTGTACCGCCATGTTGCGCAGCGCCGAGCGGCTGGCGCCGCCGACATGCGGCGTCGCGACGAGATTGGAAAGTCCCCAGAGCGGGCTGTCGGCCGGCGGTGGCTCCTCCTCGAAACTGTCGAGGGCGGCACCGGCAATCGCTTGCGATTGCAACGCCGCGACAAGTGCAGCCTGATCGACCACCGCACCACGCGCCGTATTGATCAGAAAGGCATCCGGCTTCATTAATGACAGGCGCTCGGCATTGATGAGATGGTGCGTCTGAGGCATCAGCGGGCAATGCAGGCTGACGACGTCAGCAGCTTTCAGGATCTCGCGGAGATCGCGACTGACCGTAACCTCCGACGTATCCGCGGCAAACGGATCATAGGCAATGACCTTCATGCCGAGGCCGCGGGCAAGGGCGGCGGCGCGCTGACCGATCTCTCCGAAACCGACGACACCGAACACCGCACCGGCGAGATCACGCCCCACATACTTCGTCTTCGGCCAACCGCCCGCCTTCACCTGAGCATCGAGCGGCAGAACATCCTTCATCAGGCTGACCGTCAGGCTGATTGCCAACTCCGCCACCGATTGGGCGTTGGCGGCAAGAGCCCGCAGAACCGGAACACCGATTTCGGTAGCAGCCGCAAGGTCGATATTATCGACGCCACTGCCGTGCTTCGCGATCACCTTCAATCTTGGCGATGCAGCGATCACCGACCGGTCGATCGATCCCTGCCGCACCAGAATTGCATCGACATGATTATCGCGCGCTATGGCCGCCAGATCGGCCGGTGTCGAATAGGCCGGAGCGAAAATCGGGGACAGCCGATGATCCGCCAGCAGTTGCATGGCTTCGGAGACCAACTGGGCTCCAGTAACCATCACTCGACCCTGACTTTGTCCATCATTTTCATTCGTCGCAGTCATATGTGCGCCTCATCTGTACCATTTGCCGGAAAATTCGGGAAAGAGCACCCGGCCTGCGCCGCAGGTTGCCTGATATCCCCGTGTCTTTGAGATTGGCCGACCGCCGAAATCTATTCCGCGCCGGCTACCTTTTTACGCCGCCATCAGCCGTTCTGGGTTCCCCATTTGCGAACTGTCAGAAGTTCGATCGTCCGGAAGACAAGCCCTTCGACCACAAGGCCGATGACGATGACGGTCAGCAACCCTGCGAACACACCGGAGGTTTCGAGCGCATTGCGAGCCTCGAAAATGTACCAGCCGAGACCGGCAGCATTTCCCGAAACCCCGAAAACCAGTTCAGCCGCAATCAGAGTGCGCCAGGCAAAGGCCCAGCCGATCTTCAAGCCAGAGAGGATCGACGGAAAGGCTGCCGGAATGAGGATGAAGAACACCATGCGCAAGCCGCCAAGACCGTAGTTCCGACCGGCCATCTTCTGGGTTTGACTGACCGACAGAAAGCCCGTGAATGTGTTTAGCGACACGGCCCAAAGAACCGAGTGGACAATTACGAAGACAATGCTGCTGGTGCCAAGCCCGAACCATAGAAGTGCAAGAGGCAGGACAGCGATTGCTGGCAGGGGGTTGAACATGGCTGTCAAGGTGGCCAGCAGGTCCGTACCAAACCTCGTCGAGATCGCAAGGGTCGTCATGACTGCCGCAAGCGCGATAGCGGTTGCGTAACCTGTGACGAGAACTTGTAACGACGTTATCGCTGCAGAAGGTAGCCGTCCGGAAATGATATCGGCCCAAAGCGTCGTCACCGTCTCGCTGAAAGAAGGAAACATCAGGGGGTTGCCGAGATAACGCGCATAGACCTCCCAAATGACACACAAACCGATCAGCACCAGCGCGCGCCGAAACCCGGTAATGTTAAAAAGGCCTTCCCAAAAGCCAACATCCTGCTTGATGCTGCCAATCTGCGCGATATCGACAGTTTTATACTCCAGGTCGGGCCTGGGGGACGGGGTCGGCCGCGCCGTCAGAACCTCAGTCATGGGCAACCTCCTGATCGCCGAAGAGCATCTGGTTGATCTTTCTGTTGAACGCCATGAAGTCCGCATCGCCCTGATGCTGATGCCCATAGGCGGTCGCATCGAGCTCGGCGCGAACCTGGCCGGGATGCGGAGAAAGGACGAGAATCCGGGAGCCAACGATGATCGCCTCCTCGATCGAGTGGGTGACGAATAGCAGCGTAAACCGCACGTCATCCCAGAGCTCCAGAAGTTCTTCCTGCATACGCCGACGGGTCAGCGCATCGAGGGCCGCGAAGGGTTCGTCCATCAGAAGCATCTGCGGCTCCATAGCAAGAGCACGGGCGATCGCCACACGTTGCTTCATGCCGCCGGAAAGCATGTGAGGATATGAATTCTCGAACTTCGAGAGCCCTACCTTGGCAATCACGCGCCGTGCCCTGTCGCGGATTTCGGACTTCGGGAAACGTCCAGACCGGCGCATCGGGAACATCACGTTGTCGATCACCGTCATCCACGGCATCAGCTGGTCGAATTCCTGGAACACCATCATGCGATCGGGCCCGGGACCTCGGACCGGTTTACCGGCCAGATTGATGTCGCCCTCAACCGGTGCGAGGAAGCCCGCAACACTTTTCAGAAGCGTCGATTTTCCGCAGCCGGACGGGCCAAGCAAAATAAAGCGATCATCCTTCTGGACGTTGAAGCTGACCTTGTAAGTCGCGGTGAGAATGGCTGCTCCCGTTTTGTATTGCAGGGTGACGCCGTTGACCGAGAGCAAGGGCGAGGATGCGGGCATGCCCTGCGTGCCATTTGCCGATTGTGTGTTCATATCCATCAGCTACCATCTCCCTTGCTGACGGGCTCGAAGAACATATCACGCCAGCTGGCAGGTGCCTGCTTGATAGCACCAGTGCTTGCCAGGAAGTCCGCAAGGCTTTGCATCCCTCGTGGTTCAATCGCGAAAGCCTGGCCACGGATCGCTTCTTCGACCTGAGCTGCGGAGAGGCTTGTTTTCTCGGCAGCCATATAGATCTCGGCGGCTTTACCCGGATCGCTCCGGATGAAATCCATCGCTTCCTTCAGCGCCCCCACAAATGCTGCCAACGCTTTTGGATTTGCGTCCGCGAATTTTTGGGCCGAAGCATAGAGCGCGCCGGAAAAAGGCCCTCCTATGATTTCTCGACCATCGGTGACTTTGAAGCATTTCCCGGACGCCTCAAGTGCGCTGATGAACGGTGGCGCGGCAAAGTAGAGTGTAACTCCGTTTCCGGATATCAAAGCGGTCGTTGCGTCGGGGTGCGGCAACTGGACCATCTGTTTGTCAAAGCGTTTCGCCTCCCCTTTGCCGAATTCTTTCTCGGCCGCCATTTGCAACATGATGGCTTGTGGCGAGGTCGTACCGGTCACCGCAATGCGGTCAGTGGGCTTGATGTCCTTGATTGACCTGATCGACGGATCGTTGGTGTAAAGGGTCAAAACCGCTTCGTTACACGCCACGATCCCCTTCAGGTCGTAGGAGCCCTTGGTCTTGGCCCAGGCTGCAATCAGGGCAGTGGAGCCATAGGCACCAATGTCGAGGCTGCCGCTGAAGATGCCGTCGTTGATGACGGTTGAGCCGCTGACACGCTGAACCTGAAATTCGGTTCCGGCGATTGCATTGCTCTCTGCGTGCTTCTGGAAGAGTGACAGCTTTTCCGCGACAGTCGTCGCTAGATGGCTGGTACCGTACTGCGTAGCAACCCTGATAGTCTTTTTCTCTTGCGCCTTCGCAATCAAAGGCGCTCCAGAGGCCGCAAACAGGCCAATCCCGGCAAAGGCCAGAGATTGACGTCTTGTCAGATTGATCATGAACTCCTCCACGAGTTTCGCCATCTGCTACAGGCTCTCGGAGGGTTCACGACAATTATGAGCGCGTACCCATCCTCCCGATGAGCAGCAACTTGTTAGCATTTCGAAACGGCGTTGCAAATAAAAAATGCAACGCCGTTTCAATTTTATTGCTCGCCTCCGAGTGACTTCGTCAGCCCGTCCGCGAGACTGAGCAGTTGCTGGGCAACCTGCGCCGACTTTTCCGCAGTCAGCCGCGAAGCTGGCCCCGTGATCGCGAGCGCTCCTAGCAGACGTTGGCCTGCTCCGAATACGGGGGCGGCCATCGAGGCAACGTGTGGATCCGTCACGCCGTTGGAATAGATTGGCAGCGCAATATCTTTGACGCTCGCGGTCTGGCCTGCTTCGAACGCACGTAAAACCTGCGCGATTGACGATTCGTCCATGGGTCTGAGATCGCCGGGCCGTACATGCATGCGCAACGGAGATGGCGAATCGTGGCGGAACAGGCAGAGACGTTGATCGCCGCGCCGGATATAGAACGAGGCGGTCTCGCCCGATATCGCAACAAGCCGCTCCAGGACCGGCATAACCTCAGATTCAAGCGCATAGGATTGCAGGTAAACGGAACCCAGCCTGGCGATCTCAGTCCCAAGACGATACCGACCGTCCCGCATTCGCTCTATGAAGCCGAAACTTTGGAGCGAGACGCACAAGCGCATGATCGTGCTTTTGACCAGGCCTGTCCGCTCGGCAAGCTCGGTCAACTCCAGCGCATCATCGCCCCGCCGGTATGCGGACAGGACGGTGAGAAGCCGATCGGCGGAGGCCACGCCTTTTACTCGAGGCAACTGTTGCTCATATTCGTCGTCCATGTGCACCATCTTCCTTATGAACCCTTCAGTCCATCGTTAGCCTACCCACGGGCCATGTACAATTCCGCGCCCCGAACCGGTAGCCTTCCCCTCAAGATACTGCCGGTCTGCGATTCCGTGATATAAACGACATGGCGATCCTTCGGGTCGAAGGCCAGGTTGGTGGTCGACATCCCGGCGCAGGACCTAATTCGATGCAGCGGTTCTGCCACACCGGACACATGCCAAATCGAGCCAAATCCAGTGTGGGCAACGAAGAGTTCGCCGTTTTCCGACAGAGCAAGACCATCCGGTCCGCCCATGCCACCATGCAACTGCAGAAAAACGCCCACCTTGGTTGCGATGCCGTCATGCAGAGGAGCGCGCCAGATCTGCTGTGCACGCGTGACTGCAACGAGCAGATAACCCATGTCTCTGGCGATGACGATTCCGTTCGGACTGGGGATACCGGACAGGACGCAGTCCAGCTTCCCCGCCGAAGACCAGCGGAAAACCCGACCGGTTGGCGAATGCAGGCCACTCTGCCCCTGATCGGTGAAATAGAGATCACCATTGGCAGCAAAGACCAGATCGTTGACGCCCTTGAAGCCCTCTGAAAAATACTCTTCAATGACTGGTGATACTCCACCTGTTGCGACGTCGAGCTGAAGAATTCCGCGTTTGTAATCTGTGATATAGATCGTGTTTTCACTATGAAACTTCATGCCGTTCGGCCAACCATCGTATTCGCTGACCAGATCCCACTCTCCGTCGGGCGCGATCCGGAATATCCGCCCAAACGGAATGTCGGTGACGTACAGATTGCCTTCGCTATCGAAACATGGCCCCTCGAGGAATGAATCAATCGCCATGCCGGAACGGTTGACGTCAGCCCAGCGCGTCTCGCGCGGTTGCCGGAAGCGATCCGGCATTCGTGAAAAGATTTCCGTATTAATGGTTGGAGGGGGTGCAAAGAACATCAGAACTCTCCTTCCGGTTCGATGGCAAGATCGTAGACCCGGGCAGCCGTCGAAAAGAAGAGATCCTGCTTTTCGGACGCGCTAAAATCTTGGGACAAGCGCTTGAAGGCGTTCCACAGCGACCGGCAGGAAACCATGCCCTTGTCTACCGGGAAATTGCTCTCGAACATGCAGCGTTTTGTGCCGAAGCGTTCGATCGCGAAGGAAATATACGGGTCCCAAGCCGCCACGAGCAGTTCGGAGGACGGCGGCCGCTCGGAAAGATGGAAGTCGAATCCGCCAGCTCCCATTGCCAGGCCGCCCAGCTTGACGCAAACGTTCGGCAGATCCGCGATCCTCTCCATGGAAGCGCACCAGTCGGCCAGCACTTCGGCGCGCTGTCCTTTGTAGGGTCCCGCACCGAGCGGCCCGCCAAGGTGGTCGAGGATGATCGTCGTATCCGGGCAGGAGCGCGCCAGATTCTCGAATTCTGCGAGCTGGGTATGATAGGCCCAGACATCCAATGTCAGACCCCGCACTCCAAGACGTCGAGCGCCGTCGCGAAAAGCCGGGTCCAAAAGAAGGCCTTTCACCGGTGGAACAGGATTAGTCGCAATCGCCGGATCCCCGTGCCAGGCCGTCTGATTGCGGATGCCTCGAAAACGCTTTCCGGCAACAGCCGTCATGCGATCAAGAACCGCCTCGATCCGGTCACCGGCCATCAGATCGCACGACCCGACGATCCCCGCGCAAGCCCTGAATGATCCATAGAGACCCGAAGCGGACCGCGCGGCCACGCCGTTGGCAAACTCGACTTCGCCCACAGGTTTCAGAAGATCATCCTTTTGGTCGACATTGTACATGGACCTGCTCTGAACAAAAACCGTTGCCTGGATGCGATGGCCCTGCCGGGCATCGGCAAGCAGTTCGTCAAACAGATATCGCTGACCGGGCCTGTCCCAAAGATGATGATGCGGATCGACGATCGGCATCTCCGGGAAAAGAACTTCTTCCTGTTCCAGTGAGAGCCAGTCCTCACGCACGGCAATGTGGGGTGAATGTCCAGCCATCGTTCCTCCTCGAATTCAATAGCGGCTGCTGCAATCGTTAGTGATGTGAAAAAGCGGTTGACAGCGCAGTCGAGATGACTTCATTATTTTTGCAACGCCGTTTCAAAAAGCACTTCGGGAGGAAGTATGCAACAGAAACTTCATCGGCGAGCAGCTCTGGCTGCCATCGCCGCGTTGTCGATCTTCACAGTTTTACCCAATGTCTCGAGAGCCGCGGAAGAAAAACCGATCTCGATTGCGATCCAGTATGGCTACGCCTATTTGCCTGTTGTCGTCGCGGATCAAAAGGGCTTCTTCTCGAAGCAGTTGGCTGCCAAAGGCATCAACACAAGCGTGCAAATCAAAAAAATCAGCGGGGCGCCGGCGATCAATGACGCGTTGATCAGCGGCACCATCGACATCGGCGCCTACGGTCTGCCCGGCATGCTGATCGCTGCTGAAAAGACCAAGACGTCAATCAAGATTCGCGGACTTGCAGCTCTCGTCGCAGGTGACAACGGCTTTTACACCAACAAGTCCGAAATCAAGGATCTGAAGGATCTCGGGGCCAATGACCGGATCGCCGTCACATCGACGACCGGCCAGCAGGGTCTGCTCGTGCGAATGGCAGCAAAGAAGGCATTCGGGGACGCAAAGCACTTCGATACGATGATGGTGCAGTTGCCACATCCGGATGCAACCAGCGGCCTTCTCGCCGGTGGAACCATCAGCGCCTATGTTGCCCCACATCCTTATAGCGATGCCCTTGAAGCCCACTCCAGGATCCACAAGCTTTTCAACTTCTCCGACTATCTCGGGCAGAAGGTTACGAGCGGATTGCTCGCAACCACAGGCAAGTTCATCGACGAGCGCAAGGATGCATCACTCGCCATCGTCGCAGCGATCGAAGAGGCCGACAACTTCATCCGCGAGAACCCGAAGGAAGCAGCCGACATATTTCTCGGTTCGGAAAAATCGCCTCTGAATGCCGATCAGATCCAAAAAATGCTGGAGACGGTAAAAGACGAGTGGGGTGTCCACCCTAAAGGTGTGATGATTTTCGCAGACTTCATGACTGAAACAGGCCTGTTGAAGTCGAAACTGGCTCGGTGGCAAGACGTGTTCTTTGAACCTGTCGCAACGGGCCAGGGCACGTGAGATTGGACCAGCGACAACGCATAACGCGAAGTCTCGGCACATAGCTTCAACTGATCGACGCGACGTCTGAGAAACTCTCAAAAATATCGGCGCCGGATGTACGTGCTCACGCGCAAGGCGCCCGTTCCTTTGTTCAACCACTACCAAAGCAGCTCTTGACCGGTCGCCAGGCGCCCGCAGGCGAAACACGCCTTCGCACCAATTGGCGGCCACCATCCAAAGGAGGACTGGATATGAAACGAAACCTGTTCGCTGTCTCGCTCGCCGTTGCGGCGCTTAGCGCCTCGGTCCAACTCGCCCACGCCGAATGGCCCAAGGATCGTCCAATCCAGATGATCGTGGCCTTCGCACCCGGCGGCAGCACCGATGTCATGGCGCGCGCGATGCAGCCGTTCCTCGAAAAGGAACTTGGCGCCGATATCGTCATTGAAAACCGTCCGGGTGCATCTGGTGAAATCGCATATACGGCGCTCGCGAAGGCAAAGCCTGACGGGTACACCTTCTCCTACATCAATACGCCCGGCTTCCTTTCCATGCAGGTACAGAGAAAGCTCGGCTATGACCCAAAGACGATCAAGCCCGTCGCGCGTATCGTTGACGATCCGGCAGCAATCGTCGTGCCGGCAGCCTCCGAAATCAAAACGCTTGCTGATTACATAGCTGCTGCCAGGGCAAAGCCCGGCGCTGTATCCTATGGCTCCTCCGGTATCGGTACCGACGACCACCTGGCGATAATCCTTCTTGGCGCGGAGTCCGGCACAACGGTCACACATGTTCCGTTCAATGGAGCTGGCGAAACGCGCACGGCGATCCTCGGATCTCAAGTGACTGGCGGCGGCCTGAACGTCAGCGAGTTTGCTGGCAACGACACGTCGGGCCTGCGCATGACCAACACTTTCGGCAAAGAACGTTCGCCGCAGCTTCCTGACGTGCCGACGGCCATCGAATCCGGCCTCAACGTTGAGATGACATCCGAACGCGGCATTGCTGCACCCCGCGAGGTTCCGGCTGAAATCGCCGATCGCTTTGCTGCGGCGGTCAAGGCAACTCTCGACAATCCCGAGTTCCAGAAGCAGGCCAAGCAAATGGCACTGCCGTTGGCTTACCTGAGCGGCCCGGAGTGGGAAAAGGAAATGCCAAACCGCCTCGCCCGCTTCCAGGAAATCTGGAACAAGACCCCATGGGTGCAGCAATGAGCATGAAGCCTGCAACCAATAGCCGGGACTTTCCCGATATTCTTGCCGGTTGTGTGATGATGTTTCTGGGAGCGCTTGGCCTTTGGGCCGGGCGTGACCTGTCATACGGCACACCGGCGATGATGGGGCCGGGCTTTCTGCCAAGGTCGCTCTGCATCATAATCGCACTGATCGGGACGATTGTTCTCATCAAGGCTTTGATGAAGCCCCACGAAGCGCTCGACGCCGTCAACCCCAAGCCGCTCATCATTCTGGTCGTGGGCATCGCGGGATTTGCTTTCGCTGCTGAAGTCCTTGGCTTCGTCGTCGCAACCGTCTGGCTTCTTGTCGTCGGAAGTCTTGCTGACCCTGAATCACGATGGCGGGAAATCTTTGTCTCGACCGCGATCCTGACCACGCTCGGCGCGCTTCTCTTCATCTACGGACTTGGCGTTCAGATGCCTATCTGGCCTCTGTGATCGCCGTCCTGTTCTGATCGGATTAATTCGATGGCATTTCTCGACGTCTTGATGCTCGGCTTTTCCGAAGCACTGACACCTACAAATTTGATGTTTTGCTTCATCGGGACGCTTCTTGGCACCCTGATCGGCGTGTTGCCTGGCATTGGCCCGACGGCCACCGTCGCGATTCTTCTGCCCGTCACATTCTTCCTGCCGCCACTTGGCGCGCTGATCATGCTGGCTGGTATCTTTTATGGTGCGCAGTATGGTGGCTCGACAACAGCGATCCTCGTCAACCTTCCCGGCGAAGCCTCGGCTGTCGTCACCGCGATCGATGGATACCAGATGGCCCGAAAAGGCAGGGCTGGTGCGGCACTGGCGATTGCGGCATTAGGTTCGTTCTTTGCGGGAACTGTCTCGACGATTGCGCTGGCCGTTGCGGGTCCTACACTCTCATCCTTTGCTCTGTCGTTCGGGCCTGCGGAATATGTAGCGCTGTGTATCTTCGGCCTGCTTGCGGCAACGATTCTCGCGCATGGCTCCGTTGTCAAGGCGATTGGCATGGTCTGCCTTGGCCTCGTGCTTGGCATGGTCGGTATAGACGTCAATAGTGGCTCGCCCCGCATGACGTTCGGATCGACGGATCTTTACGACGGTATTGAATTCGTGGTCATTGCCGTCGGTCTCTTCGGCATTGCGGAGATCGCAACCAATCTCGAATCGAAAGAGGTTCGGGGCGTTCTCCAAAGCAAGATCGGTCGCCTTTGGCCGACGCGTGAGGAGTTCAGGGAGAGCTGGGGCACCGTTCTTCGCGGGACGGGCGTCGGCACCATCCTTGGCGTACTGCCGGGCGGCGGCGCAACACTGAGCGCGTTCAGTGCCTATTCGGTCGAAAAACGCATGTCCAAAACGCCGGAGAAGTTTGGTCACGGTGCAATTGCCGGTGTTGCAGGACCCGAGGCGGCGAACAATGCTGGTGCGCAGTCTTCGTTCATACCTCTTCTTACACTGGGAATTCCCTCCAACTCCATCATGGCCATGATGCTCGGTGCGATGACGATACACGGTATCACACCCGGACCGTCCGTTATTCAGAACCAGCCGGGACTGTTTTGGGGTCTGGTTGCCTCGATGTGGATCGGCAATGCGATGCTTCTCATTATCAACCTGCCACTGATTGGTGTATGGGTGAAGCTGCTGCAAATCCCATACCGCATTATGTATCCAGCCATCCTGCTGTTCTGCTGCGTTGGTGTCTACAGCGTCAGCAACCGCGGCTTCGATGTTGCGCTGGTCATCCTGTTCGGGATCTTGGGTTACGTCTTGCGCAAGGCCAAGTGCGAACCGGGGCCTCTCCTCCTGGGATTTGTTCTTGGGCCTTTGCTTGAGACGAATCTACGCCGCGCCATGCTGCTTTCGCAGGGCGATTGGCTGGTATTCTTCGAACGTCCGATCAGCGCCGTGCTTCTGGCAGTCACAGTCCTTATGTTGTTGACCCTGATTTTGCCAACGATCCGTAAAAACAGAAAAGCCGCTTTCGAGGCAAGCGAAGACTAAAGCAGGGGCGCCGTGAGGCGCCCTTGTCCTTTCAGAAAAGTCTGAGGAGCACCTGCTTCTCTAAAATCCTGGGATACGGCAAATGGCATACCCGATGTTTCCGACACTTTCCGCTCGTCGGCTCAAAGGCGTCCTTTGCCTTGATGATTTTGAAGCTCTGGCGAAGCGCCACCTTCCAAAGCCGTTGTTCGGCTATATCGCGGGTGCCAGTGAAAGAAATGCCTCGCTTCAAATGAACGCAGATTCATTCAAAGCGATGGGCTTTAGGCCTCGCGTTCTCAGAAACGTCGCAGCCCGTACAACTGCAACCACCCTGTTTGGAGAAGAGTGGAAAGCGCCATTCGGTATTGCGCCGATGGGAATCAGCGCTTTGATGGCCTATCGCGGTGACCTGATTCTTGCAGAAGCGGCGAAGGAAGCCGACATTCCGATGATCATGAGCGGCTCTTCGCTTATCCCTTTGGAAGATGTGGCGGCCGCCGCTCCCCACTCCTGGTTCCAGGCCTATCTGCCGGGCGAACAGGGCAAAATCGATCCACTCATCCAGCGCGTTGCCAAGGCAGGGTTCAAAACACTGGTCCTGACTGTGGACACCGCCGTATTGGCTAATCGCGAAAACAATGTCAGGGCGGGGTTCTCGACGCCGCTACGCCCGAGCCTTAATCTCGCCTGGGAAGGAATAAGCCACCCGACATGGATGATCGGGACCTTTATGCGAACCATCCTCATGCATGGCATTCCGCATTTCGAGAATTCTTATGCGACGCGCGGCGCGCCTATCATTGCCTCGAACGTCATGCGTGATTTCGGCAAGAAGGAACATCTTGACTGGGAGCATGTGAAGCGAATTCGCGCGACATGGGGAGGAAACCTCGTCGTAAAGGGTATCCTGCATCCGGAAGACGCAAAAATAGCGGTCGAGCAAGCGGTGGATGGCATTATTGTCTCCAACCATGGTGGACGCCAGTTGGATGGCGCCATAGCACCGCTTGTGGCCTTGCCCGATATCGTCGAGGCAGTGCAAGGCGCCGTGCCAGTGATGTTGGACGGCGGAGTGAGACGGGGAACCGATATAGTCAAAGCGCTAGCCTTGGGCGCGAAGTTCGTTTTCGTCGGACGGCCGTTCCTCTACGCAGCCGCCGTGGATGGTAAGGCGGGCGTGGCAAAAGCGGTCGCGATCTTGCAGGATGAACTTCGACGCGACATGGGCTTGCTTGGGATGACCTCAATCCAAGGAATTGTCGATGAACAACCTATAAGGCATCTTTTCTCCGCGGTCGGATAACTTCACGTCTAATCCTATAGCCAATGAGTTCACAATGCTTGAGGACCTTTAGCGAAGGTCTTGCAGAGAACCCAACGCTGTCGGGCCGTTCGGCTTTCGTTTCTATGCCGGCGCTCCGGTTCACGATCCGCACGGCTTCATGCTCGGTTCCATGTTATCGACGTGAAGCCGCGAACATTGAACGAGGCAGAGCGCGAGGCGATGACGACCATCGCTGATGCCACATCAAATTTAGTACGTATCAGAAGCCTTGGACGACAGTAGTAAGACACCTTGGCAGGACCGGATGTTTCCTGCCAAGGCTCCTGATTGGCTCATTTCGTTTCGGCAGAGACGGCTTTTGCTGCCTGATCGATGGTATCGGCAATGACCGCCGGCTGCGTCATAAACAGGGCATGGCTTGCCGACACCTTGGTGATCCTGGCGTTGATCCGCTCGGCCATATGGATCAACATGGACTGGTCGAAAGCCTTGTCTTCGGTTGCGATGACAGCCCAACTGGGCTTGGTGCGCCAGGCTGCATGTTCGAGCTTCGTACCGAACGCCGACATGTTGATCGGAACCTGGGTATCCCGCATGAATGCCACATCCGCATCACTGACGTCGTGCGCAAAGCCAGCCTTGAACTTTTCCGGGCTGACATAGCCGAAACCATCCTTCGTGATCTCGATAACGAACTCCGACGCGGGCGCAAATCCCTCGTATTGCTGAGCGGTCGTCTCGCCAGCATCGGGAGAAAGCGCCGAGACATAGACGAGGCCCGCAACCTTGGGATCGATGCCGGCTTCCGTGATTACGGTTCCGCCCCAGGAATGCCCGACGAGAATGGCCGGACCGTCTTGCCGCTCGAGCGCACGCTTTGTAGCGGCAACATCGTCTGCCAGCGACGTCAGGGGGTTCTGCACGATCGTAACGCGATAACCGCGCTTTGTGAGGTTGTCGTAAACACCCTTCCAGCCGGACCCGTCCGCAAATGCGCCATGAACCAGAACGACGTTTCTGACGGTTTGGTCCTGTGGCAGCGCGTCAACGGCGATTGCGGGCAAGGCGGCGGACAGGGAGGCTGCAGCTGCGATCGCGGTAATGGTTATGGTTTTTTTGCCTGTCATGGCACACTCCTTTAATTTTCGCGGAAATAATTATTGCGATAACATTAAGCTTCCATATTTACCGGTGCTCGTCAACGTTTTTATTATCGCGATATTGGTTTTTGCAATAATCTAACTTATAAGGGTCCTCACAGGAGTTCGAAATGTCCCACAATGATCCCCCGCCCCTGCGCGACCAGCTGTGCTACGCGATTTACACAGCGGGCATTGCAATCCAGCGCGCCTACAAGCCGCTCCTCGACGAGCTTGGGTTGACATACCCGCAATATCTCGTCTTGAACGTCCTTTGGGCGCAAGACGATCAGACGGTCGTGTCGATCGCCGACCGGCTTGCTCTGGACTCCAGCACCTTGACGCCTCTTTTGAAGCGTCTCGAAGCCGCTGGGCTTGTGCGCCGGACCCGCAATCCGAGCAACGAACGTCAGGTTCTGGTGGCATTGACAGACCAGGGTCGGGCCTTGCGGCACAAGGCGGGCTGCCTCAGCGATACCTTGCTTGCAGCCTCGACCCAAACGCCCCCGCAACTCGCTGCCTTGAACCACGACGTACGGTCTCTGCGCGACGCGATCTATTCGCAGATCGGCGGGTGGGAACCACCCGCCTGATCCGCAATGGTCTACTTCAGCGAGACCACCGTCCAGAACACCGCATCCCCTTACGCTGTCGGGACAGTGCCGCCGTCGATCACATGCTCGGTTCCCGTAATCGATGACGCTCGGTCCGAGGCCAGGAAGGCGATCAGGTCAGCGACTTCCCCAGGCCTGGCCGGTCGTCCGAGCGGTATGCCGCCCAGCGAGTTCATGATCGTCTGCACAGCGTCGTCATAGCTGATGCCGGCTTCCTCCGCGATCCGTAGTGCGAGACCGTTGGAGCCCGAATCGGCGATCCAGCCGGGAGAAACCCTCACCACCCGCACGCCCTTGGGAGAAACCTCTTTGGAAAGGCTCTTGCTGTAGGTGTTGAGCGCGCCCTTGGCTGATGCATAGCCGGTAGTCGCCTGGTGCAGCGGAAGAACCCGCTGGATCGACGTCACGTGAATGACGACCCCACTTCCCTGCGCGATCATGCCGGGGACGAGAGCACGATCGAGTCGGACAGCCGGGAAGAAGTTGAGGTTGAATTCCTTCTCCCATTCCTCTTCGGTCAATGCCGCAAAGCCGCCGGAAGGTGCCGAAGAGCCGCCTAGCACGTTCACGAGGATATCGAGCCCGCCAAGCTCCTGGTGAACAGCATCGACGACTGTCTGCACACCATCCACGGTGGTCAGGTCGGCTTCGACGAACGCCGCGCCGGAGAAGTCTGCCGGTTTCTTGCGAGCGGTCGCAAGTACGCGCGCGCCAAACTCCTTGAACAGCGCCACGGTTGCTGCGCCAGCACCCGCGGTGCCGCCAGTGACGAGAGTACGACGGCTCTCCAAATTAAGAAACGCGCTCATACGGTGATCTCCAGTTCAGCAACCTTGTCGCCCGCGAGGGCGAAGATAAAACGCAAGTCGATCGGGCTGCCCGGGAAGTCGCCAGCAGTGTGCGCCGTGACCTGGGTCTTGCCGTTCTCCGTGGTGATCAGGAAAGGCTCGACCGTGTAGCTGTACTGCTGGGCCTCATCAGCCATCCATTCACGGATGGCGTCGCGTCCGCGGTGCGTCTTGCCCTTGTCCTTCACGATACCGTTCTCGGTAAAGGTGGCAGCAATCGTATCCGGACTGCCTGTCCGGTCTGCCTCGAAATAGGCTTCGATGGCCTTCGGTAGTTTGATCATCATTCGATTCTCCAGTCCTTTTCGCGGCCTCATTGGCGACCGTTCGACCTCCGCCTGAGATCGACTGAGTGAAAGGTAGACCATCATCATTGACAGGATAATCCGGATAAATGAGGATGAGGAATTACGAAAAGAGGGACAATGGCGTGACACCATGACCAGATCCGTTCTTGCTGACCTTGATGCCGTTCTTAGTATCGCCCGCCTCGGATCGTTTCGGGCGGCCGCGCTCGATCTCGGCATCTCCACAACGGCCTTGAGCAATGCCATCGCCAAGCTCGAACAGCGTCTCGGCATCCGCCTGTTCAACCGGACGACACGGAGCGTCTCGCTCACCGATGCGGGAAAAACCTTCGTCGAACGGGTCGGTCCGGCGGTAACGGACATCCACGATGCGATGCTGGCCGCTCAATCTCTTCAGGAGGTCCCGACCGGCACGCTACGCATCAACGCCTTTGCCACGGCAGCGCGCGAGGTGATGGAGCCGCTCATCCTTTCGTTCATACAGCGCTATCCCCAGGTCCATATCGACCTGGTCACCGAGGGACGGATCGTCGATATCGTCGCAGCCGGCTTCGACCTCGGCCTCAGGCCGGCCGATCTCGTCCCGGCCGATATGATCGCCGTACCTCTGGGCTTGACGCGCAGCAATGCGGTCGTCGCATCGCCGGAATTCCTGCAAACGCATGGAAGGCCGGCTGTTCCGGCTGACCTCTACCGGTTTCGATGCATCCGCGCGCGCCTTCCAAATAACGCGCTGTTCCGATGGAAATTCGAGAGGGATGGGAAAGCCGTCCAAATTGACGTGCAGGGCTCGATCACCCTTGACGAGTCGAGTTTGGTCAGGATCGCGGCGCAGAACGGCGTAGGTCTCGGATACGTCATGGAGGCGGACGTGCGTGAAGATATTGCAGCCGGGCGGCTGGTCCGGGTTCTGGAGGACTGGACACCCGCGTTGGCCCCGCTGGCGCTGTATTACCCGGGCAGAAAAAACCCGCCGGCCGCCTTCACCTCGTTCATCCAAGCTGCTCGCGAATTCGCAAAGGGCTTCTAGTTCGGCAGATCGCGTTATCTATCGGCTGCTCGAGTTCTTGAACAGATATGTACCCAAGAACCGTAATTAGAGATTGGCGCTCGCTAAAAATTCCCAGGCATCAGCTTCTCGCTGGAGTTGCCGCTGTGCCAACTTAATGAGTTCATCATGATCGCCTCCCGGCATGGCAGCTGGGCCAAACTTCCCATATCGGTAGACACTGCCGCTGGATGGCGTCGTTTGCTTCCACCCGGCCTGGATTCCTGAATGGCTCCTGATGGCCTGTACGTTATCTGCAGGCAAAATGAGCATTCCAGGCGACATAAAAAAGCACCCCAGGTCGCGTGCAAACGCGTAGTGGGTGGCTAACCCGCCTACTGCCACACCGAGATTGGGGTGTCAGTTTTTGCTGCTGAGCTCCCTTGGGGGAGACGAGGCCCAACTATCCAAGCTGAAAGATGCGTGGCTGCAGGAGCGGGGCGCCAAGAAGAAATACGCGAAACTACTTTTATCACGCCGGTCGAAAACCGAAACCTCCAGATTTCCGACAGGTCAGAGTATCTGCGCACACAAAAAGGCATCAGGGCAGACTGAAATTAATGCTTTTCGAGCCTCCGTGCATCTCTTACGCCTGTGTCGGAAAAGACGAAAGCAGGGACGAGAATGGCAAAGCCGTTTTACTGGAATGAACTGAATACGCTCGATTTTGCGAGCCTGTCCGAAGACCGAACGATCGCGGTATTGCCAATCGCCTCGACCGAGCAACACGGCCCTCATCTGCCAGTGGCCACCGATGTTGCAATCGCCAACGGCATGTTGGCGGAACTGAAGGCTCTACGACCGGATGATATCGATTTCCTTGTCTTGCCGACGCAGGAAATCGGCAAGGCCAACGAGCATGTCTATGGTCCCGGCACACTGTCTCTAGGCCCAGAAATCCTCATTCAGGCCTGGACGGCGATTGGTACGAAAGTTGCTGAGGCGGGTGTTCGCAAGATGGTGATCGTCAATTCCCATGGCGGCAATGTCGATGTCATGAGCATTGTTGCCCGCGAATTGCGTGTTAAACATCGCATGGCGGTCGTTAGCACTCAGTGGGGCCGCTTCGGCAATCCCGAAGGCATGATCTCTGAGCATGAGCAGAAATTCGGCATTCACGGTGGAGATGTCGAGACATCGTTGATGCTTCATTTTCGACCTGATCTCGTGCGGATGGAACACTCCCAGAATTTCACGTCGAAGGCCGAATGGATGAAAGAACAGTCGCGGCTGCTGCAGCCACTACCGCCCCATTCCCTGGCGTGGATCGCGCATGATCTCAATCCGCACGGCGTAGTCGGAAATGCGGCAGCAGGCACCGCAGCCAAGGGCGCGGCCATCTGCCGCCATCAGGTCACAGGTTTCATCGAATTGTTGCGCGACCTGTCCGACTATCCGCTGGACAACCTCTATGTGATGTGACTGCCCTCGGCTTTGTCCGGTTGGCGCTGTGGCGGCACGTGACCCCTGGCTTCAAGTTCCGCCACAAGTTCTACCAGTCGCGACAATATAAACTCCACAAAAAGACTTGTAACCGTGTCGAGCGAAGTGCGAGAGCGTGCGAAGAGTTTCATCGGTTGATGCCGGGAATGGGAGCCGGCCAATGGCCGGAAAACAAGTTCCCCGCGCTCGCACTCTGCCTGAACATCGAGCGGATTAAGCAGCGTCAGCCCACTTCCGAGCTTGACCAGCCGCTTGAGCATATCGGACGCGTTGCTTTCCACGACGGGCTGGACAGCGACGGAAAGCGGGGCGAATGCGAGATTGATGACGTTACGAAGACTCGTGCCCGATTGTGCAAGAACTAAAGGCTCCTGGGCGACATCGGCAAGATCGATCGGCCCCTCTCCGGCAAGGCGGTGCCCTGGCGGCATAACGACTCCAATCGGTATATCGAAATTGGCGAGCGTACGAATACCGGGAGTAGCAGGAATGTTGAAGCCGAGGCCGATATCTACTTCACCAGCCAATACCGGTGAAATCGTGGTCGACGGGCCGTCATTACGCAGATGGACATGCACCCGCGGATGTTGCGCGATAAAACTCGCGATGATCTCCGGAAGCGGCCCAGCCGAAAGTCCAACCGTCGCAACCATCGAGACCTTGCCAGCTTGCGGTGTCTTGAGTCCGCGAATGCGTGCTTCCATCCGCTCATAGGTTTTGAGCACTTCGCGGATATGCTCGATGCACAATTCTCCCGCTGCTGTTAGCCTCAATCCTCGCGGCATGCGTTCGAAGATGGGCGCGCCCAACTCCTCCTCCAACGCCAGAATTTGCCGGTTTATGGCGGATGACGCGACGTTCAATCTGGCAGCGGCCTTGCGGATCGACCCGCATCTGGCGATCTCATCAATGTAACGCAGTTTTCTCGAATGAAGCACGTCGACCGTCCTTTGCTCAATTCTAAGGCGCGCTGCCATTTTCAGCGGCCCAATTGGCGAGCGATGCCGTAAAGGCATCAATGTGCACGAATTTTGATGCTTTTCAAAGATCATGGCAACCGCTCAAATGAAAGAAAGAGAGCTGGCACGCCTACAATGCCGGTTAACAGGGGAACGGATCGAAATGTTCAGATTCACAGATACAAAGAGCTATCTGGTCGCATTGGGCCTGGGTGCTGCAATTTTATACGCACAGCCGGCATCGGCGCTTGACGAAGTCAGCTACGGTACCAATTGGCTGGCGCAGGCTGAACATGGCGGCTTCTATCAGGCGGTTGCCGATGGCACCTATGAACGGCATGGTCTCAAGGTGACGATTGTGCAAGGTGGCCCCAACGCCGCCAATCGCGCTCTACTGTTCGCCGGAAAGGTCGATTTCTACATGAGCGGCCAATTGGGCGATATGGATGCACGAAAGGAAGGCATTCCCGTCGTTAGTGTCGCCTCCCTCTTCCAGAAGGACCCACAAGTCCTGATGGCTCACCCCGATACTGGCGTGGAGACGTTCGGGGATATGAGCAAGCTCACCACTGTGTTCATGGGCAAGGAAGGGTTTGCCACCTATTTCGAGTGGATGAAGAAGAATTACCCGGGATTCAAAGAAGAGCAGTACAAGCCCTACACCTTCAATCCCGCGCCGTTCATTGCCGACAAGCAATCCGCGCAGCAGGGTTACCTGACATCGGAGCCCTATGAAATCGAAAAGCAGACGGGCTGGAAGCCCAAGGTCTTTCTGCTCGCCGACTCGGGATATGCACCTTATTCGACAATGATCACTGCGATGCAAAAGACGGTCGATGAAAAACCCGACATGGTCCAGCGCTTTGTCGATGCCACGCTGGAGGGCTGGTACAACTACCTCTATGGTGACAACAAGGCCGCCAATGATCTAATCAAAAAAGACAATCCGGAGATGACGGACGGCCAGATCGCATACTCTATCGCAAAGATGAAAGAATACGGCATCCTCGAGTCCGGCGAAGCAGCCACGAAGGGTATCGGCTGCATGACGGACGAACGATACAAGGCGTTCTTTGATCAGATGGTGGCGATTGGCGTCGAACCGGCCGACCTCGACTACAAGCAGGCCTATACGACGAAGTTCGTGTGCAAGGGCGTTGGGATGGCTCTCAAGAAATGACATGAAGCCATTGGATCACGTGTCTCACCCATTTGGGTGAGCCGTGGTCATCCTGTTTGTCCGTAATTCGAGACGCCCCTGTTTGCCAAGGCCATGCAATGACATTACCGCCAGTTTCGAAAATGCCCGCCAGTAAAGAAGGCCGCAAGCGGCCGCTGGTCAGCATGCAGGACGTATCAAAACAATTTTCGAACGGAACGCTGGCGCTGTCAGGCGTGTCAATGACCATTGAGAATGGCGAGTTCGTCAGCCTGCTTGGACCTTCCGGCTGTGGAAAGTCTACGGCCTTGCGGATCATCGCAGGTCTCGGAAGCGCCACATCAGGCACGATCGATTGGCCGAGTTCGCGCATCAATTCCAAAGGCCTGCCGGATGGCGACATCTCATTCGTCTTCCAGGAACCGACACTGATGCCTTGGCAGACGGTGTTCGGCAACGTCCATCTGCCATTGAAGTTGAAAGGCATTTCCAAAAATGCTGCCAAGGACGACGTAGCCAAAGCGCTTGAAACCGTTGGGCTGAGCGATTTTGCAGATGCTTACCCACGCGAATTGTCCGGCGGC
The DNA here is from genome assembly GCF_041954855.1 of Agrobacterium sp. LR_9. Taxonomy (NCBI): domain Bacteria; kingdom Pseudomonadati; phylum Pseudomonadota; class Alphaproteobacteria; order Hyphomicrobiales; family Rhizobiaceae; genus Agrobacterium; species Agrobacterium sp. LR_9. Next base: position 73,062 of record NZ_JAVAYA010000015.1, read on the forward strand.
ATGAAGATGCGTACTTCGATCGCGCGCGCGCTCGTCACGAAACCAAAATTGTTGCTGATGGACGAACCATTCGCCGCGCTTGATGAGATCACGCGGCAAAAGCTGAATGACGACGTGCTACGCCTGTGGAAGCAGACCGGGATAGCCGTCGTCTTCGTTACCCATTCGGTTTTTGAAAGCGCTTACCTTTCCAATCGGATCGTAATCATGCGGCCAAGACCGGGCCGCGTTCATGCGGACTTTCCACTCGTCACAAGTCTGGAAAGAGACGCCCATTATCGCACCTCGGAAGAGTATCGGCAGGCTTGCGAAAAGGTGTCCAACATGCTGATCGAAGCCATGGACGGTGGAGGACACTCATGATTATCAACCGCGATATGGCTTTACGTCTCACAATACCCGTCGCCGTGGTAATCGTGATGATCCTGATATGGCAAGCCATCATCAGCGCCTATGCAATTCCGCAATACATTCTGCCCGGCCCGATTGCTGTGGGAAAATCGCTTTATAACGACTGGGGAACTCTGTCCCCCGCCTTGCTGGTGACTACCAAGATTACTCTTCAGGCGCTGGCACTGGCACTGATCGGCGGCGTGGGAATCGCGATCATTCTCGTGCAGTCGAAATGGATCGAGATCGCGCTTTATCCGATCACGGTCATTCTTCAGGTCACACCCGTCGTGGCCATCGCACCCCTGATCCTCATTTACACGCCGACGACCCAGATCGCTCTGCTGATCTGCGCCTTTCTCGTCGCGTTCTTTCCGATCCTGTCGAACATGGCGCAGGGTCTGAAAAGTGTTGATCATAATCTCTTGAACCTGTTCGACCTCTACGGCGCCTCACGCTGGCAAACGTTGATCCACCTCAAACTGCCGTCAGCGCTGCCCTACTTCATGACCGGTCTGCGAATTGGCGGCGGCCTTGCGCTGATCGCAGCTGTCGTCGCCGAATTCGCAGCGGGTTCGGCAGGCGCCGGGTCTGGCCTCGCGTTCCGCCTTCTGGAGGCGCAATATCGGCTGAACATTCCAAGACTGTTCGCTGCACTGGTGCTGTTATCGCTGCTCGGCGTCGTCATCTTCTGCATAACCTCTTCTATTTCCTGGTTTTTCCTGCACCGGTGGCACGAGAGCAGCCTGAAAAGAGAAAATTGATGACAAATGCATTTATGGCGCTGCCGCAAGCGGATCGTTTTGCACTCAGGAATGCCACATTACCTTCGGTGACGGTCGAAGGGTTTCAAGGTAAGGCGAAGGATGGCCTTGTTTGCGCAGACATCGTGATCGCCGACGGCAAGATCGAGGTAGTTTTACCGGCGGGCGACACTCCCTCTGACATGCCGCAGGCCGACCTTCGCGGCGGCATGGTCTTCCCGTGTTTTGTCGACATGCACACCCATTTGGACAAGGGACATGTTTGGGATCGCAGGCCAAACCCCGATGGTACGTTCATGGGCGCCCTCGACAATGTGCGCGCCGACCGCGTGGTTCACTGGTCGCACGACGATATTCGTGCGCGCATGGAGTTTTCACTGAAGGCAGCTTACTCGCACGGCACGAAGCTGATCCGAACGCATCTGGACAGCATTCCCCCGCAGACGGATATCTCCTTTCCCCTGTTCGCTGAGGTTCGACAGGAATGGAAAGATCGCATCGCCCTGCAGGCAGTCGCCTTGTTGCCACTGGAGAGCGTGCTAGACAAACCGGTTTTCGACGGCGTCGTCGCCACCACCAGAAAATACGGTGGTCTGCTGGGCGGCGCGACGCGCCTCCTGCCGGATTTCGATAAAATCCTCGACATCCTGTTTCGCAGTGCTGCCGATAATGGCCTCGATATCGATCTGCATGTCGATGAGACAGAGGATCGCGAGGTCCTGACGCTGGAGGGCATTGCCGACGCTAAACTTCGTCTCGGCTTTGAGGGTTCCGTCGTCGTCGGTCATTGCTGCTCGCTGGCGCGCCAAGATGATGACACGGTAAAGCGTGTCATCGACAAGGTCGCCAAGGCGAACATCTCGGTCGTGTCATTGCCCATGTGCAATATGTATCTCCAGGACCGCCATGCGGGCCGCACCCCGCGCTGGCGTGGCACGACTTTGTTCAAAGAACTCGCAAGCGCCGGCGTGGCCATTGCCGTCGCCTCCGATAACACTCGCGATCCATTCTATGCCTATGGCGACCTCGACTGCGTCGAGGTGCTGCGAGAAGCGGTGCGCATTCTCCATCTCGACCATCCGATCGATGGCGTTGCGCGCGTCGTGACCACGACACCTGCCGACATCCTGGGTCGACGGGATGTTGGCCGCATTGGTGCTGGCCTTCCCGCCGATCTGGTCCTGTTTACGGCTCGCCGTTGGAGCGAATTTCTATCCCGTCCGCAGGGAGACCGCATCGTGATGCGCAATGGCAAGAGCATCGACAGCCGCCTACCGGACTACCGAGACCTAGATCCCATTCTTATGAAAGAGTGACATATGGCCGACTATGCGCAGATCAAGAAAGAACTCGAAGGCATTGCAACGGAAGACAATCCTGCCCTCGTACGCCAGAAAAGTCGGGATTTTTACTGGTATTCCCCCGTTCTGAAACGGCAGCTCGACAATGTTACCGCCGACCTGATCGTTTCACCGAAATCGGTCGAGGAGATCATCCAGACCCTCAAGGTTGCCTACGCCCATTCCGTACCCGTGACGCCGCGCGGCGCCGGTACCGGCAATTACGGCCAGGCCATGCCGCTTTCAGGTGGTATCGTCCTCAATCTCATTAATATGAATGCGATCAAGGAAATCCATCGCGGCCGCGTCATCGCAGAACCTGGCATTGTCATCGCTGAGCTGGATCGCCAGACAAGAGCGCATTCCAATCAGGAACTGCGCTTCCACCCGTCCACTGCCCAATCAGCGACGATCGGTGGCTTTATCGCTGGAGGTTCCGGCGGTGTCGGCTCCATCCATTGGGGTGGGTTACGTGACCTGGGTAACATCCTTCGCTTGCGCGTCGTCACCATGGAAGCCGAGCCCCGCGTACTTGATCTTACGGCTTGGGACCTCCAAAAAGTGACCCATGCCTATGGCACAAACGGGATTATCGTCGAAGTGGAGATGCCGTTGGCCCCGGCCTATGACTGGGTGGACGTTCTCGTCGGCTACGACGACTACATGGACGCGGTTCGGCTTGGCGATGCTGTTGCCCATAAAAACGGTATTCTGGTCAAGGAAATTGCGCCGATTGCGGCACCCATCCCCTATGATTATTTTCCGCGACACAAACCATTCATTCGCCATCGGGGCCAGTCGATTTGCGTGTTCATGGTCGCACCCCAATCCATGGATGCCTTTGCCGCTTTCACCGAACGGCAACGCGGCGAAATACTGTTCCGTTCCGACAAGGTTGAAAGCATGAAAGGCATCCCTCATGCCTATGAACTCGCTTGGAACCACACAACGCTGCGCGCTCTGAAGGTTGACCCGAGCTTCACTTATCTTCAGGTGCAATATCCGGGTCCCGATCACGTTGCCAAAGTTCAAAAGATGACCGGGATTTTCGGCGATGAAGTTCCGGGGCACCTGGAGTTCCTCAAATTCGACGGTCGCATCCAATGCTCCGGCCTACCGCTCGTGCGCTTCACCACGGAGGAGCGGCTGGAGGAGATAATAAGGATCCATCAGGACAATGGCTGCCCGATTTTCAATCCACACCGCTACACGCTGGAGGAAGGCGGGATGAAGCAGACGGACACGGTTCAGCTCGCCTTCAAAAAGGAAACCGATCCTAACGGCCTGCTCAACCCTGGCAAGATGATCGCTTGGGAAAATCCCGACTTCGACTTCAAAAGCGGCAAGAACTATCTCTTCCCCGGTTTGGCAGAAGCGGGTGGTTGATGAAGATTTTGCTGCTCCACTCTCACCCGGTTGAATCAAGCTTCGGCTCGGCCTTGCATGTCGAGGCCCTTCACACTCTGCGCCAAGCGGGACATGAGGTGGACGATTGTGATCTTTACGCGGAAAACTTTGACCCCGTGCTGACACGCGATGAGCGCCTTGGCTACCACACGGTGCCAACGAATATCGAGCCGGTGCGCTCATATGTCGAACGGTTGCGCGCCGCCGATGCGCTGGTGATTGTGACACCCGTCTGGAACTTCGGATGGCCAGCTATTCTCAAAGGCTATTTTGATCGCGTCTGGCTGCCGGGTGTCACCTTCGATATGGATGAAGGCGACCGGGGTAAACTCACCCGCAAGCTGACCAACATCAAGAAAATCGTTGTGGTGACGACCTATGGGGGAAATCGCTGGCGTGCTTTACTTGCTGGCGACCCGCCTCGCAAGATGGCGACGCGCGTGCTGCGCGCGGTCGCCAGACCGGCAAGGGGCGTCACCTATCTCGCGCATTATGACATGAATAACTGCACTGTTCAGAGCCGCACCAGATTTTTGGCAAAAGTCCGTGCGGAAATGCGGCGTCTCTAGAAAATGCGTTAAAAATTATGACCTTTTGAACATCCCCTAAACCTTGGCGGCAGTAACCTCTACCTCAACAAGGAATTCCTCGCGGGTGAAACCGCCTACCACAAGCAAGGTCGAAACCGGCTTAGGATCAAGGGTAAAACGATCACGAACAGCCATATAGGCTGGAAAGTCCTCGCGCTTGGTAACGAAACCGGAGATGCGTATAACATCCGCATATGTCATGCCCGCCTCCTCCAAAATGGCGCCAATCGCCTTGAAGCACAGTTCTGCTTGTGAAGAGACGTCTGGTGGGACCCTTTCATCCGGGCCAATCCCCAGTTGCCCGGATGTGACAAGCAGACTCGCACCGGGCTCCACCAGCAATCCGTGATTATAAGCGCCGAATGGTTGGCGCACGCAGGGAGGATTGAAAACACGCTTCATGTTGCACTTCTTTTGATGATGGTGAGACAAAGCCAGCTCGGCTTATCCCATACTTCAATCCACGTCAGTCGGACGGAAGCTATAATACTCAATTGGTCGAGTTTGCTATCGAACTGCGGTCGATCGCTTGCGAAAAACAAATATGCATGGCGGATCGTCTTGGCAACATCATATCGACCGACGAGGTAATTTAAGGCGCACGCTCTTGATAAGATCAGAACCACCGACCCTATCGTTAATCTGCCACGGTTGGCAGGCCTATTTGAATGACCATTTCTAATCGCCGGCCGCCGGAGATCGACGAATGATCCCGCAGGACTACATCACCGCCTGGAATGATGTGGTGCCGTGGGCGAGTTAACGGCAAGTCGAGCAGGATCTCATTATCAGCCGTGCGATTGTCCCCATCTTCTCCGATCCGTTCCTGCGGGACGAACTGCGCCTCCGTGGCGGCACTGCGCTCAACAAGCTGCACTTCCCCAAGCCACTGCGCTATTCGGAAGACATTGACCTTGTGAGGACGACTGCCGGTCCTATCCGCCCGTTACTGGAGCATCTGCAGGACGTTCTCGATCCGTGGCTGGGCAAGCCGCGTTTCGATCAAAGCCCGGTTGCGCCCAAACTTAAATACGCTGTCGAAGCCGAAGACAAGGCTTCTCCCGGTCCGATAAAAGTCAAGATCGAAATCAACACGCGCGTGCGTGAAGCTTACGATCCACCTATCGAGATTCCTTTTGGTGTCGAAAATCCATGGTTCACCGGAAAGGCCGCAATCCCGACCTTCTCTCGGGAAGAAATGCTGGCGACCAAGCTGCGTGCCTTGCTTCAACGCAACAGGGGCCGCGATCTGTTCGACCTCGACTACGCGCTCAGAGTGTTCGAGGGGCTGAACTCGGCCAGGATCGTCGAGTGTTTTCTGCTCTACCTTGAAAAGGAGAGGTAGCGATTTCCAGAGCCGAAGCGCAACAGCGCATGTTCCAGAAACTCGTCAATCCGGGCTTCTTCACCGACATGGGCCCGCTGCTTCCGACAGATCTCGCCAAGGCTCTGACCGAAGAAACGCTTAAGGCCGCATTGTCCAGGCAAGCGCCAGCCGCAAATTCGGCGCGATGGCAACGACGGCAATTGTGAGAAGCACTCTGGAAGTAAAGGTCGGGTGTCAGGTTTCGCGCAGCACACCTTGAAGCCGGAGCACCCTATAATTCACTTTCTGAAAAGATTCTTGACATCAAGATATATGCATGATTGAAGGCATCGAAAGTTTTCTGAAGGGCAACATCAAAAAAGAGCGTTGGCCGAGTATGAACCAACGGACCAAATCAGCATGCTTTTGAAGACCCTTGCATATTGCGTCCCTGCGACCCTGTGTGTCGTCACTGGAGTAACCGCTACCGAACTGCCAAAGCGGCAATCGGGCCTGTGGGCGTTCGAATCTCCGGACAATCCGTTCATCAACGGTTCTCTTTGCGTTGACGATACAAACACCCACTTTATAGACACCGATTTCTGGAAGGGATTTGAGCAGGAGTGCAAAACAACCGACAGCGAAACGGACCGCGCAGCCGGGGAATTGCGAGCGACCTGCCACTCCCCCGCGACGGGCGAAACAAAGCTCACCGTGATGTATGACGGTGATTTTCAGAAACACTACCGGTACGCATTCGTTGTTTTGTTCACGGGACTTGATGGTAAAGAGGACAGCTTTTCCTCAATTGTCGAAGCAACGTTCCTGGGGCAATGCCCTCACGACATGAAGCCGGGCTCACGAAAGCCGGGCTTGCGACCCGCGCGAGCACAACGTTAATACATGCTACTCTCTTTCCAACAGGCTTCTTGAATTCGAGATACGTTAATGAGTCATACCATCAACAATCTGGACGCTGCCTCCGCAGCAGCCGAGCAATGGCGGAAAGAGCGTCCGGATATTGATCCCTTTCCGATGGAATTACTCGGGCGCCTGGGCGAAATCACGCTGCTCATCATGCGTGATCGCCTCACTCCGTTTTTTATGGAGCATGGCTTGCAAAGCGGCGAGTTTGACGTTCTGGCAACGCTGCGTCGCTCAGGTGCGCCGTACGAACTTACCCCTACCCGGCTTTATGAATCCGCCATGCTGTCCTCCGGAGGGATGACGGCTCGCATTGACCGACTCGAGCGGGAAGGTCTGGTGGAGCGGCGACGCCATCCGACCGATCGACGCGGCGTACTGGTGGCGCTGACGCCGAAAGGCATCTCGTTGATCGATACCATGCTTGCAAAACATGTCGAAAACGAGCGTCTCGCTTTGGTGGGGTTAACGGTGGCGGAGCAGCAGCAACTCAATGCCCTGTCGATCAAGCTGCTTGCGGGCTTGAGGTTGAAAACATCGTAGTCACTTCATCCGGCCACCGCGCCCAAGTCATACACGCTGCTCCTGACGGGAATCACACGAAGCAAGGACAGTCCACATTGTCTGCATTTAACCGATCCCGCTTTCTCGAATTATATGTCGCTTCGGGAGTTGCCTTGACACTCTTCCTTTACGGGGGATCATCCGCTTCTGCCGACGGTGGAAACGGTAAGCGGCTCTATTCTGAAAGATGCGCCATATGCCACGGAACAGATGCCAAAGGTACGGGACCGCTGGCAGACAAAAGTGTTCCACCTACGCCAGACCTCACCACTGCCACGTTCAGGAAGCGCCTGTTCGACTACCCGGGTGTCATTGTATCATCGGTAATCCTCCGCCCGAACGGAGATCTGATTCCTGACACCCTGCGAGCCAACGGTATAAAACTACCGTCCCATGCGTGGACGGTTAACGATTTTCGGGACCTGAACGAGTATCTGACCAGGGTGATCTTCGAGCACTGATTTCTTTCATCGATAGATTCCCATGCCGCCAGCAGTGCAAAAACCGGAAGATGTTTAACTGACATGCTGTCCTCGCCCTTTCGTCTGAAAAGGTGAGCCCCCAACAGGACAACTGACCATCAACGCAGATCGTCCACACGGATGTTTTCCAGCCGCACGATGTTCACGACATCGAGAATGGCGGCAACCACCACATCGGGCCGAGCGAACTGGATGTAGTGTCCGGAATCCGCCAGCAGCTGGTGCCGGCTGCGCGTTGACCAGGAAGACTCGTCTTCATGCAGCTTCCTCCAAACTGCACGACGACGTGTGTCGTCATGCCGCGACATGTTCCCTGCTTTTAGAGCGTCATTGCTGAGCGGCGCCATTGCCGTGAGCACGACCAACGGACGATCACCCAGCGTGCGGAGACTGCCGGCCTCCTCCAGACTCCGATCGACATTCAAATTCTCGGACACCACGGCCGCCAGCGATGTACTGATAAAGGCCTTCGCCTTCTCCGCAACGTGTGCCGGCACATCCTGTGCTTCGTCAGCCGTCGCCATGAGGCGGATGATCCCGGTCCATGCGAGGCCCGCTGCGACCTGCATGGCTCTGCCGGTGGAGTCCAGTGCGGCGTTTGCGTCTTCAGGGAATCGGGCGACCTGATCCGGATGCGAGGCGTCGACAAACACCAGGCCCGCCACTTGATCGCCGAATTTCCGGGTGTAGGCCATGCTGTAAGGTCCACCGATCGAATGACCGACCAGAATGAAAGGTCCCTTTTCCCCGGCCTTAACCAGAACGGCCTGAAGATCATCTGCCACGGCATCGGCATGTTGCGGCGAGGACTTCGGCTCGCTCCACATAATTCCGGCGCGATCATAGGCACAAGCGCGGGTTACGCGGGCGACGCTGTCGTGTACCTTTGCCCACGAAAGCGTCCCATAACTGTCCAGTCCCGCCTCGAAAATGACGGCTGGCGACCCCTGTCCACGGCAATCGAGATGGACATTGCGTCCTCCGACGTCAATCAGTCTGCCCGGGGGCGGGTATTTTGCCTCGGCCCAATGCCGCGACACGACCTCGTAGGTGCTGCCCACCGCGACCGGCAAAACCACCAGCGCAACCAGGCCCAAGGAAAAGAGCTTGAGCGAGAGCTTCATACAGACCGGCGGAATGGTCGAGCGAGTTTCAGTGCCATGATACGGCTCCGTGACAGAGGACATAATATTGCGAAGAAGTTCAGAGCTCAGGTCTCGGAACACGGTGGCATCGGCATAGGCTGGAATGGGAGCTTATAGGGGTTTGACCATGCGAATAGATTCGGCCACGAAACCCTCACGCTCGTAAAAGTGGATAGCGCGCTTATTGTCGGCAAATACATCCAGGCTGAGAAACCTGTATCCCTGCCGGCGCGCCCACATCTGTGCTTCATTGATCAGTCGACAAGCTGCACCTGTTCCCTCGGCTTCCTCAACAACGCCGATGATGGCGACGTGGCCGCAGGCTTCGTCGGTTACCCCATCGCGGCCTGGGATTAGATGGACGTATCCAAGTGCTCGATCCTCAGTGGTTACAGCAAGGAGGGTCAGAGAGCCCGGAGCGGCCTCCTCCAAGGTCGAGGCCATAAATCTTTCCTGGAAGTCTTTCATTGTGTCGAGCGTGTGCCAGGAGGGACGTGGCACGCTATAGAGACGAGGCGCAAGACCAAACAGAAATGCTCTATCGCCTGCGGTCGCTTGTCTGATTGTGACGGTGTGGAACAACTCCGGATCCTCACTTACTTTCGGGCAAGCTGGTGAGGGCTGGACGTTTCCCGGGCGCCCCAGCAACTCCATCGGAAACGGGTCGATATCGGGACGCTCCCGTCTCCACTGCGATGCCGCGGAGGCTGCCCGATCCAAGTCCTTGAAATCTTCTGCCATATGAGATATCTCGATATTAAGATTCTTTCTGTTGAGATAATATCATATGCACAATTCAGACATCGATCAACCACACATCGCTCAGCGGGTTTTCACCTCGAACACCCTTGCAATTATCGCCGTTGTCGCCGTCGCCCTGAACTTGCGGCCAGCTCTCGCCGCATTGGGTCCAGTCCTTGACCGGATTGAAGCAGCATCGGGCCTTACATCGACCGGCGCGGGCGCGCTAACGACCCTTCCGGTTTTTCTGATGGGCTTGGGCGCACTCGCCGGCTCTTCCCTGCAGCGATGGGTAGGAGAAGGACGCGGCATTGCTTTCGGGGTGGCGATCATCGCGCTTGCCTGCGTAGCCCGGCTCTTCTGGTTTTCCAGCGCCGGGCTTCTTGCCAGTGCGGCGGCAAGCGGTCTGGGCATTGCTGCCGTTCAAGCGTTGATGCCTGGGTTCATCAAGCGGGTCTTCCCGCTCGATGCAGGCCGCATCATGGGATTGTACTCAACCGGCATCATGGGGGGCGCAACCCTGGCAGCCGCGACAGCCGCCGGGTTGTCCCGTTTCGTGGGCTGGGAAGCAATGCTGGGACTGTGGGGACTGCCTGCGCTCCTTGCCCTTGTTCTGTGGCAAGGGACATCGTCTTCGTATACCTCCGTGCGACGGACGGTATTCCGTCAAGCCGTTGGTCGACCACCGTCACGAAGCGGCAGAGCCTGGCTTCTGCTCGTTTTTTTTGGTGTAGGCACGGGCGCCTATACGCTTGTCCTGGCATGGCTGCCACCCTTCTATGTTCAACTGGGGCGCAGCGAAGATGTCGCCGGCTATGTGCTCGCGGGTCTTACGCTGATGGAGGTTATAGCCGGTCTTGCTGTATCGGCATTCATCAACCGCTTTCCTGATCGGCGGGGACCGCTGGCCGCCGCTCTCTGCTCCATCCTCGGGGGCCTGATCTGCCTTATCATCATGCCACTGACTTTGGCCCTTCCGGCGATGATCCTGCTTGGGCTGGGGATCGGCGCGCTGTTTCCTCTGTCGTTGATCGTGACACTCGACCACGCCGACGAACCGGCAAGTGCCGGTCGGCTCTCGGCCTTCGTCCAGGGAGGCGGCTACATGATCGCAAGCATCATGCCCTTTGCAGCCGGTTGGTTGCGCGGTCGTTCAGATGATTTGTCACAAGCCTGGGTCATGATGGCTGTCGGGGTCGGTCTGCTCATCCTGCTCGCGACCCGATTCTCTCCCGAGGAGCGCATTATTTGACCGCATTCGCGACAAACCAGACCACAACGCTTTGCGTTGCAAAAGTCCCCCTTTCATTTGATCCAAGAGACCGGAAGTTTCAAGAATGCGGTTATGCCGCCCCGACAACAATATTGATGAGGGTGCAATGAAGCAGGAGAAACAACGACTGAACTACGTCCTGTTTCTGGTTGCAGGATCAGGACTGGTGACCATTGCACGCGCAATGACGCTCTCGTTCCTGGCCATCAAACTGCAACAGTCGTTCGGGCTCGGTCCTGCCGTTATCGGTGCACTGCTTGGTATTGGTCCGCTGTTGGGGGCTGTCGCGGCTCCTTTCGCTGGTTCCCTGTCGGACAGGGTCGGTCGCAGGACTATGCTGACGCTCACCCTTTTTTCGATGGCGTTTGCGCTGATCGGTATGGGATTGGCTGAAACCGTCGTCGCCTTTTGCTTGGCCCAGGTCGTTGCCGCAGTCGCGCTCGCGATCTATGAGCCGATATCGCGCGCGCTGATGAGCGACGTGTGCCCGCAGCCGCTGCGCCTCAAATATTTCTCATGGCGCTACACCGCGACGAATGCCGGCTGGGCCATCGGCCCGCTGATCGGCATTGCCGCGGGTGCGGCCTCCACCACTCTTTTCATCATAGCAGGCGCAGTCTATGTCGCTTTCGCCGTCGCCTTGCACCTGTTGCACGTACCGATCTATCAACGTGATGACGTTCCTCAGGCAACCGCACCCGTCCCATTGCTGGAGAGCCTGAGGGCTGCGATCCGCGATCCACGGCTGGCCTTCTTTGTCGGTGGAGGCACCCTGCTAATGGCGGTTTATGGCCAATGGTCAGCGACGCTCGCTCCATACTTAACCAGCCATGTCGCTGGAGGCATGGAGATTTATGCCTTTCTCGTTTCGATCAATGGCACAGTAGTCCTGATCGGGAATCCATTTGCCCGCAGGTTCATCGAACGCGCAGGCGCTCTCGACGGCCTCGTGATCGGCTGCATCTTGTTTGCCTTGGGTGAAATCGGCTTCATGAGCACCGCCGGGTTTTGGGGGCTGGCGATCTCGATGGTTGTCTTCACAATTGGAGAGATTCTGGTTGTGCCCTGCGAATACATGCTGGTCGACGGAATTGCGGACAACCGAAACAGAGGCAGCTATTTTGGTGCTCATTCGTTCTCGACCGTCGGCAACTTCATCGGACCGACCCTCGGCGGCGCCATGATTGGCACCTTTGGCGGAGCTGGCATGTTCCTGCTGTTTGCCGGTTTTGCGGGGCTCAGCGCCATCTTGTTTGCCGTTGGCACCCACATGCCACCGCCGAAAGTGGCAGCACGGCAATCCCCGCCGGGTTCGCCGGGCGCTACCGCCGAACCACATGTTCGCACCACGTTTCTTGTCGCATGAATTGTGCGGTCGCGGGGATGGTATTCACTTCAATCAAGCTGGAGAAATTTGATTGGCACGCTTGTGGCGCGTCTGCTCACTTACCGGCGTTGGGCAAAACGATTACGGTAAATCACGGGGCTGACCCCATAATATCGACCAAACTGAAGTCTCAGGTTTTCGGCGCTTCCAAGTCCGGTCACCCTGGCAAGCTCATCGGGTGCGGTAGCGCCGGTTTCAAGCAGGATGCGGGCTTGCTCGAGCCGCTCCCTAAGGATCCACTTGAGCGGGGATAAACCGGTCAGGGACTGAAAGCGGCGCTGAAAAGTACGCTCGCTCATACCGACGTGGCGGGCAAGAGAACTGATTGTGTGCGGATCTTGAAGGTTGGCCAGAATATGATCAAGGATCGACGACAGCCGATCGGCCTCTCGCCTCAATGGCACGGGCCGCTCGATGAACTGGGACTGGCCGCCCTGGCGATGGCTGTACATTACCAGGCGACGCGCCACGCTGTTGGCGAGCTCCGCCCCGAAATCCGCCCGGACGATATGCAAGCAAAGATCGATGCCTGCCGAACTGCCCGCCGAGGTCAGGATGTCGCCTTCATCGACATAGAGACAGTTCGCGTCGATCTTGATAGCAGGATAGCGGCGGGCAAGGTGCTCGGCGAAACGCCAATGCGTTGCGGCACGGCGGCCATCGAGCAAGCCGGCGGCTGCGAGCACGTAAGCGCCTCCACAAATAGAGATAATCCGGGCGCCACCCCGATGAGCGCGGACCAGGGCATCGCAGATCTGGTCGGGCACACGCGCATCGGGCCCGCGCCAACCGGGAACGATGATCGTTCCGGCCTGATGCAGATCGGCTTCAGTGCCTGTCGCAGTAACCGCCAGACCACCGCAGGCATGAAGAACCTGACCCTCCAGCGAGACCGATTTGAACTGGTACCAGTCGGGTCCTGCCTCCGGACGACTCAGTCCAAAAACCTCGGCCGTAATGCCGAACTCAAAGGTACAGAGGCCATCATAGACGAGGCTCGCCACACGCTTGTTTGCAGGAAAGGACTGGATCTCGTTTTTTGGCATGAATGCCGTCTTATCTGGCAATCCTGCCACTGGCAACTCGCGTTGTCGGCGTGCGACACGATCACTCGCCAACAAACCCACGGAGGAAGCGCAATGAACCGCAATACCGAGCTGCTAGCCGCTATACAAACCTATTTCGATGCCCTCTACGCCTGCGATCTTATGCTTTTTGACAAAATCTTTCATCCCGCCTGCAGCCTGTTCGACGCGGACGAAGGTACAATTGCGGTCGACCCGATCGCCGACTATCGCCAGGTGATCGCAAAGCGTGAATCTCCCGCAAGCCGCTCGCAGGATCGCGAAGACGAGATCATCCTGATTGACTGGCTTTCGCCGGCTGCGGCCACCGTAAAGGTGAGGTTGCGGATTCACGCGAATGTCTTTGTCGATCATCTTTGCTTCGTGAGGGACATTGACGGCTGGCGGATCGTTGCCAAGGTATGGCATCTCGAAAGCATACGGGCATCGTCCCGGTAACCAGGATAGAAGCGGGAGATCAAAAACAATGATTGTGTCTTACGAAGAACAGTCGCCATCAATCGATCCGGAGGCCTGGATTGCTGAGGACGCAACGGTCTGTGGTGATGTTGCCATCGGTGCAGGTAGCAGGATCATGCATGGCGCTCGCCTGGTGGCAGAAGCCGGGGGGGCCATCCGCATCGGACGCAATTGCATCGTGTTCGAGAACGCGGTTATCCGCGCCACCAGTCGCCATGACTGCTCCGTAGGGGATCACTGCATCGTTGGTCCGAACAGCCATGTGGTCGGCGCCCAAATTGATGCCGAAGTTTTCGTCGCCACCGGAGCGGCCGTGTTCCACGGGGCGCAAATCGGACATGGATCGGAAGTCCGCATCAACGGAACCGTGCATCTGCGAACGCGGCTGGAACCGGGCTCCACCGTTCCGATCGGATGGGTGGCTGTCGGGGACCCCGCGCAGATTCTGTCACCGGATCAGCACGAAGCAATCTGGGCAATCCAGAAGACACTGGATTTTCCTGGCTTCGTCTATGGCGTCGATAGAAGCGCGCCCGACGTGATGAAAACGATTACGTCACGCTTGTCCGATGCTCTTGGAATTCATCGAAGCGAAAGCGGTTGTTGAAGTCGCGGTTCCCGACCGGTTAGTGCTCGTTTTGGCTCATAGCTACCATCGTGGCTCAGTCGGGTCGACATGTCTCTTGGCTGGCAGGTGACGCTGCCGCCATAACAGGCTGCTCTGGCGGGGTGCCGGTTCCATCCGATGGGTTGGCGCTCAATGCATAACGCGGACCCGGTTCGCGCAGGCCAGTAGAGCTGGCATCAACCGCCCGCCCGCTCTGATGCAATCTGAAAAACGCGCCGCCCCGGCGGTCCCGGCTCAAGCTCTGGAACGAGCCCTCCCGGATCACGGCCGCGCTTTCCAGTCCTCACCACAGGGCGGCGCGGCGCACGTCCCGGTCCCTCGCCTGTTCTAACAGACAGTTGCGCGCGTCATAAACGGGACTGCGGCTTCCCGTTCCAGCGCCGCCGCGACCGAAGGGCGAGCCTCAATCCGGCGCATGTAAGCTGCGACTTTCGGCCAGCGGCTGAGGTCGATGCCAAAGCCCTTCATCCAGCCGAGGACCGTGAAGAGGTAAGCGTCCGCGACCGTGAAGCAGTCACCCATCAGATACTCCTGCGTCGCAAGGCCGGTTTCGATGAGATCGAAGCGCCGGGTCAACCTTACCCCGAAGAGGTCACGTACCGTCTCCGGCAGGTCTCTGTTGAACAGCGGACTCGATCCAGCATGGATCTCGCTGGTGACGAAGTTGAGCCATTCCTGGAGCCGGGCGCGCTCCAGGGTGCCATTGGCTGGAGCCAGACCCAAATCCGGATTCAGGTCCGCCAGATACTGGAGGATCGCCGGCCCCTCGGTCAGAACGTCCCCGGTGTCGAGCGCGAGCGCCGCCACGTAGCCTTTCGGATTGATGGTCAGGAAATCGCCAGGCTCTGACATGAGCTTTGTCTGGTTGTCGACCCGGACGAGATTGTAGGGAAGCCCCAATTCCTGCAGCACGATGTGGGGAGCGAACGAGCAGGTGGCACTGGCGAAATAGAGTTTCATGGGAGGGTTCCATTTTAATTCGGCTGTTGGCGGATATTGACAGATCCCCTGGAACAAGAAAAATTACTGCCTAAGATTTCAGATATAAGCTTTGCTACTATGAACCTGACCCAAATCCGTAGTCTGATTGCGGTCGCCGAGGCGGGAAGCTTTACCGCGGCAGCGACGAATGTAGGCGTCACGCAGTCCGGCATGAGCCAGGCGCTGGCGATGCTGGAGGAAAGCTTGGGCGTGAAGTTGTTGGCGCGTCACCGGCATGGTGTCGAACTCACGGCTTTTGGAGAGCGAGCGCTAGACCATGCCCGCGCTGCCTTGGCGCATCTGGACGCCATCGGAAAGGAAGCTGCCGAGGCCGCCGGCGAGGAAGTCGGCTCAGTCCGGATCGCGGCCTTTCCAAGTGTTTTTGCCACTGTGTTGCCGCCTCTCCTGCGACGCTTCCGCTCCCTCCATCCAGGCATTGAACTGATTGCACTTGAAACGGATGATCGGGAGGTCGAGGCCTGGCTTGAGGCCGGATCCATCGACCTCGGCGTCGTCCTTAATCCGCAACCGGACAGCGATGCCGTAGTGATTGGACAGGATGCCTGGGTCGCTGTTCTACCAACGGCGCATCGCCTTGGACGACGTGAAACCATCTCGCTTGGTGACTTGGCCGCGGAACCCTTCGTGCTCGCTACCGGTGGGTGCCACGTCCATGCTCGCACCCTCGCCGAAGCGGCGGGCCTGTCGCTCGCAGATGTGCGAATGGAGGTGCGGGACTGGACCAGTGCGGTCGCGCTGGTAAGGGAAGGTGTGGGCGTCAGCCTTGTCCCGGAATCGACCCTACCCGAGAAACGGAAAGGCCTGCGGACGGCACGGCTCGATCCGTCATTGTGTCGCCGCTTTGGCTTGGCAGCCTCTCCCAGGCGCAAGCTTGGGCGGGCGGCAAGCCAGCTGATCGAACTGGCCCGCGGATGAGGGCCTTCCAACTGGTGTGGCTATCTTCAAGTCCACGCCAGCCCCGTTGAGATCATCGTCATTACATGTCGAAGATTGCCAGGGTACCCTAACACGCAAATAAAATACTCGCTGTTGAAGGGAACAGAACTGCCCCCCGTTTTTGGCCACACGATAACAACGATTTGTCGGTCTTGCGCTCAGGTAATCCCGCCTCCATCCAAACATCATTCGATCAGACGATCAACCAAACGCTTCATGAGATCCATTCGTTCATGAAGAATCGCCACGATGAGGGCGGGCCATCCTCTCGAGGCAGACAAAAGACGTAGTGGTGCATCGCACCATTCGTAACGCCGGATAAAGCGCACTCATATCCCTGAAAGAACCTTTGCCCTCGGCAAGGGTTGCGGTATTTCGCTCCAAACCCGAGACGGAACGGCGTACCTGGCAGCACCTCATTGCGCACGGCGCGGGCACGAACTTCAGGAGAGAATTTGTTCGTCGCCTTGCTTGTCATAGACCCTGCTTCTCACGAGTTGAGGTCTCCGGCAAACTCGGGGCGGTTCACATCGCTCATCCAACCGCCCAAAATCATGATCGCTATATGGATCGTGACCGGGGTGGTTAGCCCGGTCACGATCAGGTGATACTTTCCGGCGTACTTCCCGAACGTCAGAATTCTTCCCAGCGATCAGCGGCGGCCGCTGCACCGCCACCACGGCCGACAGCTCCGGCAACTTTCGCAAGCATGCGGCGGGCGGGAGAAATGACGGGCTTGTGTTCGGCTCTTACCACCGTTGGTCTACCGGGTTCCACACCTTCTTCGGAGCCGACGCGGAAATCAGATATGATCTCGCGCAAGCGCTGCACTTCGCTGGCAAGAGCAGCACTGGCTGCCGTCGATTCCTCGACCATGGCTGCGTTTTGCTGTGTTACCTGGTCCATCTGGTTTACGGCTGTATTGACCTCGGCGAGACCGATCGACTGCTCTTTTGCCGACGTTGATATGGCGTCGAGCTGCGTGTTGATCGAAACAACCTGCTCCTCGATCACCTTGAGCGCCTGGCCTGTTTCCTGAACCAGCATTACACCCGTGCTGACTTCATCCACGGAGTTTCGGATGAGCTCCTTTATCTCCTTGGCTGCCTGAGCCGACCGCTGGGCGAGTTCGCGCACCTCCTGGGCGACCACCGCAAAACCCTTACCCGCTTCCCCGGCCCGCGCCGCCTCGACACCGGCATTCAGAGCCAGCAGGTTGGTTTGGAAGGCGATCTCATCGATGACGCCGATAATGCTGGAGATCTGGTTCGACGACTGTTCGATGCGCTGCATGGCGATTACGGCATTCGAAACCACTTCGCCCGAGCGGCGCGCCGACTTGTTGGCCTCGATTGCCACATGACGCGCTTCCTCTGTGCGCCTGGATGAGTTCGCAACGTTGGTGGTGATCTGGTCGAGAGCGGCTGCCGTTTCCTCAAGCGACGCGGCCTGCTGCTCCGTCCGTTTGGAGAGGTCTTCGGCACTCTGGCTGATTTCACGCGCGCCACTGTCGATTGATCCCGTGGCGTTCGCCACCGACCGCAGGCTGTCCGCCAGCTGGCCAACGGCTGCGTTGAAGTCGGACCGCAATGCTTCGAAGTCACTGGCAAATGGTTCGTTCAACCGGAACGTCAGGTTCCCGCTCGACAGGTGCTTCAGGCCTTCCGCAAGGCCCGACGTCGCCTGTGCCATCTGCTGGGCCCGCTCACGCTCACGTTCCGCGATCCGCAGTTGCTCTGCCTGGGTGGCGGAGCGCGTCGCAACGGCTTCCTGTTCAAGTTCCCTTGCCCGCAAACCGTTTTCCTTGAACACCTGAACCGCTCTCGCCATGCCTCCGACTTCGTCACGGCGATCCGTGCCGCCGACGTCAGCGCTGAGATCCCCATTGGCGAGCACGTTCATGATCGCGGACATCCGCTGAATTGGGCGCACCAGCCAGGAACGGACAGCAAGGAAGCCGACGCCGAGAACGACGATCAAGCCAAGGATGACAGCTGTCATGGTCGTGGCAACGGTGCTGCTGGCGTGTGCGGACAGCTCCTCACCCGTCTTCGCAGCAGCATCAACGATTTCATTCGTTTCAGCTGTAAATTTTGGAGTCAGCGCACTGAAAGCCGGCTGACACTGGCTCAGGAACAGTTGCTGTGACGCGGCAATGTCTTGCTCCGTCGTCGCGTTTCGCGCTGCCACAATGGTCGGGCCACACACCTCTTTCATGATCTTGAGGCCTTCGGCCTTGAGAAGAGCAACCTCAGCGCGCTGCGGGACAGCGCCAGCAACGGTGTCCATGTATTTCACAAAACCGGCTTCAGCATCCTTGATATCCTTTTCCGCCCGCTCGTTCAGGCCTGCCGAGCGCGACATCAACAGTTCCCCGATGGACGCTCGTGCTGCCTGGAGGTTGCGGTTGGAGCGAGCCAAATACAAGGCGGCGGTTGATTCGCCTTCCATCAGGCCAGCATAGTCTTCGTCAACTCTGGCAATCTGGATTCCGGAATAAAGGGCGACCCCGAGAGAGAACAAGCCGAAGCATGCCATAATAATAAGAAATTTCCCGACGATAGAAATGTGTTTCATGTGCCGCTCTCGCAATAATTAACGTTTATCAGGAGGAACCACGAGCAATTCATTCGCCGGGTGTACCGATGGTGGCATACGCACGAAGAAGATTTCCGAATATACGAGAATTTACTCCAAGACGTAATACCTGCTGAAGGCGATCAAGATTACCGTTTCATTTTCAGCGTTACGAAATATAGGATAATAATATTTTATATTCGTTAAGAATCACATTCACTGACGATCACCTGCTGCCCCCCTAGGCCCAGTGATGCGCTTCAGCGCGGCGACGGTTGCGAGGTCGGGCGCCTCTGAAGCGGTCGGCGGGAGAGCGGCTCGGCTTCTTGCTCAATCTGCCAATCGTGGTTCTTGCGGTCGAGTTGAGCTGCGGATCTCATTCGGTAACGTTGCTCACGTGGCGACAATCTGATTGTCACCTTGGGTCTGTCTGGCAGAAGGCGATCATACAATGCTCGAACGAACTATTCGCACTTGACGTGTTTCCCGACCGGGCTAGCGACCGTCCGAACGGCACAAACTGTCGCGGTCTTGCACTTGAAAGGACGTGAACGCTCGACATGCGACAAGAGTGCGAGCCAGAGCGCCAAGCCTTTGCCAGTCCTGCCATTTATGGCTAGTGGCTACGTTACCCCGACGCACATGCGAGCTCGCCTCGCGAACAGAGTTCTCGACCAACGAACGCATGGCGCCGTTATCGTGGGCGGCATCCACGACGAGGATTTCGACTTCTTCCAGGCTGGCGGCGATTGCGAGGCGCACGCGGCGATGGCCGGCGTCGATGACGTAACCGTTTCCGCCATCCTTTTCCGGTGCGACTACCGGCGGCTGGACTATGCCGACGGCCTTGATCGTCGCCAACATCAGCGCGTCGGCCTGCAGCAACGACTCGACTGACGCATCCGGTCGGGATTTTCCTTGAGCGCGCGCGTCAACCTTGATGATCTGCATGGGATTTGTCCTTGTCCAGAGGTTCCTGACCGGCGCCTTGACGGCCCCTGTTATCTTCATCTTTTCTCGAAGGGACCGCCGAGCGGCCGGGCTGTCGCAACTGCGGCCGAGCATCCCTGCCGTGCGGGACCAGCGGAGTACAGCCCTGCGAAGGGCAAGCAGCTGGGATCGCGCAGGCGGCAGTTGAGCGAGAGCGTCGGCGGGAGGACCGATCTGCGACCGGTTCATCCTTCCTGCTTTTTCAATCCTCTCTTCTCAATGCGAGCCGACGATCGAATATGATAGTGCTGGTGGCAGCGGTGCCTGAAGGACGGGGCTAGGTCCGACGCCGCAGAAGGGCCAGCGCGTCAGCCATCATACGCTTCAAGATGAGAGTTCTGTTTTCCGGTGAGTCGAAGGCAGCTTCCGGGACAGCAACAGCAGCAGGCGAGAGATTGATGCTGTCAGAGGGCGGGGTTGGAAGGGGCTCTTCGACCACCGCAGGGACGACGATGTGCGTGATCGTTGTTTCATCGGATTTAACCGAAACGGCGACCTGTGCTCCGGAGCGGAGACGGTCGACCCCCGTTTGGGCGGCATCTCGCTCATCCTCAGCTTCGACCAGCGATGTCTGCGTTACGAGAAAAAAAGGCATGTGTTCCCACAGAGTGTTTTGATTGAGGTCTCGTCTGCAAAGCGGCTTCGGTCAAGGTGCAGGACCACGTTTGCGGTCGCCTCCGAAACAAAAAGGCGCTCGACCCGTGAGGGGAGCGCCTCCTTTTGTATCCCGGGACAACATCAAACGCCGCTGCGATTGCAGCGAGCAGGACGTCGTCTCATCGGGAAGTGATGTACAGATATTGTTGACGAAGAGTAATTTCAAGTCGCGATCTGGATTACCCCCTGTTAGATTTTCCTGTCCTTCTAAATGTCAGGCGAGGCAGTATGAGCACAGATTCCGAAACCCGCAGAGCCAACGCGCAGCGTGCGATTGATCGCGCGGCAGCGCGTGGTATGCCGATCGACACGGATCCTGCCTTCGTTGCCTTGCTGGAGGAATGGACCCGCGGAGATATCGACATGAAGGCCATGCGCGAACGGTACCTTGATATAATCGCTCTTCAAGCTGCCCGACGGCGGGGCCTGCGCAAAAGCCGCCTCGGCATAAACTCCCCGGAATCGTCGGATGAGGC
Source organism: Agrobacterium sp. LR_9 (assembly GCF_041954855.1). Taxonomy (NCBI): domain Bacteria; kingdom Pseudomonadati; phylum Pseudomonadota; class Alphaproteobacteria; order Hyphomicrobiales; family Rhizobiaceae; genus Agrobacterium; species Agrobacterium sp. LR_9. The sequence continues at coordinate 94,185 of NZ_JAVAYA010000015.1, forward strand.
GAACAAAGAATAAAAAGATGGGCCTGCGGAAACCGCGGCCCATGAAGTGTGGAGATCTAAAACCTCCAGAGAGGAACAGCTGCTGCGACGGAACTGAGAGGTGACCGTCATGTGCATCAGCTGAAGGCGCTATGCCTGAATTTTGACCGGCAGGAAAACATTTATTGTGCAACGCAGCCATGCAGACGCCGCTACGGTCTCGTCGTCCGGATTTGCCGCCATTTGAGCCTCGATTGCGGCCAGCTTCAGCCGCTTTCCTCAAGCTCGTCTTCGAACGCGAAAGCGCCTCCGTCTCGGGAACGGCAGGAGACCAATCGCTCGGCGTCTTCAAGTCGGAGGCGATAATTGTACTGTTCGTCGCCGAAGCCTTCAAGAGCGTGCTGCAGCCGTGAGACGGCACCGAGCAGCGTAACCGTGATGGCCCGATCGATCTCATAATCTGCACCGGTGCGCTGGAGCACGGCCTCGTAGCGATAACCATCATCCTTGCCGAACCGCTCGCCCTGTAAACGAGATCAAAGCCACTGATTGTCGCGAGATGGATCTCACCCTCTTGCTGCAGTTGGAACAGGGTCAAAATCTCCTTCGCCGGCATCCGACCGGCTTCCTTGCGTTCGGTGTGCTTCTCACCGGGCACCGTCATCGAGAAGACGTCGCCGCCAGCCGGCCGCAGCCGAGCGGGCGAAGCTTTACCCTTGACGCGACCGGCGGGCATGCGGCAGACCTCCTCTTCCTGCCCTCGGTTTCCTTTCCTTCTTTCTTCTTCCCGCGCTCTCAGCGCGTCATTCCAGTGTTCGGCCGGCGGTCTCAGTGGTAACCGGTCGCAGCCCACCTCCACGGCAATGTCGCCCAGGCGGTCGGCAAAGGTCAATGAGCCAGCCAAGGATGGAATTCATGCTTATGCGGAGGTGAGTATAAGCAAGAAGAGCCAAGGGGACTTATGGTCACCTCAGGCTCGATCGCCCTGCTTTGGGGGCATCCCCCGACTTTCAGCTGCACATGATTGGCCTCAGACCGGAAGCAGTTGACTTCTCCAATATATCCATTATTCTGGATGCATGGAAAACAATAGCGCAATAACGGTCCTTGCGGCCTTGGCACAGAACACCCGCCTCGAGACATTTCGGTTGCTCGTCCGGCACGAACCCGACGGTATTGCGGCAGGTGAGCTGGCGCGACTACTCGACGCTCCCCAAAATACCATGTCAGCGCATCTTGCGACGCTATCCCGTGCCGGGTTGGTGAAGAGCGAGCGCCAGAGCCGATCAATCATCTACCGGGCCGATCTCGACGGCCTGCGCGACCTGACACTATTCTTGCTGAAGGACTGTTGTGGCGGTTCGTCGGAGCTTTGCGCTCCACTGATCGCAGAACTGACGCCATGCTGCGCGCCGGAGGCGAAGCCATGTTGAGCGCGATAGCATTGCACGAAGTGGCCGGTAGCAACGTCCGTCTCCGCGAAGCGCTCCGCGCCGCGGATCTTCCGACCGATGATATCGAATATGCAGACCGTGCCTTCTTCGAAGCCGTTGCGGGTGGCGACGGGATTGTCGGCTATGCCGGCCTCGAACGGTGCAGCGGCGATTACCTGCTGCGATCCGTTGTCGTACTTCCGGCGTATCGGGGTCATGGTCTGGGACGAGCGATCGTCGAGGAAACGCTGCAAGGAGTTCGCGGCAATGTCTTCCTCGCAACCACGAGCGCTGCCCCCTTCTTCTCGACCATCGGTTTTTTCGAGGTGCAGCGAGCCGAAGTGCCGGCCGCCGTACTTGCGACCCGCCAACTTTCCTCCCTCTGCCCCTCGTCGGCGACCATCATGAAGCTCAAAAGGCCTCCGACCTAACCACGGACCACGACCATGACTGACAAGACCTATAACGTGCTGTTCCTCTGCACGGGCAATTCCGCTCGCTCTATTCTTGCCGAGTCCATCCTCAACAAGGAGGGCGGCGGCCGGTTCAAAGCCTATTCCGCCGGCAGCCAGCCGAAGGGCGAAGTCAACCCACACGCGCTGAAGGAACTGGATGTGCTCGGTTATCCGTCTACGGGTTTCTCGTCGAAGAGCTGGGACGTCTTCGCCGAGGCGGGTAGCCCAGAGATGGATTTCATTTTCACCGTCTGCGACAGCGCTGCGGGCGAAGCGTGCCCGGTCTGGATCGGCCATCCGATGACTGCCCACTGGGGCGTCGAGGATCCGGCAGCCGTCGTCGGGACTGAAGTCGAGATCCAGCGGGCTTTCGCTCAAGCTGCACGGTTCCTGAAGAACCGGATCATCGCCTTCATCAACCTGCCCATAGCCTCGATCGACCGCCTGGCTCTCGAACAGCACGTTCGCCAGATCGGTTTGCTGGAAGGCGCATCGGTCAAATCCGCGAAGGCCGAGTAGCATGTCGACATTTGAACGATACCTGACCGTTTGGGTCTTCCTCTGCATCATCATCGGTATTGCCTTGGGGCATCTGCTACCAGGCGCGTTCCAGGTGGTTGGAGCCGCCGAGATTGCCAAGGTCAACATCCCCGTCGCGATCCTGATCTGGCTGATGATCATCCCGATGCTCCTGAAGATCGATTTCCGGTCGCTGGCGCAAGTCGGCTCCTACTGGCGTGGGATCGGCGTCACGCTGATCATCAACTGGGCGATCAAACCCTTTTCCATGGCGTTGCTGGGATGGCTGTTCGTCGGCTGGCTCTTTCGGCCATATCTGCCGGCAGACCAGATCGACTCCTATATCGCAGGTCTCATCATCCTCGCCGCGGCACCTTGCACTGCGATGGTCTTTGTCTGGAGCAATCTGACACGAGGCGAACCGCTATTTACTCTCTCACAGGTCGCCTTGAACGACGCGATCATGGTCGTTGCCTTCGCGCCGATCGTCGGCCTGCTACTCGGTCTCTCGGCCATCACCGTGCCGTGGGCGACGCTTGTCCTGTCGGTTGCGCTTTATATTGTCGTGCCTGTGATCATCGCCCAAGCGCTGCGTAGCCGCCTGACCTCCGATGGTACGACGCGTGCGCTCGATAGCCTGCTCGCGAAGCTTCAGCCGATGTCGCTCGTCGCGCTCCTCGCAACCCTCGTCCTGCTGTTTGCATTTCAGGGTGAGCGGATCATTGCGCGGCCGACGATCATCGCCTTGCTGGCCATACCGATCCTGATTCAGGTCTACCTGAACTCCGGACTGGCCTACCTTCTGAACCGCATGGCAGGTGAGCGTCATTGCATTGCCGGGCCGTCAGCGCTCATCGGTGCCAGCAATTTCTTCGAACTTGCGGTTGCCGCCGCCATCAGCCTGTTCGGATTTCAGTCTGGCGCGGCACTGGCCACTGTCGTCGGAGTTCTGATCGAGGTTCCGGTGATGCTGTCCGTCGTCTGGATCGTGAACCGCTCGAAGGGCTGGTACGAAGCATCGCCCGCTGTCGCCCGCAACACCATCACTGAAAGGATCTGACTATGGACGTCACCATCTATCACAACCCGGCCTGCGGCACGTCGCGGAACACGCTCGAGCTCATCCAGCATGCCGGGATAGAGCCTACCGTCATCGAATACCTGAGGAGTCCTCCGAGCCGGGAGCAACTCGTTGGGATGATTGCGGACGCCGGCCTGACAGTGCGTCAAGCGATCCGCGAGAAGGGTACGCCCTTCGCCGAACTCGGCCTCGACGCCCCTGATCTAACCGATGACCAGTTGCTGGATGTGATGGTTCAGACCCCGATCCTGATCAACCGACCGTTCGTTATCACCCCATTGGGCACGCGGTTGTCGCGTCCCTCTGAGGTGGTGCTGGACATCCTGCCGGCCGATGCCTTCAAAGGACCGTTCACCAAGGAAGACGGCGAACAGGTCCTCGACCAGGAAGGAAAGCGCATTGTCTGAGACATTTCCCGCACTGCACAACGACCACCTTCAGCCGATCGCGCCAGAACCGCTGCGGCCAGAATTCTCGACGCACAAGCCGAGAATCCTGATCCTTTATGGATCGCTCCGGGAAGTGTCTTATAGCCGCCTCCTTGCCTTTGAAGTCCGTCGGCTGCTCGAACGCCTCGGATGCGAGGTGCGGATATTCGATCCGGCCGGATTGCCGCTCCCGGACGAGGCACCCGTCAGCCATCCCAAGGTTCAGCAACTCCGCGACCTCTCTCAATGGTCGGAAGGCCAGGTCTGGATCAGCCCGGAGCGCCACGGCGCGATGACCGGCATCATGAAGTCGCAGATCGACTGGATCCCGTTGTCGCTCGGCTCCGTCCGCCCCACCCAGGGCAAGACGCTGGCGGTGATGGAGGTTTCGGGCGGGAGCCAGTCCTTCAACGCTGTGAACCAGTTGCGCATCCTCGGCCGCTGGATGCGGATGATCACCATCCCCAATCAGAGCAGCGTGGCGAAGGCGTTTCAGGAATTCGACACCGATGGCCGGATGAAGCCCTCGTCCTACTACGACCGGGTCGTCGACGTCTGCGAGGAGCTGGTGAAGTTCACCATTCTCACCCGTGATGCATCGTCCTACCTGACCGACCGCTATAGCGAGCGGAAGGAAGAGGCGGCCGCGCTGGAGAAGCGGGTCTCGCTGAAGTCGACCTGACTGCCTAGACCGTTGCGATGGCTGGCCGCCTACAGGATGCAGCCACCGCAACGAATGCCGCGATGCTGACAGCACCGAGACATGCGTTTCCAATTAGTGACAGGCTCAGGCCCAGGTTCTCCATGGCGGCCGCGAACGCGAAGGGTGCACCGGCTCCGAGCGCCAGTCGAGCCGCCGCCATCTTGCCCGTGATCGCGCCATATCCATCCGATCCGAACAGATAGAGCGGCAGGCTTCCCTGCGCGATGCTGTTGATGCCGGAACCGAGCCCGAGGCAGATGGCGAAGGCGACAGCCCCCGGCAGCCAGTCTCCCGTTGCCAGCAGGATCAGGATGCCGAACACGATCAGCACTGCGGACACCACCGCGAGTACCGGCGGCGACAGGTTCTTTCCGAAGACCATGTTGATCAGGCGGCTCGCGACCTGTGCCGGACCGAACAGAGATCCGATAACTACGGCCGCGGCATCCAGCCCGATGGAACCGAGCATCGGCACCATATGCGCGAGGATCGCGGCAAGCGTAAACCCGAGAAGCGCGAAGGCGAACGACACCATGATCATGCTTCGGCGGCGGGCATCGTGGGGGATTGCTCCGATTATGGTTTCGCGAGGCCGGGCGGCTGCTTCCGCATTCGATCCCGTCTTGCCGACGCGCATGACCCAGACATGCAGGGGCATGCAGAGGAACAGGTTCAGCGCTGCAAAGACCAGATAGATCTCACGCCACGACATCCATCCGGAAAGCGCGGCCGAGATCGGCCAGAAGATTGTCGATGCGAATCCGCCGATCAGCGTCAAATAGGTGATGCTCCGGGATGCGGTGCGGGGATCGCTCTCAACGAATGCCGCGAATGCCGCCTGATACTGCACCATCCCCGATGAGACCTCGAGTAGAATGATGGCGATGGCGAACACCGCGACCGAGGGCGACCAGGCGCATAAGGTGAGCGTCAGGGCGGCAAGAACCGAGCCGATCGTCATGATGGTGGCCGCGCCGACCCGATCCATCTGCTTGCCGAGACAGGTGGCTGACAGGCCGCCTATGAACAGCGAGACGGAGAAGACCCCAAATACCTGGGAAAGCGACAGGCCAAGATCGGCCGCCATGCCGGGAGCGAGGATGCTGAAGCTGTAATAGAGAGTGCCGTAGCCGATGATCTGCGTGATACCGAGGGCGGAGACGATGCCCGCGAGAACCTGTCGACTATGCACCTGCTACCTCACCAGCCGGATTGCAGCATCCGTCGCCCTTCTCGACACTCTCCCGGATCGCAGGGTGCCCGGCGCAGCAATCCTCCATCAGGAACTTCACCAGATCGGCAAGGCTCTCGTAGCTGGCGCTGTAGATGATCGAGCGAGACTCCCTTCGCTGAGAGATCAAACCCGACCGCTCCAGTTCTTTCAGATGGAATGAGACATTCGTTGCGGAAACGCCCATGCGCTCGGCGATCACCCCTGCGGCCAGTCCTTCAGGCCCAGCGACGACCAGCGCCCGGACGATGGCAAGGCGCGTCTCCTGGGACAGTGCTGCGAATGACGAAAGGGCTTGACGCTCATCCATATTTCAATAATCCTTGAACTATTGTATGTAGGGATACCCCAAATGAACGCGATCGACAAGACACTTTCGACAGATATCAGTCTCGGCAATCTCCTCGATGTGCTTGCGGTGGTGTTGGTTACCACGCAGAACTGATGAGCCGGTTATGGAGTAAGCCCCCCGGGCTGGTCCAGCGATGCGCTTCGAACTAAGCCGCCTGCTGGGCGAGTTGGGTTTCAAATTCTGTTGGCGATCTGCCGTTCAGGAAGAGACAGGTCGAAGCCCCGTCCTCTCGATGAACTTGATATGAGCGCCCTTTTCATCGATCTCGAGAATGGCCGTCGGGCCGCTGGGTGCCACGTTGCTGAGAGAAAACGATGGCCGGCCGTCATCGTCGGAGCTTGAGCAAGGCGGCACCAGCGCCGTCGGGCTTCAGAAGCTCGACCGATGGCGTTCCCTCAATCGCCGACAACTGTATCCTGGCCTTATCCTCTGAATCGACGATCTGCAGCGGTCTGGATCTTCCGCGAAAATTCCTCAGACATGTTCGTTCCCGGGCGATGCCTGGACTTCAGGCCGAGAGAGCAGCGAACGGACCATCGGAATGACCTTTGTACCGTAGAGTTCGATACTGTTCATCAGCTTCTCGTGCTCCATCGGGCCAGCTGAATATTTCATCTGGAAGCGCGAAATCCCGAGCGTTCCCACAAGCTGCGCAATCTTCCTCGCAACCGTCTCCGGGGAGCCGGCGTAAAGCGATCCATGTTCGATCTCGTTTTGGAAATCCTTTTCCGTGACAGGCGGCCAACCACGCTCCTGGCCAAGGCGGTCACGAACCTTCTTGAAATGCGGAAAGAGGTCACGGCGGGCCTGCTGGTCGCTCTCGGCAACATAGCCGGGCGAGTGCACGCCGATCTCGCGGGCGGGGCGGCCCGCCTGCTCCGACGCCTTCCGATAAAGCTCGACATAAGGCGCGAAGCGGCGCGGATCGCCGCCGATGATGGCCAGCATCAGTCGCATGTCGTGCCTGACGGCCCGAAGCACGGATTCCGGGCTGCCGCCGACGCCGATCCAGGTCTTCAGCTGCCCGCCTGCGACCGGAGGATAGACGATCTGATCCTCCAGCGGCGGGCGCCAATCACCGTCGTAATTGATCACATCCTTGGTCGCGAGCTCGGAGAAGAGGTCGAGCTTATCCTCGAACAGCTCTTCGTATTTCGACAGATCGTAGCCGAAGAGCGGGAAGGATTCGATGAACGAACCGCGCCCGAGAATGACCTCGGCGCGCCCGTTCGACAGCGCGTCGAGCGTCGAGAAACGCTGGAACACGCGGATCGGATCATCGGAGCTCAGCACCGTGACCGCTGATCCCAATCTTATGCGCCCGGTTCTGGCGGCGATGGCTGAGAGCACGACCTCCGGAGCCGATACGGCGAAATCCTTGCGATGGTGTTCGCCGATCCCGAAGAAGTCGATGCTATACCGGTCGGCCAGAACGGCCTCCTCGACCACGTTGCGAATGACCTGCGGCTGGGCAAGAAGCTGCCCGTCCCCTCCGGTGGTGACATCCCCGAACGTGTCGAGGCCGAATTCGAGAGTTACCGTCATCGGGTGACCTGTCTGATCTGTGCATTTCGTTAAGTGTGAGATGGATATGCGATGGGGCTGTGTGAAAGACGTCAGCCGCCCTTGGCGCCGCGCCGTGCGTTGCGCGACCACGGCCACTGGCCGTCGATCTCGGCTTCGAGCGAGAAGCTGAGGAAGGTGCGGATCAGGACGATCAATCCGAGAAGACCGACGCTTTCCCAGGTGAGCGGCGCGATGATCGTGGCGATGATATCGGCCCCGATCAGGATTTCGAGGCCGAGCAGGATCCCGCGTCCGAGATTGGCGCGATAGCGATCATAAGCCTCTCGCCTGTCATCGGTCGCAAGATCCCTGACATAGCCCACGGTGGCGACGGCCACGCCGATGAGGATGACACCGACGCCGAAGAATTCGAGGCCCGATGCGAGCGGCTTCAGGATGGGGGCGATCAGACTGGCCAGACCACCGGTTTCGCTTCCGATATCCATTGCACTGTTCCCTCTGGTTGACCTAGTTAGCTTCGGCGCCGGCCGTGCTGGCGAAGAGAGCGGCGACGGCGATGATGACGGGCAGGCTGAAGGCGGCGGCGGGCGCGAAAATGTAACCCGCAGCGCCAACACCACAGCCCAGCGCAAAGGTGACGACCGCGCCGGCCATCTTTTTGATCCGCGCCTTGGCGGCGACGACTTCCTCAGCCTTCGGGTCTGCCAGAAGATCCGCGAGATCAAGCATGATCTGGGTCGTGGTTCCGGTCATCAGGGTCGAGGGCGGTGCCTTGGCCAGGTGGGACTTGTGGAGACCGTTCTGAATTGCCATCGCCGAAACCAGCGCCATGCCGACGAAGAGGGTGACCGTGCTTTCCTCGGCATGAAACGGCCCGTGATAAAGCGCGTAGATCGCCACGCCTGTAAACAGGGCGAGCTTCACCAGAAGCATCGGCCGGATCGGCGAGCGACCAGCGCCCTGAAGCTTCAGGCAGATGAGGCGCGAGAGGAAGACGACGAGGCAGAACACCGGAAGCGCCAGCAGCTTGGACAGCGCGCCGCCAAGACCGAGCGCCGCCGTGGCGCCCAGCGTGACGAAATTTCCCGTCACATGGGCGGTGAAGAGGCCCGACAGGGCCAGGAAGCCGAGCGTGTCGACATAGCCGCCGTTGAAACTCAGGAGCATCGGAAGGGAGGGGAATTTCATGGGGATCTCTCTCGATTTTTGCAGCAGGTGATGAGCTCGACATCAGCCTCGGTATCGTCGGCGACCTGATGTCCATCGGATGACGTGATATTCGCTTGAAAGACCCGACCCAACAATTGCATCAATAATTTCGATATAATTGCCACAAATGAAACAATGGACGACCATGAGGTCGCCCGTTGCGGATTGATTACGCCTTTCCCGGACGGTTGATTGTGAGGAAGTGCCGCACCACCGGCTTTTCCAGCCCGGAATGATAAGCCAGCACCTTGCCCTGCAAATCCGCATCTGCATGGGAAACCCGCTTGTGCTGGCGCAGATGCTCGGCCCAAGATTCCACCATGAACCATTCGACGATCTTCTGCGGATCGGCGGAGTCCTCCGTCACGCCCCAGCCATAGGCGCCATCGCGGCGACGTTCCTGCGAAAGCTCGTCCAGCGCATGCAGGAAGGGCAGCCATTGCCGTTCGAGGCACACTCGAAGCACTTGTGATCCATCTTCCCAGAGAGCACCTGTCAGAACTTGCAGATTACACGAGAGGACCTCCCGTTGACGATTTGGCGACCTGTAGAGGCATGGCCGACCCGACGGTGCGGGACATCGGCGCCGCCCTCCTCCCTCTCATCGAAATGGACCAGGCGGACAGCTCACTCATCAACCATATTGCACTTGCACTGAACGCCCACATTGCTCACCGCTATGGCCGTTCCCGCCGAACGCATTGAAGCGCCGCCCGGTGAAGCGACGCGGCGGCGGTTGGGTTTGGGCAATAGTGGCTCCAAACTTCAGAGCACCGTTTCACGGAAAATTGTGGCTCGGGAAAGAGGCGCTCAAGTGCATACTGCTTGATTGTCTTGCCCTGCAAAGCGGCCAGCAGCACCTTTAGGCTCTAATGTTGTTGATCCGTTATGTCGATCGTCAATCCGCTCATCTGACGTGCTCCTGAACCAGGAAAACCCGCATTACACTTATGTGGATATGTGGCCACGGCCGATACCTCTGATCCGATGTCGCTTGGAGGGATTTGCTATTTCTAAGAAGAAGACGCCCCCTATCTACCTCCGCTCGACCACAACCCCAGACCGGTCGCCAGGCTCAGGAACAGATATCCCCCGCCGGCGGCCGAAGCCGTCAGATCATTCCTGCTGCGGCGGTTTGGCCTGCACCTTGGGCTGCGGCAAAAGGATCTTCGCCAGTTACGCGTCTGCCCGCGCGGACATTATCCGACCTCGGAACGACGACTGAAGACATGATGTGTTGGTTTTACGCGGAACTGAGCCGGTTCAGTTCCGCGCGGAAACCAACAGCCATGGTTCTCTTGATGGACATCAGACCCCGCAACGCTGGCTAACAGATCTTGAGGCGAACGAAGCCATTTCGCCAGAAGCAGAACGTCTTTTGTCATATCAGTGCGGCGGACCCAAGCGGGGGGAGCAGACTCGTCTGGCTCCCCTCCTCTCCGCCCCGGCTCGGAGTGAGGGGCGAGGATTTGCAGGACGTGACCACCCCTGGCGATGCCACTAATTGCGCCAGTTGATCAAGGGCTTCCCGTATACTGCTGTCGGTCAGGCCGGAAATCCGCGTGACCTCGAAGTGTCCACGCGGGATCAGGGGCCGAGAGCAGCGCGCGAGTTGCATCCGGCGACAGAGGCCGTGAGAGCAGGAAGCCCTGAAGATGATGGCAACCCAGACCCTTTAAAGCATCACGCTGCTCCGTTGTCTCAACACCCTCGGCCGTAATCTGCAACCCCTTGGCCCGCGCGACATTGATCATCGCAACGACGAGAGCCCTGTTGTCGCTTCTGTGGATTTCCTCGATGAATGATCTGTCAATCTTGATGCGATCCACATCGATCTTCTGAACCCGCGAGAATGACGAGTATCCCGTTCCGAAATCGTCGATCGCAAATCTGACGCCGGCTGCGCGCAGGGCCGCAATATTCCGTTCCGATCGACCGTCCTCACCGGTGGCAGCGCTTTCCGTTATCTCGATTTCCAGACGGTTAGCCGATACCTGCCATTTTTCGAGCGCAGCAATTATGTTCAGAGGATAGGCGGGCGAACACAGCTCCATCAAGGATGCATTGAGCGCGATGTCGATTTCGGGAAACTGCGCCAGCATGGAACAGGCGTCTTCCAGCACAATGCCACCGATTTCGTGGATCAGGCCACACTCTTCGGCGAGCGGAATAAATTCTTCGGGACTTATGTATCCGAGTTCGGGATGGTTCCAGCGGGCCAGGGCCTCGAGGGAACTGAGCATCCCATCCCCTGCGGAGAAGACAGGCTGATAGAATATTTCTATCTCCGCGCGGCCGTTGACCGCTTTTCGCAGGTCGGCCTCCAGAGCCCTCCTCTTGCGAACCAACTCGTCCATGTGGTCGCCGAATATCGCGTAAGTATTCCTGCCAGCGGCTTTGGCGTGATAAAGTGCAATGTCAGCCTGACGTATCGCCTCATTTGCATCAAAGGCGCCGTGCTTGAGGGCCACTCCGACGCTCGCGCCAATTGCGACTTGCGCCCCCTCGATTTCGAAAGGCGCTCGCAGGTCGTCCACGATGGCTTTGGCAACATGCTCCGCCTGCAGCAATTCGTTCAGTGCGACAAGAACGGTAAATTCGTCCCCGCCGATCCGCGCAACAAGGCTGTCGGGCAAAAGACGCGTGAGCCGCGCTCCGACGAGTGATATCAATTTATCACCGGCGGGATGGCCAAGCGAATCGTTCACCGCCTTGAACCTGTCGAGATCGATGAACAGGACGGCATGCACCTCGCCTTCCCTCGCGTTTTGCGCGACCGTCGCAACTCTCGCGTTGAATTCCGTCCGATTGGCAAGGCCGGTGAGAGCGTCGTGTGCCGCCTGGTATTGCAACTGCTCCTGGTTCGCCTTTAACCGGTTTGACCGCCTCCAGAGTGCGTTTCCACCAACGCTTGCGGCACCGAATATAGCAAAGAGAGCAAATGCGATCGCGGGAATGGTGGCCTCAAGAACTTTCTGGCCGGGTCTGAATGGTTGCCATTCGAAGTAGCCAATGACCTGTCCGGATTTCGAACGCAACGCGAGATACGAAAAACGCGGGTCCGTCGGCTGATGAAGGGCAAAGCGGAGATTGTCGAACTGGTATTCCTGACCCACTGTTGCTGCGAGATCTCCGTCGAGAAAACGAACCGCAACATGCAGATTTTGCTGTCCCGGTTGTTGCTCGATATCTCCTGTGTCGGAAACGATTGGTTTAATGCTGAGGATCGCCGGGCGCGAACCAACGTAGACGATGTCCGCTTCGCCTATGGAGAGGACTTTGCTACTCGTTCCGTCCTGATCGCCTGCAACAAGGCGCTCCTTCAGCCTCGTTGCCAATGGAAGATAGGCGATCCGCAAACCATCGCTGACGGTAGTGTCATCGGGCTCGAGAAGAAATTGGTAGACCGGATTGAAATCCGCTGTCAGCACGATTGCTGCATCGTGTCCGAAATAGGTATTCATCCATACGCCAAGATTGGTGGCCATCCAGTCGCGATTTCGGGCAAGCGAATTCGTAACCGCGTCATCCCAGACAGTGGCACTTTCCTGATCATGAGCTATTGATGACTTCAGTTTTGATACCGTCAGGGCGACCACATCGCGCTGTCTTGCAACCGCGATAGCGTCGCTTGCGATCGCTGCCCAGTAGAGTGACAAGAGAAGCAGCCCACATATAGCGATCGATACCATGACGGGCAGGCTAAATCTCCAAAACCATTTCGACTGCAGAAGGGTTCGCATACTTTTTTATCCGCCTGTGTTTCATCCACACTACGTGAATAAAACTTAAGACGGCTGGAACCAATATAGTTAAGCGAGGCCGAAATCGCTTTCGTACGGTGCCGCACAAACCGGCTCTTCACGGTCGTACACCTGCAATGTTCCGCTCCGGAAACGACAACACCCGGTGCCTGCCCGCTTGCTAATTTGCGGTGAGCTAAGGACCTGATAGCTACCGTTCCCGAACAGGGTTTCAGAGGGAGTGCAGACGCGACGAAAACCGCAAGCCGTAATGCGACGTGTAGATCTTCGGGTGGATCGGCGGAATGCCATCGCTCTGCAGATCGCAGGGCTGCTCCAAAGGCATGATGAGGCCAATCCCCAAAATTCTTCGAAAAAATACCCGTCAGATCCACATCACCGAGCCCCATAGCTAAATGAAATCGGGAGCTAAAAGCCACAGTCTCAAAGGGGCGAAAGAGGCCGTTAAGCCGCGTCATCGCGTTTGACACAAACAATTGAAAGCCGGTCGGCACCTTAACAAAGTGCTCCTCGACAACATGTCCTTATAATCGGGGTCTGCATGAGGATTTTAAGGTTCTACGTCTGGATCGGCGGTTTTCGGATCGCATAGTGGCCTGAGTTCACCTTTGGCCACGAATTCGGGTTTGCATCCGGTGCCGCGTCAGCGTCATTCGTCGGACGGAGGATTCTCTGTGGCATTGCGGAACATGCCCACGAGCGTGCGACGCAGCTCCTGCCGCTGCTCAAACCGGGCGCTCATGCCCGCGTCTGCCACGGCGTCGCAGTTCCCGGGGAACGGGCTCTGCTCCAGCTCCTCCACGCAGCGGGCGGGCCAGCTCGCCGATGCCGCGACCGCTCGACGGTACTTATCGCGCGCTTTGGTGCACAGCGCTGGCGTGTCGTCGGTGCAGCCCATCGCATAGGCCAGATAGGCGATATAGTCGCGTTGCCATGCCGCGTCCGAAAGCCCCATGTCGTCAGCGGCAGGGGCCGGAACGCCAGATCGACCTGCGGCTTCGCTGTCAGACCATTGCGATAGATGATGCCCAGATATTTGCAGGCATAGGGGCCAATACCGGCATCATCGGAGTCGCAGACCAGAGTCATCCGATCCTTCGCGATGCCGTAGTTCCGATGGGCGGGATCGAGGAAATAGATTTTGCCGGCTTCGTAACAGCCACCCATCTGAAAACCGGCCGCGCAGGAGCGTTCATAGTTCGCCAGGGCAGCGGCAGCATCGTTCCGTTTTTCGGCCGCGACGCCGGCGCTCCAGCAACTGTCGACGTTGCTATCCTTGACGCAGGCTGGCGGGGACGGGTCTTGCACCGCAGGCTGCGCCTGGACAGCTCCGCGGCCTGAAGCGATTACCTCAACTATCACCATCACCGAAGCAAGCAGTAACGATCTCATTTTTCTCTCGGACGATGGCACGGTTTGATCGCCACTCTATCGGAATTATTGCCTGTGGTCGCTTTATACAGGAGCCGAACTGGCCAAATCACAAATCTCCCGGCGCTGTCGATCTTTGTATGGCCGATTTCAAAGAATGAGGCAACGGATGGAGAGTCGGCTGTCACACCCCAGCCGACGCAGAGATGGCGTCGGTAATTGTGCACCTAGGCTGTGTCCCCATAACGGGGTTCATGTTGATGACGTTGTGTGATTCAATTTCCTGGAAAGGAGATTGTTATGCGCCGTCACGAACTGACCGACGAGGAATGGGCGGTTATCGCGCCTTTGCTGCCGACCAACAGCCGTGGAGTTGAGCGCGTGGATGACCGCCGGGTGATCAATGGTATCCTATGGCGTTTCCGGACAGGTTCATCCTGGCGTGATGTACCGGAGCGCTATGGTCCGCGCACGACGCTCTACAATCGCTTCTCTCGCTGGCGCAAGGCAGGCGTCTGGGATCGCCTTCCCGGCGCTGTTTCAAGGCATTATGCCGGAGAGATCGTCATGATCGATTCTTCCTGCGTCCGCGTTCACCAGCATGGTGCAAACGCAAAAAAGGGGGATCTGCCGATCCTTGCATGGGACGTTCGCGTGGCGGCCTGACGACAAAGATCCACGCGCTCGTCGATGCTGATGGTTTGCCGGTTCGACTGGCATTGACCGCTGGTCAGGCCGCCGATGCTCCTATGGCCGAAAAGCTGCTGAGTGACATTCGGCCCGGAACGACACTGCTTGCCGACAAGGCCTATGACACCGACGCGATCCGTAACTTCGCCAAGCAACGCAAATGCTGGGCAAACATCCCCGCCAAGGCCAACCGAAAACAGACCTTCAGTTTCAGCCGTTGGGTCTATCGCCAGCGCAATCTGATCGAGCGTTTCTTCAACCGCATCAAACAGATGCGTGGTCTGGCAACACGATACGACAGACGTGCTGACAACTACCTTGCCGGGCTCAAACTGGCCGCGACGAGAATCTGGATCGCTTCAATTAACGAGTCCGCGTCCTAGTTAGATTGATAGCAGGTCAAAGATAAGGCCGGTGCACTCTGATCGATAGAAGGATTGCAAGGTCTACTCATCATCAGCACGCCAGTGCCAGACTTTGGCGTCGAATCGACGACGTCCAAAAGCTCCTATATAGGAGCTTGCCGCCGAGTACCCGCGGAATCAACAAGGTTGAGGTAACGATGGGATCGATCGAACAACTCCGAGATGAAATCGCTGCCAGCAAAGTTATGATCGGTCTGCAGATTGGCGACGGTTTTGTCTTCGGTACGGCGCGCTTTCTGGCAACTGGCGTTCATGTCAATGTCAACGTGGACCCTGAACTGGAAGACAGGTCGGGAATAGATTTCGGAGCGCTCGTCGCCGCCACCAAACGGGTTCTTGAGGTGAGCCCTCAAGTCTGGCGGCGGATCATCGATGGCATCGCTGAAGAGATCGAGGGCGCTATCGGTGGCGAGAATGTGATCGAGGCCACGGATCTGCGTGACAATTTGGCCATTCGTTCAGTGGTCGTTTTTGCTGACGCCACTCTCCTATCCTTTGTGGCCCCGATGCAGTTTCCTGACAGTTGGATCCGCGTGCAGTTGGACGAGGACTTCAAGGTGGAGGATGTCTCCATCGATCCGAAAGATGAGGATTAAGACCATTGAATCCGCTACGGAGCATCATCTGAGGCTACAGAGCCGGAGTTCTACTGAAACGTATTCAGCCCCACCTTGTCACTGGCGGAGCTGGCAAAAATTGTCTACCGATAACCTGTGCGAACCCAGCAAGAAGCAAGTGGGCACCCACTGGCGTTTAGTGTCCCTTGGACGCTTCGTCTTTCTTCGCCTGATCGTGATGCCACTTAATGGCATAGTACATGCCGATACCCAGCACTATGATCTTGAATGGGAAGAAGACATATGGGAACCAATCTACCCAAGAACCATCAGACATTTCGAGTGCTTTCATTCTGTTGATCAGAATTGTCTATCCGCAAGGATAGCACTCACTCGAAATGCTCCTCCAACGCCTTCATTGCAAGGTGTGTGGCCATGGTCTTATTGACGCAGGCCGCGACGCGCGCGGGATTGGGAAGGAGATGAGGCTGACTGTCTATCTCACGAGTTTCAAACGTCCGTCGACTAAGAGCGTCCCAAATGGAAACGGCACCCCAAGGTGCCGTTGGGTTTCTAACCCTTTCATACAAATTCGGTTTTAGAGCGACGTTTATCCACCGGGAGCGAATCCGAAGCGGTTGTCGTTCGCTGCGACTAGGCTACCCGCGTTGATGACGGTACCGCGCATCGCGGCTTCGTCGTTCAACCTCTCGAAAGCGGCGCGACCGTCTGGCGGCAACCACTTGTCCCGAACCATAGCCGGCTCCGTTCTGCGTGGAAACCAACAACCTTATTCCTGTCAAAGCCAGCCTGACTCAGAGCATGGTTACGCAAGGTCAGGCAGGCCGCCGATCAGCTTGTCCAGAGTCATCGGATAGTTCCGGAGGCGGATACCCGTCGCATTGTGGATCGCGTTCGCGATCGCTGCCGAGACGCCGCATAGTCCGAGTTCGCCAATGCCCTTCGCCTTCATCGGCGAGGAAATCGGATCGGTCTCATCCATAAACACGACGTCCTGGTGCGGGATGTCGGCATGCACCGGCACCTCGTAGCCAGCCAAGTCATGGTTGACGAAGAACCCCCGACGGGTATCAACCGCAAGTTCCTCCGACAACGCCAGACCAGCACCCATCGTCATCGCACCAATCACCTGGCTGCGCGCCGTGATCGGATTAAGGATGCGGCCGGCGGCACATACCGCAAGCATGCGACGGATTCGACTCTCGCCCGTAGCCGCATCGACACCCATCTCCACGAAATGTGCTCCGAAGGTCGACTGCTGATGGCTGTCCGAAAGTTTCTCCCACTCGACCTTGTCCTCGACCACCAGTCCTTCGGCGCCCGCCGCTTCGGCAAGAGGAACCGAGCGCGAACCGGAGCGGACCCGACCGCCCTCGAAGACGACGTCCTGTTCATTGAACCCGAGTTTCTGCACAATAGCGTCCCGAAGCTTGACACAGGCCGCATAGACACCCGAGGTCGAACAGTTCGCACCGAACTGCCCGCCGGAGCCTGCGGATACGGGAAAGCGAGAATCGCCAAGCTGGACCGCAACCTTGTCGATCGGTAACCCCATCATTTCCGCAGCTGTTTGGGCGAGGATCGTGTAACTGCCGGTTCCGATATCGGTCATGTCGGTCTCGACGGTGACGACCCCTTCCCTGTCCAGACGCACGCGTGCGCCCGATGGGACCAGGAGGTTGTTGCGGAATGCGGCCGCAACACCGAAACCGATCATCCAGTTGCCTTCGCGACGAGCACCAGGACGAGCTCGTCCATGCCAGCCGAAACGTTCCGCTCCAAGCTTGAGACAACCGACGAAATCGCGATGCGAAAACGGGCGCTCAGGCTTCTCCGGATCCACCTGCGTGTCGTTGAGTATACGGAACTGCACCGGATCGATGCCGAGCTTTTCGGCCATTTCGTCGATGGCAATCTCGAGCGCCATCAGTCCCGGCGCCTCGCCGGGCGCGCGCATGGCGTTGCCTTCGGGAAGGTGCAGCGTTGCCAGCCGCATTGCCGTCATGCGGTTCTCGCCCGCATAAAGAAGCCGCGTCTGCATGGCAGCCGTTTCCAGCTGGCCATCGGGCTGGTCGCCGGACCAGCTTTCATGGGCGATTGCTGTTATTTTTCCATCGCGAGCCGCACCAATGCGGATGCGCTGGATCGTCGCTGGACGATGCGTCGTGTTGTTGACGAGGAACGGCCTCGGTAGCGCGACCTTTACGGGCCGCTTTGCTGCTTTTGCACCGAACGCGGCCAGAACCGCGTCGGCGCGCAGGAACAGCTTGCCACCAAAGCCGCCGCCGATGAACGGCGACATGAGGTGGATTTTTTCCTTGTCGACACCAAGCGTTGTTGCGAGATCGGACCGCCACCAGTCGATCATCTGGCTGGACGTCCAAACCGTCAGCTCATCACCGTCCCAGGCAGCTATGGATGCATGCGGCTCCATCATCGAATGCGACTGATCCGGGGTCGTGTAGGTCTCGTCCAACGTCACTTCGGCGGACTTGAATGCACCTTCGAAATCTCCAACGGCGCTATCTGGTGGAGCACCGCCGGCGTCTTTCGGCTTGACCGCCGAATCTCTCGCATCGGCGAGATCATACGTACCCTGCTCTTCCGTGTAGTCGACCTTCATCAGGGCGGCGGCTGCTCGGGCCTGTTCAAACGTCTCGGCAACGATTACGGCGATTGCCTGGTGGTAGTGCTGGATCTCATCGCCACCGAAGAGTTTCGCGGTATTGAACTTGCCCTTTTCGCGTTTGCCGACGTCAAGCGTCGTTACCACGGCAAGCACGCCCGGCGCGCGTTTGGCAGCATCGACTTTTATCGAGATGATGCGGCCCCTGGCGATGGTCGATCCCACGGGATAACCGTAGGCGTAAGGCATGTTCGGATCATGCCACTCATAGGCGTAAATCGCCCGCCCAGTCGTCTTGAGCTCGCCGTCGATGCGGTGGACAGGCTGGCCGACCATCTTCAGCTGGTCGATCGGATTGGTAGTTGCTGGTGTATCGAACTTCATGGCGATCATCCTCTCGCTTCGGCGATCACGGCGCTGAGTGTGCGCTCAACGAGATCGATCTTGAACTTGTTCTGCTCGGTAGGATGAGCGTCGGCAAGGAGAGCCTTCGCTGAGACCTTTGCTCCCTTGGAGAGTTCCTCGTCCGCAGCTTCGAGGCGCCAAGGCTTGTGAGCGACGCCCCCAACTGCCACCCGCCCCGTGCCGTCCGGCTGAATGACTGCACCGACAGAGACCAGGGCAAACGCGTAGGAAGCACGGTCGCGGACCTTGCGGTAGATTTGTTTTCCTCCGATCGCCGGCGGTAGCACCACTGCGGTAATGAACTCGCTCCTCTCCAGGACCGTTTCGATCTCGGGCGTATCGCCGGGCAAGCGATAGAAGTCGGCGATCTGGATTGTTCGGCGGCTACCATCCGGCTTTACGGTCTCGACGACCGCATCGAGTGCACGCATGGCGATCGCCATGTCGCTCGGATGCGTGGCGATACAGGTGTCGCTCACCCCCACCACGGCGTGCTGGCGACTGAAGCCGCCAATGGCAGAGCAGCCACTTCCCGGTGACCGCTTGTTGCAGGGCTGTGCGGTGTCATAGAAGTATGGACAGCGCGTGCGCTGCAAGAGGTTACCCGCGGTCGTCGCCTTGTTGCGAAGCTGGCCCGAAGCGCCGGCGAGCAAGGCGCGCGACAAGAGCCCATAATCGCGCCGGACGGTTACGTCGGCGGCGAGGTCGGTGTTGCGAACCAGCGCTCCAATGCGCAGCCCACCCTCAGACGTCTTTTCTATCGTGTCGAGCCCGAGACCATTCACGTCGATCAGATGTGTCGGCGTCTCGATCTCGAGTTTCATCAAGTCGAGAAGATTGGTGCCACCGGCAATAAACTTTGCCTCGGAGTTCGAGGCGGCCGCCTTGACTGCAGCCTCTATGGATAAGGCCTTTTCGTAGGTGAAGGCTTTCATGCTTTTGTCCCCGCTACTTCGACGATGGCCTCAACGATGTTGGAATAGGCACCGCAGCGACAGATATTGCCACTCATCCGCTCGCGAATTTCCGCCTCGCTGATCGATGTCCGCACGTTTAGGTCGCCGGTGACGTGGCTCGGGATGTTCGCCTCGATCTCCTCAAGCACCGCCACGGAGGAACAGATTTGTCCTGGCGTACAGTAGCCACACTGGAAGCCGTCATACTTGACGAACGCGGCCTGCATAGGGTGCAGATTACCGGGCTGTCCAAGTCCCTCGATCGTCGTCACTTCGTCGCCGTCGTGCATCACGGCCAGCGAAAGACACGAGTTGATGCGGCGTCCACCGACCATCACCGTGCACGCCCCACACTGACCGTGATCGCAGCCCTTCTTGGTGCCGGTCAGGTGAAGATGCTCACGGAGAGCGTCGAGAAGCGTCGTCCGATTATCAACGTCGAGGTCGCGGACTTGTCCGTTGACCTTCAATGATACGCTTGATGTGTGATTCATGGTTTCTCCTGCGGACTGGGCTGCCGCCGCCCTGGTGACAGTGGTGGCAGCGACGGTCGCGGCCGAGGAGATAAGTAAATTCCGGCGTGAAAGTTCAAATTGACTGGTGCCTGGCATGGTCAGTTCCACTTCATCGATTGGAAAAACCAAAAGTCGCGCATCACCGGAGCGAGATCGCGGATCATTAAACACTAACGCATCAACGAGTGATCGATAGTGGGAGTTCCCCGATAGGTCTTATCGATAGCACGCATAAATCAGCGACGGGCCGGGATTTCCATTCCCTCCTGCGGCGCATTGTGGCGGATCCCCGGACGTCGGTTGCTCAGCTCCCAAACCTGAGGAGCGGCCAGCGACGCGAATATGGTCGGAGCAACCTTCCATGCCGATTGAGATATCCTCCACTCAACGAGCGGAGCGAAAAATTTGGCTGAAGAATTTTTTTGCGCGCCGACGCGC
Source organism: Agrobacterium sp. LR_9 (assembly GCF_041954855.1). Taxonomy (NCBI): domain Bacteria; kingdom Pseudomonadati; phylum Pseudomonadota; class Alphaproteobacteria; order Hyphomicrobiales; family Rhizobiaceae; genus Agrobacterium; species Agrobacterium sp. LR_9. The sequence continues at coordinate 114,870 of NZ_JAVAYA010000015.1, forward strand.
TGAGAAACCGGGAGCGCATCCCGGCTGTCGCCCATGAATTGTTTGTAGAAAAAGTGTCGGTGTGTCTCTGGACGACGGTCGATGTGGCGGTTAAGCGAAGGATGGCTGGTGAAAGGACCGTCCGTCTTAGAGGCGCAAACCGACCGAGCTGACACCGCCCTTTCCAGCGACGCATCGCTCGTCGATACCGCTGTCGTTAGCGTCCGCGACAAGTGTACAAGGCAAGTCATCACCGTTAGGGCAGGTCCTCTGCGGCACGCCAAAACGATAACGTTGCGGCAGCCATTCATATCGCTAGCAATCGACCCAATCAGGCTCGCTTGTAAAACAATGCAGATTCCTGGGGTCGAAAGTCTTCGCCTTGAACAGCACCTCCGATCCTGCTGTTCCTAAATCTTTATACAGTTGATGGGATCCACGATGACCGAGAAATTTCCAAACCTACCGCTCCTGAGCGGAATCGAACAGCCGTTCACCTAGTGCATTTGCCTAGCAGCAATTTATTTCTGCAGTGATAGCGAGTACCGGGTATGCCGGCGTTCACCCGTCCGCGTAAATGCACCGATCTCTACGAGCTGCTGAAGGTCACGTGTTGCTGTAGCGCGGGAGGTATCTGTGATCGAGATGTAGTTTTGGGCACTTAGCCCTCCCTTGAAGCCTGCCGTGCCTTCCTTGAAGATGCGCGCGACTACCTTTTCCTGCCGCTCGTTCAGCTGGCCTCGAAAACGATCATAGAACTTTGCTTTCTGAATGAAGAAATCTATGCGCTCAAGCGTCGCCCGTTGAGCATCCAGTATCGTTTCTGAAAAGAAAATGATCCACTCGGTGATATCAAGCGTGCGCTGGTGCCGCTCAAGCTCGGAGTAGTAGGCCTTCCGGCTCTTCTCGATTGTGAAGGCGAGAGAAATGAGACTTGGCTGCCCTATGTTTTGCGCTAGGGATTTCTCAGCGAGCGCGCGCCCAATTCGGCCGTTGCCATCCTCAAATGGATGTATGCTTTCAAAATAAAGATGGCCTACTGCTGCGCGCGTTAAAGCTTGAAGCGACGTTTGACCATTTGGCCCGGATTGATTGAACCATGCGATGAAAGTCTCCATCTCATCGGTAACCTGGCGAGACGGGGGAGCCTCAAAGTGGATTGTCGGCTTATCCAGTCGACCTGACACGATCTGCATGGCGTCTTCATGCGTGCGGTAAGCACCAACAGTTTCAATATATCGATTTCCGGCCATCAGCATTGAATGCCACTGGAACAGTCCCTCATGACGCAGCGGCCTATGCCAGCTTCGATAGACATCCGCCATCATCTCGGCGATCCCCCGCTCCTGGGGGCGGATCTGTCTGTCATCAGTGTTTAGCCCGAACTGTCGGCGGAGTGACGACTGGACGCTCACGTGGTCGAGATATTCCCCCTCTATCTCTGAGGTCTTGACCGCTTCGTCGCTCAGCAACTCAATACGAAGTTGGTTGCTGTCGTCCTCGTTGAAATGCCGGACAGCACCGATAACCTCGCCGGCGGACTGCAGGAATCTCTGCTCCAGCGGTACCAGGCTTGCGGTGTCGTACCTGAAGTTTGGCCAATCCGTGTTTTGCCAGTTCCATTTCATGAGTTATAGCGCCCCTCTCTATAACTCATAAATATTGCCATATATGAGCTATTGCAAGTCCGTCTATCGCTCAGCGCCACAAGCTGCGGCTCTCCATTCAAGACGCAGCGATCAACAGATAGCCTCTTGCCCTAAACATATTTTTTTAACGGGCGCCTCATATTCCCGCTCGCCCTTGGTACTGATGCCGAGAGAAACGGAATGAGTATGATCAAACACGACATTTCATCACGTCATTTTCAGCGAAAAATTTCGGAGTTCTGCGAGATTCGTATCGCTTCGATCGCATCCAGGCGAGCGTTGGAGAATATACGGCCTTATCTAGCCAGTTTGATTGTCGACCGAAAATCGCCACCACTTCTGAACCATATCGACTGGACGATGATCGGTCAGGCCTGTGGGATCGAAGCCGAGTTGACGGTAGAACTGAAAACGCAGCTCCGGCCAGGGCTGGATGCCATCATCCGATGGCTCGGCGCACCACCGGCAGCCGAAGAGCGACGGCCGCCAAAGTCAAAGGCTCGCCCGACCAGAATCGTTCCCGCCAAGAAAGCGGCTTCCGCACGCTCCGCCCGACAGCCACAGCGCGCGGCGACCAACGGTGCCTTTGCCCGGTCCGCGTCGCAGCGTCGACGAGAGCGCCGTTCCTCTTTATTTGGAATAGCCCGAAGAATAAAGGACCGCGCCTAGTTTTGCTCTTGAGCCGATCTGAACCAACGACCCGGTTATTCAAGAATCCCCCAGAGCTCGTAAGGTCATCAAGAACTTGGCTTGCAGTATGACCGATGAAAGCCCGCTTATCATAGGACGGCCAGAACAGTTTTCTGTAATCGCCGCCTTGAGATGACGATCGTTATGGCTTCCGCCACCTTTCGCGATCTGCCTGCTCAACGATGGCCCTCTGTCATGTCTTCGATGGCAGCGTCCGCGCGCGGGCAACCTTGATCGTCTGCCGCAGGCAATTTCACAGAATGGGTCAGTTCCGGTATATCCTTCTTGCCAGCCCAGACTCATCGCGTGGAAGGGTGAGCTTAATCAGAAGCCCACGTGCTTGCCAGTCCCTCGACACCCGGCCTTTCAGGCTCTGCACCAACATCCTTTCGAGGGTTGTTCCGAAGCCGACATCCTTGCTCTGACCTGCGGTCGTGGGGCCCGGATCGAATAACCGCTGCTGCTTTGCCAATGCAGACGTTCGTGTCACGGTATTCAAAACGAGTTCGCGAAACTATCACCGGGTCGAGAGAATTTAATCTCATTTAGCGTTTTCAAAAGGATGAGCACGGACGCGGAGTGAATGGTGTAATAAATAGTTTGCGCATCCCGTCTTGTGGCGACCAGCTTTCGGTTTCGCAACTTCGCCAGGTGCTGGGACACCGCCGACTGGCTCATGCCAACGTGTTCGCAAATGGCGGAGACCGAAGTCTCGCTCTGGACAAGCAGTTGAAGAATCGCGAGGCGCACCGGGTTTGCCATTGCCGAAAGCATTCGCGCCGCATGCTCGCTCTGTTGCGCAGTCAACTTTGAAGGCGTTTCCGTTCCGCTCATGCCGCTGGGTACCCATTTCTCAGTTTTGTTTGTAGGCCAGAACAGCCACATTGCAGTTCTCCCTACCATCGCCGTCAGGCCGCAAATTGCATTACGCAATACCTATGCCAATTTTGCGACTCCGAAAGATCAACAAGTTATCGATTCAGCCATGATGGCAACGGACAAAGTGTCTCCTATTTCCCGGCAAAATGTCCTGCCGAATTTTCCGTTGTATAGTTCGAAACGTTTGATTTCATTGTTCTATTGTGCTGATCTTTCTTCAGAAGTCGCTGTCTTATGTACTTCATGCTTACGGCGAGCGTCGTGATGCGATTGACGCGGAGATTAGATGAAGCTCAGCTACGAACTGCTGCTTGTCAGCACCGAATGGATTGTGCGTTTGGGCGCGCTCGTCGTCATCCCGCAGCGGCGCTCGCCCTCCTCCGCACGGGCATGGCTGCTGCTGATTTTCTTTCTGCCGATCGCGGGGATCATTCTGTTTCTGGCGATCGGGAACGACCATTTCCCCAAGTGGCGACGGGCACGGTTTCGGTCCCTGCAGCTGTTCTTCGAGATGGCGACAGATAGCCTGAAGCCCTTTCAGGCTGTTCTCGAAGCCAGGCAGCAGCCCGTGGCGGAACTTGCAGCTGCTCTTAGACGATTTCCCGCCACGGATGGAAAGAGGATTGAGCTGATTGACGATTATGACGGCATGATCGACAGGCTTGTAGCAGATATCGATGCATAGAGCTGGCTCGGGAAATCTGCACAGGGGGATAAGTGGAATTTCTGCCTGACTTCGGCTTGGATGCCGGGAACAAGAGATACCATGACGAGACGACCGCGCCGGAACCACAGCCCGGCTTTCAAGGCAAAGGTGGCGCTCGCCGCCATCCGAGGTGAGCAGACGCTGGTGGAATTGTCCCAGCAGTTCGATGTGCACGCCAACCAGATCAAACAAACAGTGGAAAGACCAGCTCCTTGAGGGGGCGACGGGTGTGTTCGGCGATGAAACGAAGGCGGAGCCAACGGGTCCGACCATCGATGTCAAAACGCTGCACGCCAGGATCGGCGAACTGACACTGGAGAACGATTTTTTGTCCGGTGCGCTCGGCAAGGCGGGATTGCTGGGCGGAAAGAAATGATCGACCGCGAGCACAAGCTATCCGTCGTGCGCCAGGCGAAGCTTCCCGGCTTCAGCCGTGGCAGCGTCTATTATTCTCCGCGCCCAGTGTCGAACGTCGATCTGGCTTTGATGCGCCGGATCGACGAACTGCATCTCGACTACCCGTTCGCGGGAAGTCGGATGTTGCAAGGGCTCTTGAGAGGAGAAGGTCTGGAGACCGGGCGGCTACACATCGCCACGCTGATGAAGAAGATGGGTATCGAGGCGATCTATCGTCGGCCGAACACCTCCAAACCAGCGCCAGGGCACAAGATTTATCCCTACCTGCTGCGAAAGTTGGCGGTCATCCGACCCAACCAGGTCTGGGCAATGGATATAACGTATGTTCCGATGGCTCGCGGCTTTGTCTATCTTTGCGCTGTCGTGGACTGGTTCAGCCGACGTGTTCTGTCGTGGCGATTGTCAATCACGATGGAGGCGGACTTCTGTATCGAGGCGGTCGAGGAGGCGCTTGCGCGTTACGGCAAACTCGACATCTTCAACACCGACAGGGATCGCAGTTCACCTCGATGGACTTCACGGCAGTGTTGAAGAAAGCTGAGATCGCCATCTCGATGGATGGCAAGGGCGCTTGGCGGGACAATGTGTTCGTCGAACGGCTCTGGCGTTGATCAAATACGAGGAAGTCTACCTCCACGCCTATAAGACCGTGTCCGAGGCCCGCGTCGGCATTGGCCGATATCTGACCTCCTTTTATAATAGCCGACGCCCACATTCATCCCTTGACCGGCAGACGCCGGATCAGGCCTACTTCAACGCTTGGCACCAATGATGGTGGCGGCATAATCGAGGCGGAAATCCACTTAACGAAACGCCCGAAACTGTTCAGACAAACCGAACCACCTCTCCGCGCAGGACTACTCGCAATCACGGTACTGCTTTGTGTCATCGTTCTGATAGCGATCGGAACGCTGGTCGCCAGACCCGCAACACCGGAATGGACGGATGTCGCTCTGATTGTTCTGACGCTGATATTGTCATGGCTTTTTGCAAATACGGTCTTTGCGGTGCATTACATCCACCTCTTCTGCTCCCAGGAACAGGGAAAAGATCTCGGTGGACTGGAGGTGCCCAATACTCCGAACCCCTGGGTACTGGGATATAATCTATTTCAGCTTCACACTGGGAATGACCTTCCAGACTTCGGATATCACGATAACTGGCTGGCATATGCGGAAGGTCGTCCTGTTCCAGTGTATGGCGGCATTCATTTTCAACATGGGCGTTCTGGCTTTCACAATTAACGCACTCGGAAGCCTATGAAAACGCGACCACGGACTATGCCTCTGGCATGGCGTAATTTTGCGCCCAAAACCGCAATTCAAGTCATTTTGGGGTGGGGGTGGCCGGTAGATCGACACCCAGCAGCTTCATGACGGCCAGCGTCGTTTTGAGGTTCGGATTTCCACGCTCGCAGAACGAGCGGTAAAGCTGTTAGCAAGATGGCCGGTTTTTCCTGAGATTTCGGTCACGGCATCTGCGCGTGCGACGACGTCAGGCGCTTTGGCAACATTGGCCACGTCGCCAGTTTCTAAGGTACAACGATCAACGCCGCAATTTCTTCATCGTCAACCAGCCCGGCAGCACGGTTAGGTAGTCAGCCTTTCAGCCGTCTTTTTGCTCCATTCCTTGGCACCGGAAGAACCCGCGAATTCATTGGTCAGAAGCGGCGGAAGCGGGCTCCCGGACTTCGAGAGCGAAACATGAATGCAGCTGCGCAGTTGAGGTGATGAGCAGCCGAGTCTAGAAGTGCGGTTTAAAAGTAAGCGCTGGGTGAGCACCCGAGTGATCGGCGGAACATGGCAGAAAAGGCGCTTGGGCTATTGTAGCCACACTCAAGGGCGACATCGAGGACGCTTCTCCCTTCTGCCAGCATCGTCAAGGCTTCGAGCATCCGGGCCTGTTGGCGCCATTGCCCGAAACTCATGCCGGTTTCACGTCTGAATGTCCGCATAAAGGTGGCTCTGCTCATGTGAAGCCTGGCGGCTGCATCTTCAATGGAGAGATTTTCCGCCAAATTGGTACGGAACCGCTCGCACATTTGCGCCAAGCCGGAATGCTTCGGTGTAGGCAGATTGAGCGGCTGCGCTGGCTGAAAGGAAAGTTCCATCAGGAGCAGCCTGACGACGGCGTCCGCTTGCTCCCGACTTTGTGGCTTCTCAGCAAGCTCGGCAAGTTTCAGGATCAATTCCCGCAAAAGAGGGGTGATCGTCACCACAAGGCATTCGTCGGGAAGCCCCCCCATTTCGCTTGTGTCAATCAGAAGTGACCGGAACTGCACGCCTGCATGGCTAGACGTTTGGTGCTCCAGTCCCGGCGGAATCCAGACAGCCCGGCTTGGCGGGACAACCCAAGTGCCCCGATCCATCCTGATCGATACAACCCCGCTGACGGCATATAGAAGCTGAGCGTCTTCATGACTGTGCCTCGGCCCCGAAAAGCGGTTTTCGTCGTGGGTAATGACGGCGATCTCGTTGGTAATGTTTATGCCGCTTTTCAAAACTGATCCTTTTGCGACGATCGATGATCATCTGGCGTTAGAATATCAGCTTCGCGCTCACTACGGTAGGCCATCCAACAGCAGAGAGTTTTCGCCAGGTGACCGACCGCAACCGCCTAATTGACTGCATCGAAGAGCCGCGACCTGCGGCGCTCGGCGTGGCCGTTGGAGGCGCGGCCCATCCGCTTGCCTGTTTGGTGATTTGCGTTGCGTTGCGACTTACCGGCGATCGTCGGGCCTGACGGCTTCCCGGCGATCGTAATGGCCGTGTCGAATCCTTCACAAAACGCATCGCAATGGATCACGCCATGTTGACCAATCCTGAAATCAAATACCGCCCTTTCGTCTCTCCTATCGAGTTGCAAGATCGCAAGTGGCCGTCCAACCGGCTCACGAAAGCGCCCCGCTGGTTATCCACCGATCTGCGCGACGGCAATCAAGCGCTTGCCGATCCGATGGATGTGGAACGCAAGCTACGTTTTTATGACATGCTGCTCGCCGTAGGCTTCAAGGAAATTGAGATCGCCTTTCCATCGGCGTCACAGACCGAATTCGACTTTGTCCGTGCGCTGATCGAAGAAGATCGGATTCCCGACGACGTAACAATTCAGGTGCTTACCCAATCCCGTAAAGATCTTATTGTCCGCACCTTCGAAGCGCTCGAGGGCACGCGCCGGGCGATTGTTCACCTCTACAACGCAACGGCTCCGCTGTTCCGCCGCGTGGTCTTCGGGATGGAGCGGCATCAGATCATCAATCTGGCCGTCACCGGCGTCACGGCGATGCTGGAGGAAAGCCTGAAGCGTTCCGACACCCACTGGACCTTTCAGTATTCGCCCGAAACCTTCTGCTTCACCGAGCCTGATTTTGCGCTTGAGATTTGTGAACGGGTGTTGGACGTTTGGCAGCCGACCTCCGAACGTCCAGCGATCCTCAACCTGCCGGCAACGGTCGAAGTCGCGACACCCAACGTTTATGCCGACCAGATCGAGTGGTTCGGCCGCAGCATCTCGCGCCGTGATGCGGTGGTTATCAGCGTGCATCCTCACAATGATAGGGGAACGGCCGTGGCGGCGGCCGAGCAGGCGTTACTTGCCGGGGCCGACCGTGTTGAGGGATGCCTGTTCGGGAATGGCGAGCGGACCGGCAATGTGGACCTGGTGACGCTGGCAATGAATTTCTACACCCAAGGGATCGATCCGAAACTCTATTTTCCCGCGATCCGCGATGTCGTGAATACCGTCGAGCATTGCAACGGACTGCCGGTGCACCCGCGCCACCCCTATGCCGGCGAACTGGTGCACACGGCCTTCTCGGGCTCGCACCAGGACGCGATCCGGAAAGGGTTCACGGCCCACAGAAAGCGCAATGACGGTATCTGGGAAATGCCCTATCTGCCAGTTGATCCGGCAGACATCGGCGAGACATACGAGGCGGTCATTCGCGTCAACAGCCAGTCTGGCAAAGGGGGTATTGCCTGGGTGATTGAACAGGACAAGGGTTTGAAACTGCCGCGCTCGCTTCAGATCGATCTCAGCCGCCGTGTGCAGGAGTTCGCTGAGAGCACCGGGAGGGAAATCACGGCCGCTATGATCTGGTCGATCTTCGAAGATGCTTACCATCTAACCGGGCCGCAGCCGTTTGAACTGATTGATTATCAGGATGAAAGCCGTCGCAGCGCCGGGAAGGAACGCGTTTTTGTCGGGCGCATCCGTCACAGAGGTCGTGTTATTGCGATCACAGGTCGTGGGAATGGCCTGATCTCCAGTGCGGTCTCGGCGCTGGAGGAGGGCTGTGGGGTGATGTTGGAAGTCCTCGACTATCACGAACATTCCCTGAAACGCGGCGCGAATTCCCAAGCGGTCGCCTACCTGAAATGCCGCACTCGTGATGGCGTCACGGTTTTCGGGATCGGCATCGACGAGGACATCGCCACGGCTTCGGTCAAGGCCGTCCTCAGCGCAGCAAACGCCAGCTGAGTTTGCCAAAGTCTTGGCGCTACCAAGACATCCTCTAAGTCGCGCTGGCGCCGATCGTCGGCCTGATTATCTCTAATCATGAACTGGGGACCCGCGATTCCGCGGCCACGCCGTTATAGAACAGCAGGAATCAGGGTGATAAATCGGTTGTAATCGATGCGGGGAATATCATGAAGAAAGAAGCGACAGGCACTTTTGACGTGAAACTCGCGCCGGTCGGCGCCGGTGAAGGCCCGATTGGAAACATGTCGATCGACAAGACCTTTCACGGCGATCTGCAAGGCACCAGTGTCGGCCAGATGCTTGCATTCCGCAGCAACGTTGAGGGCTCGGCCGGCTATGTCGCGATGGAGCGCATGACTGCCAGCGTCAACGGTCGGCAAGGTACGTTCATGCTCCAGCATAGCGGGCTGATGGATAAAGGCGAGCAATCCCTGACGGTCGTCCTCGTGCCGGACTCCGCTACGAACGGACTGGCAGGCCTAACGGGGACTATGAACATCGTCGTCGCCTCGGGGCAGCGCGATTATCAGTTCCGCTACACGTTGCCGGACTAAGCGATCGCGAGCCACGTCAGCAAAAGCCAGTGGACATGTTGTACCCAAGGGGTTCGGATCGTGTGCTGAGAGGCTATTGCAAAGATCGCGGTGACGCACAAGCGAGCGGCGAAGATCTTCTGCGACGTCATCGATGAGCAATCTCAAGCGGCGTCGTTTCAAAGTGAAGTGATTTTTGTGCCCGTTGCGCTGATCTACCGCTATCGTGTCAACGACCGTGACCTTGGACGGATGATGGCGCACCTCTACTTGAAGAGGCAGGATATTGGCCTGCCCTTGTAGTGCAGCCGTACGAGTTTTAGAGAATCGCGGTCGCACTGACCTGCTCCTGGATGATTTAGAGTTCAAGTTCATCGAGAGGGCTGCGTCCCACGAACGCCTTCTGTAATGCATCCCTGCGTCAGCGCTTTCCGCCCCGCATGACGGCTGCAGCGCGGCGATCGATTTCCTCGTCATAGTCAAAGAAGGAGCCGCAGAAACTATCGAAATCGGCGGCCACGAAGGCCAAAGGCACCGTTTCATCATCCTCCATTGCACCGACCCCATGGATCGTCATGTACTTCACCGAGCCATGCTCCGGCCCCGGCTGGAGATCAAGCACAAGGATGTCCCCGGAGATCGTCTGGCCGATGCCGACGGTATCCTCGCGCCCCCAGCGGCGGACTGTGACCTGCAGGGCCTTGAGGTCGAGAGCCTGCTTCGCATGCCCGAGCGCATGAAAGTAGCGAAAGAGCGTCGCGTTCTCCGACAGGATTTCATCATTCGGATCGAGGAAACGCTCCAGAAAGAGGCGCGCCTCCGGAGAATACTCATACCGGAAACCCCGTGGCGACACCTTGCCTCCATTCATCCGCAGCAAAAACTGTCGATACGCCACCGGCAACGAAACGCCAAGCTCCTGTGCGAAGGCGGCAAGCGCCTCTTCACTTGGCAGCCCGACTGCGGATTCTCCATCAAAGGGTCGGAATTCGATCGGCCCCGATGCGCCTTCCACAACCTTGATCACCATAGAATTTCCTCTCAATCATCAGAAGACGGCCTCTGCCGCGATACTATACCCACCATCGTGCGGAATAATGGCGTCGTGGTGGGTGGTGGGTGGTGGGTCGAGTCCCCAAGTTACATTGCGGTGCCGTCAAGGAAGCCCCACCAACTAATGATGAAAAATAGCCAAAGCGGCCCGCTCAACCAACTAAGGGAACGGGCCGCACGATCACCATGCAAGCGGAAGAGAACGCGCATGGGATTGAAAATCAGGCGGCGCCCATACGGTGTGCGGTTTGGTTATCCGGGCTTACGCGTCCACGGCCGGTCCTGAAACGTATTCAGCCCCACCTTGTCACTGGCGGAGCTGGCAAAAATTGTCTACCGATAACCTGTGCGAACCCAGCAAGAAGCAAGTGGGCACCCACTGGCGTTTAGTGTCCCTTGGACGCTTCGTCTTTCTTCGCCTGATCGTGATGCCACTTAATGGCATAGTACATGCCGATACCCAGCACTATGATCTTGAATGGGATGAAGACATCTCACGAGTTTCAAACGTCCGTCGACTAAGAGCGTCCCAAATGGAAACGGCACCCCAAGGTGCCGTTGGGTTTCTAACCCTTTCATACAAATTCGGTTTTAGAGCGACGTTTATCCACCGGGAGCGAATCCGAAGCGGTTGTCGTTCGCTGCGACTAGGCTACCCGCGTTGATGACGGTACCGCGCATCGCGGCTTCGTCGTTCAACCTCTCGAAAGCGGCGCGACCGTCTGGCGGCAACCACTTGTCCCGAACCATAGCCGGTGCCGATCCGGTGCCAGAAAATGGGCCTGCGATATTCTGATTGCGTGTTCTGATCATGCAGGATGTGCTCCATACGGAGCAACAATATATAGTATTTTAGGCCGGGTTCTGTGATCCACGCCTGCAAAATAAGGGTGCCCCGACGTGAGCCACACACATACTTTCCGAGAGAGAGGCGAAAACGGCTAGTGGGTCTGCGAAATATTTTTTGGATAGATCACACGACATAAAAAGCCCCGCTTTCCGCGGGGCTGTGTATCTAGCCGGCTGCTTGAAGATTGGGTCTATGTTTGCCCGCGGGCAACGAACTTGTCATAACCATCGGCATCCCTGCCTCAAGGCAAGCTGCGATGAAGGAGGCCATGTATTTCTCGATCGAGACCTGAGCCTTGCCCGGCATGATGCGGGCACGAAGCTCGGGCGTGACGACCTCCAGATGCATGCCGAGCGCGTCGATGCCGGCATCCTTCATGATCTCGAACCAGACGTCGTCTTCCGGCGGCTCGCATTGCGCCTGGATCGGAATGTCGATCGCCGCCTTGATGGCACGGGCGCTGTCAGCGAGGATCGAGGCGCCGCGATCCGATCCCTTCGGCGTCCCCGTCGTCATCACCATATGCTTGACGCCGTCAAGCTCGACGGCGGCTTTTGCCACTTCGGCCAGCTGCTCCGGCGTCTTGTGGGCGATGGTACGGCCGGCGGCGAGCGACTGCCGATGCGGAGGATCTGCTCGCCAAGCGCGGAGTTGTCGTCAGCCGGGAAACTGTTCGGCTCCGGGTCAATCGCTTCGGTTGTCATTTCGCGAACTGCATCCGCAGGGACCGGCCAAAACCCAAAGACAAGTGGCACATGGATGAGACCGTCATCAAGATTGGCGGCAAGAAGTTCTGGCTCTGGCGCGCCATTGATGCCAACAGCGTGTTCTCGATATCCTGGTTCAGGCTCGCCGCAACAGCAGGGCTGCCAGGCGCTTCTTCTCAAGACTGATCAAGCAGTTTGGTCAGCCGCGCGTGGGCGTGACGAACAAACCGGGCAGTACGTAACGCCGATCCAGGCCATCGCTCCAGATGCCGATCATCGGGCGCACAAGGAGCTGAACAACCGAATTGAAAACTCCCATCGGCAGACCCGAAAACGCGAGAAGATCATGGGTCGGTTCAAAACACCACTTCAGGCACAGCGCTTCCTGTCAGCCCACGAGCAAATCAACACCATCTTCCGCCCCCGCCGCTACACGCTGCCTGCCATTTCATACCGCCGCGCGGGCTGATGCGTTCAGCCTGTGGGCTGAGTATGCCGCTGAAATGACAGTCTACTGGCAACACGGCGTCGATGGCACCCAGCGCCAAACAACTTGGCACTGCCCCCGGGATGTTGACGGGCGCCATTGCGATGGCGCACGTGACCCACTGCATGAACTTAAAGATCAAGCCGCCTTCTGCGCTTCGATCTGCGCCGGAGCATTTGACGTCAGCGCAGGTGTGCTTTGGATCGAGATCTTCCGCGACTTCAAGGCCTCAGGGATCTCACGGACCAGCGCGATCGAGAGAATACCGTTGTTCAACTCCGCTCCCTTCACCCGGACATGGTCGGCAAGCTCAAACCGGTGTTCGAACGGGCGTCCGGCGATGCCACGATGCAGGTAGCCATCCGCTGGTGCCTCCTGCTTCTTGCCGGTGACGGTCAGCAGATTGGATTGGAAGATGATATCGAGATCGTCCTGTGCAAATCCAGCCACCGCGATCGAGATCCGGTAAGTGTCGTCATCGCTTTTGACGATGTCATAAGGCGGCCATTCGCTGGTCGACCGGGCGCGCCGGGCGTTTTCCAGAAGATTGAAGATCCGGTCGAAGCCTACGCTCGAGCGGTAGAGAGGTGCGTAGTCGTAAGATGTTACCATAGCCATATCCTCCTTGAAGCAACATGGGTACGGGAGTGCCAAAAGCGGCGCTCCCCGGCGAAACCAGCCCTTGTCTCAGCGGCTGGCGGCAAATGAGTTGGTTTTGGCGATTTTCCGGTTCAAGATCTGCCGCAAAAATTTTACCGATCCCAATTTGCTCTATCTTCAATGCACTGATCGACTGAGAACGCGATGCGGGTACGCCGCCTTGAACTGCGAGATCATCGCGCAAGCTTGCTGCAATACCCGTTCAGTCGTTTCGGGATTGTCGCGCGCAAGTTCGTCGGCGTTTGTGCGGATCGCTTGTGCCATATTGGCCGACATCACAGCAAAACGGCCCTCACCATAGACCAGCGCATCTTGCGAGGTGGTCTCAAGCCAACGAGCAAAATCGGTGATGATCTCCTCCCTCTCCGGGATACTGGCACTCTTGATGATCCTGATATTTTCTTCCATGTGGCCTCACTCCGTACAGACGTGGAAAGCGATCGGGCTCATCAAGCCCCGATCGCCGGGTGAGCTAGGAAGTGGAAAAGTCAGATTCAAGCCTTAATGCAGCTTGAACTCGCCATCGACACGCCGCCATTCGTTGGGCCCGATCAGGCGCTGATGGCTGTAGCGAACCGAATGCAGCGGCCCATCGAGGGACGCCCGCCAAAAATCCAGGAACTTGTGCATCTCGGGGAAAACGGGCGCGAGATCGTAATCCTGCCAGACATAGGTTTGCAGAACGGATTCAAAGTCTGGGATGCGATAGAGGATGTGGGCAGTCGTCAGTCCGTAGCCATTGAGCTGTCGCTCCAGGTCAGATGAGAATTGCATGCTTCATCTCCATTTCGTAACAAGGTGAAGGTGACGTAAATTCTGATCGGCATCAAGACAATTCTACATTACCAGTTAAAATTACTTAGCGATTGCAGTATGTTAGCAGCCGCGATGGCCGAGTGCTAATTTTTCCAGAACACCCTCTTGAAATCGAAAAATCCCGAAAATAAATTTTGCCCGCGAACGCTTGAGTGAGGTTCGCACCCGCCCGGACTGGTCATCCGGTCCGGCCTGGGTCTTCAACGTCATCATTTTTGCTCAACGGAGGAAAACATGTCGTTCCGACCGCTTCATGATCGCATTCTCGTCCGCCGGGTCGAATCCGAAGAAAAGACCAAAGGCGGTATCATCATCCCTGACACTGCCAAGGAAAAGCCGCAGGAAGGCGAAGTTGTCGCCGTTGGGCCTGGTGCACGAAACGAGGCCGGCCAGATCCAGGCGCTCGACGTCAAGGCTGGCGACCGGATCCTGTTCGGCAAATGGTCAGGCACTGAAATCAAGATCAACGGTGAAGACCTGTTGATCATGAAGGAAAGCGACGTCCTGGGTATTATCGAAGCCCAGGCCGAGCAGAAGCAGGCTGCGTAATCACGCACCGTCCGCCATCAGTCAAAAAGCTGCCTATTGAAGGAGTGAACAAATGGCTGCGAAAGAAGTCAAATTCAACACCGATGCCCGTGAACGCATGCTGCGTGGGGTCGATGTTCTTGCCAACGCCGTCAAAGTAACGCTTGGTCCGAAGGGACGTAACGTGGTCATCGACAGGTCGTTCGGCGCGCCGCGCATCACCAAGGACGGCGTCTCGGTCGCCAAGGAAATCGAACTGGAAGACAAGTTCGAGAACATGGGCGCGCAGATGCTGCGCGAAGTGGCGTCAAAGACCAATGATCTCGCCGGCGACGGCACCACCACCGCAACTGTTCTTGCCCAGGCGATTGTCAAGGAAGGTGCCAAGGCGGTTGCGTCGGGCATGAACCCGATGGACCTGAAGCGCGGCATCGATATTGCCGTGGAGGCAGTCGTTAAAGAGCTGAAAGCGAACGCCCGCAAAATTACCAGCAATTCGGAAATCGCACAGGTTGGAACGATCTCGGCCAATGGCGACGAAGAGATCGGGAAGTACCTCGCTGAAGCGATGGAAAAGGTCGGCAATGAAGGTGTTATCACCGTCGAGGAAGCAAAGACTGCCGAGACAGAGCTGGAAGTCGTCGAGGGCATGCAGTTCGACCGCGGTTATCTCTCGCCCTACTTCGTGACCAACCAGGACAAGATGCGGGTAGAGCTCGAAGACCCTTATATCCTCATCCATGAGAAAAAGCTCTCCAATCTCCAGGCAATGTTGCCGGTGCTGGAAGCCGTGGTGAAGTCCGGCAAGCCTCTGCTGATCATTGCTGAAGACGTCGAAGGCGAAGCGCTCGCGACCCTCGTCGTCAACAAGCTGCGTGGCGGCCTCAAGATTGCGGCGGTAAAGGCGCCAGGCTTTGGTGATCGCCGCAAGGCCATGCTCGAAGACATCGCTATCCTCACCGGTGGCACTGTGATCTCCGAAGACGTCGGCATAAAGCTGGAGAACGTCACGCTGAATATGCTCGGCCGCGCCAAGAAGGTGGCAATCGAAAAAGAAAACACCACCATCATCGATGGCGTCGGCTCCAAGGCCGAGATTGACGGCCGCGTGGCCCAGATCCGCGCCCAGATCGAGGAGACGACATCCGACTACGACCGCGAAAAGCTGCAGGAGCGTCTTGCCAAGCTCGCAGGCGGTGTTGCCGTCATTCGCGTCGGCGGCTCGACCGAAGTCGAGGTGAAAGAGAAGAAGGATCGCGTCGATGACGCCCTTCATGCAACCCGCGCAGCCGTCGAAGAAGGTATCCTGCCCGGTGGTGGCGTAGCCTTGCTACGTGCAGTCAAAGCGTTGGAGGGTCTGCCGACTGCCAATGAAGATCAGCGGGTCGGCATCGATATCGTCCGCCGCGCAATCGAGGCACCTGTGCGTCAGATCGCTGAAAATGCCGGTGCCGAAGGTTCGATTATCGTTGGCAAGCTCCGGGAAAAGAGCGAGCTGTCGTTCGGATGGAACGCGCAGACCGGCGAGTATGGTGACCTTTATGCTCAGGGGGTCATCGATCCGGCCAAGGTGGTTCGCACCGCCCTGCAGGATGCGGCCTCTGTTGCCGGCCTCCTGGTCACGACGGAAGCGATGATTGCCGAAAAGCCAAAGAAGGACGCCGCTCCCGCCCTGCCCGCTGGTCCGGGCATGGACTTCTAGGTGAGCTGTGGCCTGCCCCATTCGTGGGGTGGGCCATTTTTGGGGAGATGGGAGGGTGGCGTCGCCTTAATCGAGGCGAGTGCGCAAGAAGGCTCATCGGCGGATGTTTATGCGTTGATTGACGCGGCGATGTCTCGCCATGTTGCGATGGCGTGGGAACGGAGCTTGCGATGATCTGCGGCGGTCAGTTGTTTTCGGTGGAGAAGAAAGAGATTGGCGATCTGGCCGTGGGTTGACACAAAATGCTGGCATTGCCGCGCCGACTTGAAGCGCATCATACGTCGCTCCCGTCGTCGCACGGGAAGATGTGAATTCTCGGCACGGTTGTTGAGGCATTTGTGGGAACGATGCTCGACGCCCGGCATCAGTTCCGCCTTCGCGGCAGAGTAGGACCGCAGCTTTTCGCTCACCATGACCCGTGGCGTGGCACCCTGGCCTTTCAGCAGCTTTCTCATCAGTCGCAGCGCTGCTCGCCTGTTTCTTCGGCTTTGCAAAAGCGCATCGAGGACGTAGCCATTGGCATCGACGGCGCGCCAGAGCCAGTATTTCTTTCCTTTGATGGAGACCACCATCTCGTCAAACTGCCACCTGTCGGCAAACTGGCCGCGCCAACGCCGCCGGAGTTGATGAGCGAATTTGAGGCCGAACTTCGCCGCCCATTCCGAGACGGTCTGGAACGAGACCTCAATGCCGCGCTCGGCGAGCAGATCCTCAACATCGCGAAAACTGAGTGGAAACCGATAGTAGAGCCACACAGCATGGGCGATGATCGCGGCGGGGAAGCGATGGCGTCTGAAGTGAGCATTCTGGACTTCGGTCATTTCCACCAATTACCAAACCGATCTCCACCAATCCCTTAAGGCGACGCCACCGTGGGATGAGATACCAGGACTTGCAAGTTAGCAGATCCGCGTGCGAGCGGAATTCCGTACATTTGCAAAATATGTTGCGGAATTCCGCTCGCACGTATAAAAGACGTCTATGCGGATTTCCGCATTTTTCTCACCATAAAGCGGAATTCCGCATGACCCCTACCGTTTTTCAGTCATTGGGCGAACAACTGCTCGCAGCCCGCAAAAAGCGTGACCTGAGCCAACCGGCGCTCGCCGAGCGACTTGGCCGAAATCGTGCCCGCATATCGGAACTGGAACGTGACCTTGCCAACAATCGCTTGGGCAGGGACCGTCTGACTCTGTTTGCCGAACTCTGCGATACGCTTGATCTCGTCCCTGTGTTGATCCCGAAATCGCGCATGGAAAGCGTGCGTCTGCTGGTCGATGACATACCTGCTCCAAGACATTCGACCGAGGTTCCGAGAGCTTTCGACGAGCTCTTCATCGACCTCGATGACGATGAGACAAAGGAAGGGTAATGGCAAAAGCAGCGGCGGTTCTTGGCGTCTTCATGCTCGACGAAAAAGGAGGGTCCGTCCGGGCCGGGACCCTGACGCGCGACGCCGATGGTGCGGTGTCCTTCGTCGTTGCGGAAAGCTTCCTGCGGGACGCGACAAGGCCAATCCTCAGTCTCGGCTGGTATGATCCCGATTCCGACCAAGGTACGCGCGAAAGGCTCGCCTCGCGGGGAGACAAAATCGGGCTGCACGGAAGGTTGCCGCCTTGGTTTTCCGGGCTTCTGCCAGAAGGAGCCCTTCGCGACCTTGTGATGACGGAAATGGGTCCGGGCGATCACGACGAATTCGACGTGCTGACCCGCCTCGGAGCGGACTTGCCTGGCGCGGTGTTCATTGTCCCAGAGACCGACATACCGGCGTCGGCAGGACCACTGGACCTCGGAAAGGTCCATGGCTTCAAGGCGCCGCTTCCCGAAGGAGCGGTGAAATTCTCGCTGGCAGGCGTCCAGTTGAAATTTACCGGCAACCCGGATGGCGACGGTCTGACGGCCCCAGCCCGGGGAGAGACTGGTCGTTGCATCATCAAGCTGGGCAGCGAACGATTTCCCAATCTTCCCGAAGCAGAGTTCGCCGCTATGCAGATGGCAAGCGCCATAGGCGTCAGAATCGCGCCGTGTCGACTCATCTCTCGCGACGCGATCCGGGATGTACCAGCCGAATTGCTGCAGCACGGCAAAAACGTGCTTGTCGTGGATAGATTCGACAGGTCTGCTGGCGGCCGCATCCAGATCGAGGATGCCGGCCAGGTTCTCGGTGCTGTAGGTGACCGCAAATATACGATGGGTACGACCGAGACGGTCATCAACATGGTTCGCCGTTTCAGCACCGATCACCGCGACGACGTTCTGGAAGCCGTCAGGCGTGTCGTCGCCGACGTGCTTCTAGGCAATGGCGACAATCACCTGAAGAACTGGTCCTTCTATTTCCCGAAGGCCGGCCAGATTAGGCTATCGCCCGCCTACGATATCGTGCCGACCGTCCTGTATCTCCCCCGGGACGAGATGGCGTTGCGCTTCGTCAGGACGCATGATTTCGATGCAGTCAACTTGCATCGCTTCGAACGGGTTGCGAGCTTTATAAGGCTCGATCCAAAGCTCATCACGCGCGAAGTCGAGCATGCCGTCCGACAAGCCCTGGAAATTTGGCCAAAGATTGCTCCCGGTCTTTTGGGATCCGACTCTTCGGATCGGGTCCTGAGGCGGCTCGACACGTTGACGCTCGTCCATGAGGTCCGTGTAAGGATCGGACTATGATCGAGGTCGCGTGGTGGCGTCGCCTTAAGGGACTGGAAGCGTGCGGGACCTATGCAATGGCCGCTGAAGCGCCTGAAGGATGCCGAAAGTGCGGCCTTGATGCGGCGGTTCCAGTCAGACAGCCTTCACAGCTATGGCACTTTCAGCGGCCGCAAGAATGGTTTCTTCGCCTGACCGAGGCCGCCAGCCTAGCACTCGTTCTGCCTTGGCGCTGGAGAACACATGCTCTTGTTGATTTGCACTGAGAAGTGACCCGGCAT
>NZ_JAVAYA010000016.1:0-124798 GCF_041954855.1 Agrobacterium sp. LR_9
TGCAACATATTGATTTTATTCGACGTGATCAGATCCTCGGCACAGGGCCGAGGATGACGCCGAGAGAGTGTTGATACTCAGCGGCTGACTTTAACGGGTACTGGGGACCGTCCGGCATTTAAACCGGACGAAAGTGGCACAGGGGCCGATGATGAGAGAATGTAGGCTCACCACCGGCTTCAGAGCCGTTGAGGCCTCACCCTAAAAGTCCTGCCACTCCTCATGCTTGACGGCAACCGCAGCGGAACCACGCGCCGCAAGCGGGCGGGGTGCGCTGCGATGCGAGCTCACCGGCGCGGATTGCTGCTCGAAGCCGCTGCGCGCTGAGGCGGAGGATCGGGCCATGTCCTCGAACCGGAATTGCCCGAGAAGTTCGAACAGGGCCGCCGCTTCCCGCGCAAGGCTGTGGCTTGCGGCAGTCTGTTCCTCGACCATGGCGGCGTTCTGCTGGGTGCCCTGATCGACGGTGTTGACCGCCTGATTGATTTCCGCAAGCGCCGTGGACTGTTCGCGCGCGGCATCGACAATCGCAACGACATTGGTGTTGATATCCCGCACCTGCTCGGCGATTTCCTGCAGGGCCGAACCCGCCCGGGTGACGAGGCCAACGCCGTTTTCCACCTGCGCGCCGGAGGCATTGATCAGGCTCTTGATTTCCTTGGCGGCCGTTGCGGAACGCTGCGCGAGTTCGCGAACCTCCTGCGCAACCACGGCAAAACCTTTGCCCGCCTCACCCGCGCGCGCGGCTTCCACGCCTGCATTCAATGCCAGAAGATTGGTCTGGAAGGCGATTTCGTCGATCACGCCGATAATGTTGGAAATCTCGCGTGATGATTTTTCGATCTGGTCCATGGCGCCGATCGCATCGCGCACCACCTGGCCCGAATGTTCCGCATGGTCACGGGCACGGGCGACGATCTTGCCGGCCTCTTCGGCGCGGCGGCTCGAATCGTTGACGGCGGTGGTGATTTCTTCGAGCGCGGCTGCCGTTTCCTCAATGGAGGCGGCCTGCTGCTCCGTGCGTCTGGCGAGATCGTCGGCAGCGGACCTGATCTCGTTGGAACCGGAAGAAATGGCGCCGGCATTTTCAGACACCAGCGTCATGGCCCTTTTCAGCTTTTCCGAAGCCGCGTTGAAATCCGTGCGCAATCTTTCAAGCGAGGGGATGAAGGGTTTCTCGATGCTCTGGGCAAGATCGCCTTCGGCCAGATCGGTGAGACATTGCGCCAGCTTTTCGACATTTTCGACGCGGCCGGTCACGTCGGTCGCGAATTTGACGACCTTGAACACCTTGCCGTTGAGATCGAAGATCGGGTTATAGGACGCCTGAATGAAGACCTTGCGGCCGCCCTTGCCAAGCCGCATGAACTCATCCGCCACGAGATCGCCGCCGGCCAGCCTTTCCCAGAACTGCTTATATTGCGACGACTGCGTATAGGCCGGTTCGCAGAACATGGAATGATGCCTGCCCTGCACTTCCGCCAGCGAATAACCGAGCGCGGCCAGAAAATTCTCGTTTGCGGTCAAAACCTCGCCATTCGGGGAGAATTCGATGATGGCCTGCGCCCGTGACAGGGCGTCGATCTTGCCCGAATCTTCCGCCGCCTTCAGCTTGCGGTCGGTAATATCGGTGGCGATCTTGACCACCTTCACCGGCTTGCCGCGACGAAACACCGGATTGTAGGACGCCTCGATCCAGACTTCCCGGCCGCCCTTGCCGATGCGCTTATATTGCCGCTGATCGAACTGGCCGGCCGAGAGCTTGGACCAGAAGGCCTTGTAATCCTGCGAGGACACGACCGCCGGCTCCACGAACATGCTGTGGTGCCTGCCGACGATTTCCGATAGCTCATAACCGAGCGCCCGACAGAAATTTTCGTTGGCGTTAAGAATTTTTCCCGAAAGGTCGAATTCAATGATGGCCTGGGATTTGGAAAGCGCGGCGAGAACCGCAAAAGCATTGGCACCACGATCAAGAATACTCACGCGCGTTTCTCCGATGGAAAGGGATGATTCCTATTCAAAATCATTCGTGAATATTATGATTACATTCTTAAATAATATTTAAGGATAAAGTTGATGTTCATCATCTGAAGTTGCAGATACCGTGCAATGTGTTGCCTGCCGGCTTTTTTCTCGCCGCCTTTTTTTGGGAACGTTCGGCGCATGGTCGCATTCTATACCGAATGGGGAACCGGCAATGGCCGGCGAATTTCCGCGCCGGCGCTACGACGATTTCAATTTGGGAGGAGCACACAAATGGAAAAGAACACGATCTGTATCTGGTACGACAAGGATGCCGAGGCCGCGGCCAGATTTTATGCCGAAACCTTTCCGGATAGCGCGGTAACCGGCGTTCACCATGCGCCGAGCGACTATCCCTCCGGCAAGAAGGGAGATGTGCTGACGGTGCAGTTCACCGTGGCAGGCGTTTCCTGCATCGGCCTCAATGGCGGGCCGGTCTTCAAGCAGAGCGAGGCTTTCTCGTTCCAGATATCGACCGAAGACCAGGAAGAAACCGACCGTTACTGGAACGCCATCGTCGGCAATGGCGGGCAGGAAAGCGCCTGCGGCTGGTGCAAGGACAAATGGGGCGTTTCCTGGCAGATCACGCCGCGCGTGCTGATGGAAGCCATGGCCGCCGGCGGTGCGGAGGCCAAACGCGCCTTCGAAGCGATGATGGACATGAAGAAAATCGACGTCGCCGCCATCGAGGCTGCACGTCGCGGTTGACTGGCGAAAGCTGTTCAGCAGCAAGTAGCGAGGCAGGTCAAAAACCGGAAGCCCCTGATAAATCAGCTTAAATTCCGGTTTTTTGTATTTGTCGCCCATTTTTTGCCGCGCAGAATGGGCTGCGCGGCCAGTCATCATAAAACGTTCAACAAACTGTAAGCCATCCGTCAAAGACGGCTGTTAGCAGAGCCTCCGTGGCTTCGTGCCGGGGACGTGAAGTCCTTGCCGAGCAGGCCATCATTCCAGCAACGGGGCTCAACTCATGAAATCTTCCGCTCTGACTTCCTTCGTGGCCGGCGTCGCCATCGCCGCCGCCTTCGGCGCCACCGCCGCCCAGGCAGAAAAGACCAAGTTCGAATTCTGGTACGGTCTTTCCGGCGATCTCGGCGACCGCGTGCAGGACACCTGCAAGAAGTTCAACGACTCCCAGGCCGAATTCGAGATCGTCTGCACCTCGCAGAACGATTACGAATCCACCCTGCAGAACACCATTGCCGCCTATCGCGCCAAGAAGCAGCCCGCCATCACCCAGATTTATGACGCCGGCACGCTGGACATGATGCTGTCCAAGGCTTTCGTTCCCGCCAAGAAGCTGATGGCCGAGAATGGCTACAAGATCGACTGGAACAATTATTTCCCCGGCATCGCCAATTATTACGCCACGGCTTCGGGTGAATTGAACTCCTTCCCCTATAATTCTTCGACCGCGATGTTCTATTACAATGTCGACGCTTTCGAAAAAGCCGGCATCACCTTCAAGCCCGACACATGGGAACAGGTCGAAGAAGCTTCCAAGAAGCTGAAAGCCGCCGGTTTCGAATGCCCGCTCGCCTTTAACTTCGACACATGGATGCTGATGGAGCAGTTCTCCGCCATCCACAACCAGCCGATCGCCACCAAGGCCAACGGTTATCAGGGTCTGGACGCGGAACTTGCGATCAACAAGACCAAGTTCGTCGACCACGTGAAATTCTTCAAGAAGATGCAGGACGAGAAGCTGTTCGTCGTCAAGACCAAGCAGCTCGGCATGGATATCCTGCCGGCCTTCACCTCGCAGACCTGCCAGATGTTCATGACTTCCATCGCCAACCACGGCACCGTCGGCAAGTCCATGCCGGAAGGCGTGAAGTGGGACGTCGCCATGCTGCCGATCTGGAAGGGCACCGAACGTCACAACTCGCTGGTCGGCGGCGCTTCGCTGTGGGTCATGGCCGGTCGTCCGGAAGCCGAATACAAGGGCGCTGCCGCATTCCTGAACTTCATCGCCCAGCCCGACATGGTTGAGTGGTGGTCGACGGTCACCGGTTACATCCCGGTCACCAAGACCGGCTTCGACGCCATGAAGGCCAATGGTTTTTACGACAAGGCCCCCTATAAGGGCCGCGAAAAGGCCATCGAGAGCCTGACCTTTACGCCGCCTTCCGAATATACCCGCGGTATCCGCCTCGGCGGTTTCACGCAGATCCGCAAGGAAGTCGCCACCTCGCTCGAAGCCATCTTCATGCAGAACGCCGATATCCAGGCTGAACTCGACAAGGCCGTCGAGCGCGCCAACACCGGCCTGCGCCGCTTCGAAAAGACCTATGAAGGCGCCAAGCTGAACTAAGCGTTCTTTCCTCGCCGTCAAAGGCCTGTCCGGACAGTCGTTCGGGCAGGCCCGCCGAAATCTCGAACTCTGCCGGACTCCAATGGAAAAGCGTACCGTCTTCAAAAGCACATGGCTGCCTGTGCTCTTCGCCCTGCCGCAGTTTCTGCTTATCCTTCTGTTCTTCTATTGGCCGGTTGCGGCGGTGCTGAACTGGGCATTCACCCTGGAGCCACCCTTCGGCGGCCAGGCGGAATTTGTCGGTTTGGCCAATTTCATCGAAACCTTCGGCGATCCGCTTTATTGGCAGTCGATCCTCACCAGCCTGATCTTTGCGGTCGCCGGGCCGTTTTTCGCGATCCTCATCGGCCTTGTGCTCGCCCTTGCGGTCGATCGCCAGCTTCCTGGCTCCGGCTTTTTCCGGGTGCTTTATATCCTGCCCTACGCGATCGCCGGTCCCGCCGCCGGCATGGCCTTCCGCTTCATCCTGTCGCCGGAACGCGGCATCGCCGCATCGCTGAATGCCTGGTGGCCCGATATCTGGAACCCGGCCAAATATGGCGAGCACGCGCTCATCCTCGTCATCGTCATCTTCATCTGGAAATGGGCGGGTTACACTTTCATCTTCCTGTTCGCCGGCCTGCAATCCGTGCCGCGTTCGCTGACCGAGGCCGCCGCCATGGACGGTTCCGGGCCCATTCGCCGTGCCATCGACATTCAGGTGCCGCTGCTTGCACCCACCCTGTTCTTCCTCACCGTCATCATGATGACCGAGGGTTTCGTCGGCGCCGATACGTTCGGCATCGTCGCCTCCACCACCGAGGGCGGCCCCAACCACGCCACCGAAGTGATGGTCTACCGCATCGTCAGCGAGGCCTTCGAGGGGCTGAACTATTCCGGCGCCTCTGCCCAGAGCCTCGTCCTCATCGGCCTCATCATGGTCTTCACCTTCATCCAGTTCCGCTTCGTCGAGCGGCAAGTCCATTACAAGTGAGGCGGCGATGATCCAGCGCACACCCTATGCCGACGCCCTGACCTATGCGATCATGGTGGCCGGCTTCGTCCTGCTCATCGGCCCTTTCATCGTCGTCATCTCAGGCGCCAGCCAGACGGTCCAGCAGGTCAACAGCGTCCCCTTCAGCTTCATGCCGCAGGGCGAATTCTTCACCAATGCGCAGGCGGCCTGGCAACGCGCCAATCTTGGCAACGCCCTCCTCAACAGTATCATCATGGCGACGCTGGTGACCGTCGGCAAGGTGGCCCTTTCGGCCTTCACCGCCTTCGCCATCGTGTTCTTCCGCTCACCGCTCAGGCATCTGTTCTTCTGGACGGTGTTCATCACCCTGATGCTGCCGCTCGAAGTGCGCGTGGTGCCGACCTATTCGGTCGCCGCCGATCTTTTCCAGCCGTTCCGCTCCATCCTCGGCCTGTTCGGCATCGAGGTCACCTTGGAATGGAACCTGCTGAACTCCTATGCCGGCCTCACCCTGCCGCTGATCGCCACCGCCACCGGCACTTTTCTCTACCGGCAGTTCTTCATGACGATCCCGGACGAGCTGGCGGAGGCCGCGCGCATGGACGGTTCGGGTGCGGCGCGTTTCTTCGTGGACATGCTGCTGCCGCTGTCGCGCACCAACATGCTGGCGCTCACCACCATCATGTTCGTTTACGCCTGGAACCAGTATCTGTGGCCGCTGCTGATGATCACCGATCCGTCCTACAAGACGGTGATGATGTCGCTGCGCGCGCTTCTGCCCGCCGATGACGGCACGCCGGACTGGAACGTCACGCTGGCCGGTTCCCTCATCATCATCCTGCCGCCGCTTCTCGTCGTGGCCTTCCTGCAACGCTGGTTCGTCCGCGGCCTCGTATCGTCCGACAAGTAACAGCGCGGCTTTCAACAACAAGGTTTCCCATCATGGCTCAGATCGATATCCGTCAGGTCCGCAAATCCTATGGCAAGACGCCCACCCTGCACGGCGTGGACCTCACCTTCGACTCCGGCGAATTCGTCGTCATCCTCGGCCCATCGGGCTGCGGCAAATCCACGCTCCTGCGCATGATCGCCGGTCTGGAGGACATCACCTCCGGCGAGATCGCTATTGGCGGGCGGGTGGTCAACACGCTGGAACCGCGCGAGCGCGGCTGCGCCATGGTCTTCCAGAACTACGCGCTTTATCCGCATATGTCGGTGGCCGGCAATATCGGCTATGCGCTGAAGGTCGCCGGCGTTCCGAAGGTCGAACGCCAGCGCCGCATCGAGGAGACCGCAAAGATCGTCGGCCTTTCCGATTATCTTGAGCGCAAGCCCGCGGCCCTTTCCGGCGGCCAGCGCCAGCGCGTCGCCATGGCCCGCGCCATCATCCGCGAACCTGCAGTGTTTCTCTTCGACGAGCCGCTCTCCAACCTCGACGCCAAGCTGCGCGTGACCATGCGCGCGGAAATCCGCAAGCTGCACCAGCGTCTCTCCGCCACCTCCATTTTCGTCACCCACGATCAGGTGGAGGCCATGACGCTGGCCGACCGGCTGGTGGTGATGAACAGGGGCAATGTCGAGCAGGTCGGCCATCCGCTGGATATCTATCACCGCCCGGCCAGCACCTTCGTTGCCTCTTTCATCGGCTCGCCTGCCATGAACCTGTTCAACACGAGGGTGGAGGTAGAATCCCCCGCCGTGATGCTGCATGGCACGCCCATAAAGCTCTTCCCCGAAACCGCGCTGGAACTGCGCGGCCGCGACGTAACCGTCGGCGTCCGCCCGGAACAGTGCGTGGTCAGCACGGATGGCGCCGGCGTGCCGGCAGTCGTGGATTTTGTCGAAGAACTGGGCTCGGGCCGCATCGTCCATGCCGATATCGCCGGCGAGACCTTCTCCGCCGCCATCGGTGAGGACCTTTCGGTAAAACCCGGCCAGCGCATCCACCTCGATCTCCCCGCCGCCCACCTTCATTTCTTCGATCCGGCCACGGGAAAACGGATCGAAACCGAGGGCGCCGTCGAAACCACCCGCATCGGCAACGAGAAACTGCTGGCGGTTTAGGCCCGCGTAAGATGCCTCCGGTGCGGTTTCGGATATAGTCCACCCGCACCGGCTCCGGAAGCGATGGTGTCGAATGACTGATCAAGTCGGATAAATCACATCAGAAAACCTATTTAATATATTGAATATTATATATTTCTTCATGGAAATTTGACAGCGAAAGCATCCACCGTCAACTGTCTTGCCGTGGCCACTCCGCCGTTGCACTTCAAAGATGACCGAGCGGCTACCGCCACGGGATCATCGCCAGATGCAGAATTTCAGCAAAAATCTTTCGGTTCGGAAATCATAATCGGAATAGTCTTTGCCGCGCCAATCCCCCGGCGGGGATATCGTCGCGACGAGCAAAGGCCTGCCTGCGACAAACGCGCCGCGCAAGCCAAAACATCGACGAAAGTGAAGCCCAATGGCAAATGATCGCAAACTGCATCTCGGCGCCTTCATGCGGCCCGTCAGTCTCCACACGGGCGCATGGCGTTATCCGGGCGCCTTCCCGGATGCGAATTTCAATTTCGCCCATCTGGCGCGCTTCGCGCAACAGCTCGAGGCCGCGAAGTTCGATGCATTCTTCATGGCCGATCATCTGGCGGTGCTGAACATGCCCACCGAGGCGCTGCGCCGCAGCCACACCGTCACCTCCTTCGAGCCCTTCACCCTGCTTTCGGCGCTCGCCGCCGTCACCTCCCGCATCGGGCTGGTCGCCACCGCCTCCACCACCTTCGATGAGCCATATCACGTCGCCCGGCGTTTCGCCTCGCTCGATCACCTCAGCAACGGTCGCGCCGGCTGGAACATCGTCACCACGTCAAATCCCGACGCGGCCCGGAACTTCGGCCGCGAGGAACAGCCGGATCATGCCGAGCGCTATGGCCGCGCGCGGGAATTTTACGATGTCGTCACCGGTCTCTGGGATTCCTTTTCCGACGACGCTTTTATCCGGCATGTCGATAGCGGGCTGTTCTTCGATCCCGAAAAGATGCATGTGCTGGACCACAAGGGACCTGAATTTTCCGTGCGCGGGCCGCTCAATATCGCGCGTCCAGTGCAGGGTTGGCCCGTCATCGTGCAGGCCGGAGCTTCCGAGCCGGGACGCCAGCTTGCCGCCGAGACGGCAGAGGTGGTTTTTGCCGCAACACCCACGCTTGCGGCGGGCAAGGCTTTTTATAAGGACGTCAAGGACAGGACCGTCGCCGCTGGCCGTTCACGCGACGGAATTGTCATCCTGCCGGGCGCTTTCGTTCTCGTCGGCGACAGCGTCGAAGAGGCGAAGGCCAAACGCGCCCGGCTCGACAGTCTCGTCCATTATGACAGCGCAATCGCCTCGCTTTCGATTGCGCTCGGCCACGATGTTTCCGGCTTCGATCCTGATAGCCCCCTACCTGATATTCCGGAAACCAACGCCAGCAAATCCAGCCGTGAAAGGGTGATCGAGCTTGCCCGAAGCGAGGGCCTGACGGTGCGCCAGCTTGCCCAGCGGCTGGGCGGTTATGCGGGTCTTGCCTTCGTCGGTACGCCAAAGACCATCGCCGACGAGATGGAGCAATGGCTCCATGAAGAGGGTTCGGACGGTTTCAATGTCACCTTCCCTTTCCTGCCTGCCGGCCTCGACGACTTCACGACGAAGGTAGTGCCGGAACTGCAAAGGCGCGGGCTGTTCCGCAGGGACTATGAGGGGCCGACATTGCGCGACCATCTTGGCCTGCAACGACCAGCCAATCGTTTTTTCACCTGAATAAAGCGCCGTCGCGCCGATTGCGCTCCCGGTAGGGAGATTTTTCGCGCCACAGCTCTCCAGTCTCAAGAACGAGGTACTGACCGCCCTGCACAATGCCCACTCACCCCTTCACACCAGACGAAATCATGATCGCCTCCGTCACGCGCCGCTGGAAGATGACATAGGCGATGATGACCGGCAGGGCCGCCAGCATGGCGACCGCCATCAGCCGCGCATAGGCGACGCCGAAAGCGTCGTTGACCTGGGTGATGCCGACCGGGATCGTCATCATGTTTTCGGAAGTGACCACGAGGAAGGGCCAGAAGAAGGCGTTCCATACCGTAATGAAGGTCACGATCGCCATGGCGGTCGTGATGCCCCAGTTGAGCGGCAGATAGACCCGGAACAAGATCGTGTATTCACCGCCGCCATCCAGCACCACCGCTTCGCGCATCTCCTTCGGCACGCTATCGAAAAACTGCTTGTAGACGATGATGACGATGGGCGTGATCAACTGCGGCAGGATGATGCCCGCCCAGGTGTTGATGAGGTTGAGGTTCTTCATCAGGATGAACTGGGTGACGACCAGCGTTTGCGCCGGCACCATGAAGCTCGCCAGCACGATGCCATAAAGCAACCGCCTGCCCGGAAAGCGTATCTGCGACAGCGCATAGGCGCAGAGCATGGAAATGAACAGCACCGAGATCGTGACGATGACGGCGACGCCGATGGAGTTCACATACCAGGTCATCAGCCGGGTATTGAATATCGCATTAAAATAAGCGCCGAGGCGAAACTCGTCCGGCAAAAGCGACATGTTGCCGGCAACGTTCTCATCGGCGCGAAGCGAGGTGACGAAGCTCCAGTAGAGCGGAAAAATCCAGACGAGGGCCGCCGAAAAAGTCAGCAGCGTCAGAACGAGGTTCTCGAGTTTTCTCATCGGGCTCATGAATTCCTCCGGATGCGCAGCAACTGGAACTGGAAAACGGAAACGATGACGATCAGCAGGAAAAGCACCGTCGCGACGGCAGACGCATAACCGCCATTGTTCATCTGGAAGGCCTCGCGATAGACCTTGAGAAGCAGAACGAAGCTGGAATTGAACGGCCCGCCGCCGCTTAAGAGATAGATCTGGTCGAATATCTTCAGTTGCAGGATCAGTTGCAGCGTCAGCACCAGCGCCGTCACCGGCCACAGAAGCGGCCAGGTGACGCGGCGGAAGCGCTGCCAGGTCGTCGCGCCATCCAGAGCCGCCGCCTCATAAAGCTCGGCCGGTATGTTCCGCAACCCGGCAATGAAGAGGAGCACATTAAAGCCGTTCGTCCACCAGATGGTGACGACGGCGACCATCGGCATGACCCAGTAGGGGTTCTTGAAAACGGCGACGGGTTTGCCCGCCAGCAGCGATATGACCGGCTGGAGAATGCCGAACTGCAGATCGAGCATCCACGCCCAGATTTCGGTGACGACCGAAACCGGCAGCACATAGGGCAGGAAAAACAGGCTCATGGCAATCGTCTGTTTCACGCCCGAAAGGCGGCTGATGGCGAGAGCGATCATTAGGGCGATGACGGTCGTGGGCACGACGGTCAAAAGCACGAAATAGCCGTTGTTCTTGAGCGAGGTGACGAACAGGCGGTCGCCCAGCAGTTTCGCGTAATTCTCCAGGCCGACCCAGTTTCCCTCACCGATCAGCGGCGCATCGGTGAAGCTCGTGCGCACCATCTCTATCAGCGGATAAAGAAAGAAGGTGGTGAAGACCAGAACGAACGGCGTCACCATCGACAGCGCGATCAGCGATTTCTTGCGCCGGTTTTCAATCATTGCCATGGAATGTCTCCGGGAGCTTGCGCATTGCAGCCTGCCCTGCGGCCTCAAACCGTAGGGCAGGCTGTCGATTACTTGAGCTTGCCCTGCAGCTCATCCTTGATCTGCTCCACGGCGTCGGTGCTGCTCATGAAGCCCTGAATGGCAGGGGCGATGACGTTGAGAGCGGCGTCATAGGCGGGCGAAGCGACCCCGGTTATGGTGGTCTTCGGATCGAACACCGCCGCTTCCGCCAGCGAGGCATAGGTGGCATTCGGCTGCATCGCCTTGTATTCGCTGCTTTCGGTGATGGACTTGTAAGCCGGAATATGCCCGGCATCGGCCCAGCTGATGGCGTGTTTCTCCATCCAGCCGATCACCTTCATCACCGCAGCGCGTTTTTCGCCGGAGACCGTTTTGTCACCTTCATTCGGAATGGCGAAAGCATGGGAATCCGCCCAGGTGGCGCGCTTGCCCATCAGGGGCGGCACTTCCACCGCACTCCATTTGAAGCCGAGCTTGCCGTTCTTTTCCAGATCCTTGTAGGTCGGAACTTCCCAGACGCCGTTCAGCTGGAACGCGGATTTGCCGGCGGAAAACAACGCCACCGAGGCTTCATATTCCGCCTGTTCCGGGGCCCAGCCGTTTTCCCGCCATCTGGACATGGTCTCGATGGCCTTTGCCGCCTTTTCGGCATTGTCGCCGGCCAGAACCTCTTTTTCAGTGACGAGTTCGCCGCCCTGTTGCGACAGCAGCGTATAAAAGACGCGCCACACCCCGCCTTCGCCACCCGATTGATAGGTGATGGGCGTCTGAACGCCATTGTCCTTCGCCCAGGCCAGCGCCTTCTCGAAATCCTCGATCGTCTTGATGCCGGTCAGCTTGCCCTCGGCGTCGAGATAGGGCGAGTCTTTGAGAAGATCGGCGTTGTAATAAAGGACAAGCGCGTGGATATCGAAGGGCACGGCGTAGAGTTTGCCGTTCTGGGTGGCCGCATCCACGGGTGCGCTGAAGAAGTCTCCAGCCTTCAGCCCCGCATCCTCGAGATCCTTTTCGGTGATTTCGCTCAGCACTTTTTCTTCAAGGCCGAGCGGCGCGCGTGACAGGTGATAGGTCATGATATCCGGCCCCTCACCCACCGCGGAGGCCGTGCGCACCTTGGTATAAAAGGGCACGCCCCATTCGAGCGTCGTTCCCTTGATCTGGATGTCGGGGTGTTCCTTGTTGAAGGCATCGATCAACGCCTTCATGCGCACGCCGTCACCGCCCGACAGAAAGTCCCACCAGACGATATCCTGCTTCGCGAGAGCCGGCAGGGCGCTGAGACCCAGAGCCGCACCAACAAGCAATGTCTTGATCAGTCGCATCGTTCACTCCTCCCGTTTGATAGAACATCCCGTCGAGGGATGGTTTGCTGTTTCGAAAGACGCCTCCTCGCGCCTATCGCAACCGTCCGCCGTTATCGTCGAAGACAAGGACATGGTCGGGCGAGGCGGTAAGCGATACCGACCGGCCATCCAGCCTTTCCCGCGTGCCCTGCCGCTGCACGATGATTTCCTTCCCGGATCCGGTGCGGGTATAGAGGTAGGAAAGATCGCCAAGCTCTTCCGCGACCTCGACGACGACCGGCAGGGCGCCCTGTTCCGTAATCGTCAGATGCTCCGGCCGAATTCCGATCTCGACCCGCTGGCCGGGGGAAACGGACTGGGCAAGCCGGGCCCTGAAATGCCCCGCCCCGCCCTCGGGCGCGAGCGTCACGATGCCATCCACCTGGGAGACGATATCGGCCCGCAGGAAATTCATCGCGGGCGATCCGATAAAACCGGCCACGAAGCGGTTGTCCGGATCGTCGTAAAGGGAGAGCGGCGCCCCCGCCTGCTGCACGATGCCGCCCTTCAGCACGAAAATCCTGTCCGCAAGCGTCATGGCCTCCACCTGGTCATGCGTGACATAGATCATCGTCGCGCCCAGCTTGCGGTGAAGCCGGGTCAGTTCCAGCCGCATCTGCACGCGCAGTTCGGCGTCCAGATTGGACAGCGGCTCATCGAACAGGAAGACCTTCGGCTGCCGCACGATGGCGCGGCCGATGGCCACGCGTTGCCTTTGCCCGCCGGAAAGCTGCGAGGGCCGCTTGTGCAGATGCTCCTCAAGCTGGAGGATGCGCGCGGCCTCGCCCACCCTCTCCGTCACCTCCGCCTTCGGCCGGCGGGCAAGACGCAGGCTGAACGCCATGTTCTCGAACACCGTCAGATGCGGATAGAGCGCATAGTTCTGGAACACCATCGCAACCCCGCGATCCGCCGGTTCGACCGCGGTGACATCACGCTCATCGATGGCGATGCGCCCGCCGCTGGTTTCTTCAAGGCCGGCGATCATGCGCAACAGGGTGGATTTTCCGCAGCCGGAAGGCCCCACGAAGACCGCGAAGCTGCCGGCTGGAATTTCCATCGAAACATCCCGGATCGCCGCGAAGGATCCGAAGGACTTGGCGACATTGTTGAGACGGACACCCATGGCCGCCTCACTGAACCTTCAGCCGCAGCACATGATAGGACAGCGCCGGCACCGAACCCTTCAACGCCCCGTCCTCCACGGCGACGCCGCTGCCCGGCACCGGCACAACGCGATCCGGCTGATCCGGGCCGTTGC
This sequence comes from Agrobacterium sp. LR_9, assembly GCF_041954855.1. NCBI lineage: Bacteria > Pseudomonadati > Pseudomonadota > Alphaproteobacteria > Hyphomicrobiales > Rhizobiaceae > Agrobacterium > Agrobacterium sp. LR_9. Next base: position 13,528 of record NZ_JAVAYA010000016.1, read on the forward strand.
CGAGACGCAGATCATATCCCGCCATGGCAAGATGCAGGCTGAGAGTGGCGGATGAATAGCCGGTGAGGCTGACATCGATCTCCGCCGCTTCTGTCAGATGGCGATTGAGCACGAACAGCGTCACGACACCTTCCGCTTCGTCATAAACGCCGGCAACATCGAGATATTTGACGTCGTCGGCCGCGTTGCAATCGTAAGTCGGGCAATCGACGGCGACGTTCAGCGCGACGCCACGGCCATAAAGCGAGGCGAACTGATAGGGATAATAGATCGTCTGCCGCCATGCAGGCCCGTTCTTTTCCGCCCGGATGGGGGCGATGACATTGACGAGCTGGGCGATGCAGGCGATGCGCACGCGGTCCGAACGGCGAATGAACTCATTGAGCAGGCCGGCGACAAAAAGCGCATCTTCGAAGTTGTATGTCTCTTCCAGAAGTGCGGGCGCTTCCGGCCAGTCCCAGCTCTTGATGCGTTTGCCGTCTTCTTCGCGGATATGATACCAGACGTTCCATTCGTCGAAGCAGATGGAAACCTCGTTTTTGGCGCGCTTCTTGGCCTTCACGTAATCGATGACGCCGGCAATCGTCTGGATATAGCGCCCGGTTTCCTCGATCTTGCCGAAATAATTCAGCGTGTCGCGGCTGTTATTGCCGAAATATTTGTGCAGCGAGATGTGGTCGACATTCTCATAGCACTCCTCCAGTACCTCACGCTCCCATTCGGGATAGGTCGGCATGCCGTCATTGGAGCTGCCGCAGACAATCGCTTCAATCGTCGGATCGAAACCCTTGAAGGCCTTGGCGGTTTCATTGGCCAGCCGGCCATATTCCACCGCCGTCTTGTGACCGATCTGCCAGGGACCGTCCATTTCGTTGCCGAGGCACCACATTTTCACGCCGTGGGGCTTTTCCGCGCCGTGGCTGCGGCGCATATCGCTGAGCGTGGTGCCGCCCGGAAAATTCACATATTCGAGGAAATTGCGGGCGTCATCCAAACCGCGGGAACCGAGATTGACGGCGAGCATCATCTCGATGCCGGCCATCTGCGCCCAGTCGGCGAATTCGTTGATACCGATCTGGTTGGTTTCCTTGGAGCGCCATGCGAGATCGAGACGGATGGGGCGCTGGTCGCGCGGCCCAATGCCGTCTTCCCAGCGATAGGCCGAAACGAAGTTGCCGCCGGGATAACGGATGGCCGGAATTTTCAGGTCCTGCACGAATTTCAGAACGTCCCTGCGAAAGCCGTTCGCGTCCGCCTGCGGATGGCCGGGCTCATAGATGCCGCCATAGATGGCACGCCCCATATGTTCGATGAAGGCGGAATAAAGACGATCGTCGATACGCCCAATCCGGAAGTCCCGGTGGACTGAAACCCGCGCTTTCATAAGGCTCTCCTCCCTGCGCATTTATATCTTAAAATATGATATGAACCATATTTGATAATATAGTTGCCGAGGGAATCCGCGCCTGTCAACCGCGAAAATCATACTTTTGAAAATTGGCTGGATCAGCCTGCGGTGCGCAGGCGCAGAACGATGTCCTGATCGTAATTCCCGAAGCCGCGGCCAAAGATATTCAGCCCGCCCGGATGTTTTGCATCGGCCTTGACCTCGATGCGCAAGCGGATGGAGCGGTGGCTGGTCAGATCGATATCCGCCAGCGTCACATCCGAAATCCGGGTTCCGTCGACATAGGTTCCCTGCGCGGTGATGCGCCAGGTCTTGAGCATGCCATATTGGGAACCGGAGAGCTTCCACCAGTCCGGCGTAAACGCACCGCGCTTGTCGCCGAAGTCGCCGGGCGAGGTCCAGACCCCGATTTCCCGGCCGTTGACGGATAGCGTAATATCGGACGGCCAGTTGCTGTGCGTTCCCGGCACTTCGGAGCTGACCTCCATCGAAAACTCGATTTCTTCGACTTCCCGGCCTTGAATCTTGGCATTATTGGGAAACTGATATTCCACGAAGCCGGAGGTCAACCACAACAGCGCCGCCTTCATGCGGTCCGGATCCATGAATGTATCGGGCACATCGAGAAGGCCGATGATGCCCTCCGGCGAGCAGATGCCGCAGGGCGCGGTTACCGAACTTTGGGTGTAGAGACCGAGCGGCATGGCGACCGCGATGTAATTTGATGCGGCCGGCGCCTCGGGTTTTCGGAAGGAAACAATGAGTTCGTCACAGGTGGCGAAACATATTTTTTGGTTGCCCTTGCGCGCCTTGCGCGTTTCGGTTCGCAGCAACCCCGCTTCCTCGAGAACGGCCACGCCGGCGGAAACGGTGGACTGGGGAAGCTCCAGTCTCTGCGCAATTTCGTTGACGTTGAGGCCGCTCGCCTCATGCAGTAACTTCAATATCTGCACGCGGATCAGCGACGCCGCCGCTTTCAGGACATCGAATTCTTTTTCAGCATCAACGAGGAGGAAATTGGGCGCCATATTCTAATCTTCAGATTTATCGATCCAGATCAGAATTTCTGGCTTAAATGCCATGCACTTGTCCAGTGCTGTTTGTCATGCAGGCGCTTTTGAAAGGCGTGAAGCGCCATCCACCCCAGTCACTTCACAAAAAAGGCACCGCCACACGGTCTCGATACCGCGTGGCGGTGCCCGTTTCGTCGTCAGCCGCGCTTGCGCAGGGTCCGCGTGCCGGTGTCGACGAGGTTTTGCGCCGCTTCATCCACGCTGGCGCGGCCGAAGGCGAGCGAATCGGCAATGGGGCGCATCACGCCACGGTCGAACTCGTTGGCGCCGATCGGCGCGGGTTCCGGATAGGTATCGAGCTTGCCCGACAGGCTTTCGATATAATCCACCGTCTTGCGCTCGGTCTCGTTGAGACTTGGCAACAGGGCCTCGCGCACGACCTTGGCCGGCGGCACGCCACGCTCGACGCCGAGCACCTTGCCGGCTTCCAGATCGTTGACGAAGAAGTTGATGAATTTCGCCGCCGCTTCCGCATTGGTCGAGGTGGACGAAATGGACCAGATGAGGCCCGGCCGGTAATAATGCCCGGTCGGCTTGCCCGGCCCCTCGCCCGGCAACATGCCGATGGACAGCGTTTGTTTATTGAGCTTCTGATAACCGACAAGCTGGTTGGAATAGGCAAAGCCGATGGCCGAATTGCCGAGCGTCAGGGCATTGGATTCGATGGTATTGTCGTCACGCGTCTGGATATCGGCGGAAACGCAGAGCTTGTTCTCGCGCAGGTCCTCCCAATAGGCGAACCATTCCTTCGCATCTTCCTTGTTGAAGCCGATGGTGCCGTCCTGAAACAGCAGCTTGCCGCGCTGGCGCAGCCAGACATCGAAAACATAATGATAACGCGCGCCATAGGGCACCGCCCAGTAGTTCCGTTTTGCCGGACCGTTCTTCTTGAAATCGCGCGCCAGTTCCGAGAGCGCCTTCCAGGTAATCTGGTCCTGCGGTAAGGAAACGCCGGCTTCCTTCAGCGTGTCGGCATCATACATCATGCAGAAGGAATTCAGCCCGAGGCCGACGCCGTAAAGCTTGCCGTCGATGCGGCAGAGATCGACCTCGCTTTTGCCGAAGGTGGAAAGATCGAGCGACTTGCCGACGAACTGGTCCAGCTCCATGCAGGCGCCACGGCCGGAATAATCGGCGATGGTGGAAGGTTCAAGCTGGAAGATATCGGCGACATTGCGCCCCGCCATCGATGTCGCAAGCTTGGTCCAGTAATCGGAACCGGCGATCATTTCGCCGCTGATTTCCGTTTGCGGGTTAGCCTTCTGGTAAAGGGCGATCACGTCGTTGGTGCGCTTGCTGCGGTCGGCCGATCCCCACCATACGCAGCGAAGCCGGGTCTCAGCCGCGGCCGCGCGAAAACCGCCCCCCACTGCACCAAGACCAACCACGCCGAGACCGGCCAGCGCCGCCGTCACCAAAAATCCACGTCTGTCGATAGTTTGCATCTGCTCCTCCCGCGTTTTGCAAATTTTTCACTGACTACTAAAATTCTTGCAAATTTTCCTCGTTTGCAATATTTGCATCATATCAGAATTTTTTGCAAGCGCAGGAGACGATATGAACGATACGCCCGACATCAGCCGCCCGCGCCAGTCGGATATCGCCCAGCGCGCTGGCGTTTCCATCAGCACCGTCTCGCGCGTTCTTGCGGGAGAAAAATGTATCAGCGCGTCGATCCAGACCAAGGTTCTGGGGGTGGCCGCGGAGCTCGGTTATCCGTTGCGACCGGTCGCGAACCAGACCGGCGGCGTGCCGCTGGGGGGCAAGAAAATCCTCGCACTCATGTCCGCCGAAAGGGCGACCGGCGATATCGGCGCTTTTTATCACGATATTTTCGACATGCTGCGCAGCCTTGCCCAGACCGACGGTTTCGAACTCGACATCCGGCTCTTGCACCAGAAACAGGTGGATGATGCGCTGACCCAGCGGGTCTGCGAGGTGGACGGCCTTCTCGCCATCGGCCTCGATCCCGAGGATGAAATCATCCACCGCATCACGCAGGGTGTACTGCAACCGGTTCTGGTCAACAGCGCCGATCCCTCCATGATGCTGGACTGCGTCTCGCCCTCCAATTTTTACGGCGGCGCGCTGGCGGCGCGGCGGCTGCTGGAACTCGGTCACCGCAAGGTCGCCTATATCGGCCCGCATCATCGCCACACCATCAGGGAGCGTATGCGCGGCTTCCGCCACACGATCCTTGAGGAAGAGGGAACGACCTATGAGGAGTTTCTGCTTTCGACGGCGGATAGCGGCTTCGGACAGGCGGGCGACGCGGTTCGCCAGCTATTGGCCCAAAACCCTGAACTCACCGGCATTTTCTGCATGAATGACGCGATTGCGCTCGGGGCGCTCGGGGCGGCGCAGGAGCTTGGCCTCGCCGTGCCGGACGATCTTTCCATTATCGGCTTCGATGACCTGCCCTTTGCCGAACTCTCCACGCCCCGTCTCAGCACGATCCGCGTCGACCGCCGAGAAATCGCCCGCGAGGCGGTGGAACTGATGCGCCGCCGGCTGACGGAACCCTCCGCCAATGCCCGCCAGGTGCAGCTCGGTGTGCAGCTGGTGGAAGGACAGACGGCCGGCAAGGCGAAAAAGACAGGAAAGGCGGCACGCGATGCATGACACCATGAGTAAGCCCACCATGGCCAGATTCAATCCGCTGCACGGCAATCCGCTCAAAAGCCGCGCCGATGTCCGGCGGGCGCTCGACGACAGTTTTGCGCCGCTTCTTCCCTATTTTTCGCCGGGCGGTGCAAGAGTGACGCTGAGCGGCACCGCCGCGCATTTCGACCGGGCGGCGGCTGATCTGGAAGGTTTCGCCCGGCCGCTCTGGGGCATCGCACCGCTTGCGCTGAGCGGCGATCATTTCGACCATTGGCCGCTTCTGGCACGGGGAATAGCCAACGGCACCGATCCTTCCCATCCCGAATATTGGGGCGACGTGCGCCAAAGGGATCAGCGGCTGGTAGAGCTTGCCGCGCTCGGTTTTGCGCTGCGGCTTGCGCCTCAGCACCTGTGGGAACCGCTCTCCGACGCGCAGAAAGACAGTGTGCGCCGCTATCTGCTGACGGCGCGCGAGCGCAATTACGCCGATAATAACTGGAAGTTTTTCCGGGTGATGGTCGACATGGCGCTGGATCATCTCGGCATCGACTTCGACCGCAGCCTGACAGAAACATTCCAGAAGGAACTGGATGAATTCTATATCGCCGACGGCTGGTATCGCGATGGCAATTACCGCCGCATCGACCATTACATCGCCTTCGCCATGCATTTTTACGGCCTGATCTACGCGAAACTCAGCAAGCCTGAGGATGCCTACGCCGCACGCTACCGGGAACGGGCGCGCCTCTTTGCCGGCGATTTCGCCAGCTGGTTCGATGAGGATGGCGGCACGCTCGCCTTCGGCCGCTCCATGACCTACCGCTTCGCCTGCGGCGGCTTCTGGGCGGGTCTCGCCTTTGCCGATGAGGAGGCGCTGCCCTGGGGCGAGATCAAGGGGCTTTATCTGCAACATCTGCGCTGGTGGGCGAAAAAGCCGATTGCCGATCGCGACGGCGTGCTTTCCATCGGCTACGCCTATCCGCAGCTCACCATGTCGGAAAGCTATAATTCGGCGGGCTCGCCCTATTGGGCCTTCAAGGCCTTCCTGCCGCTCGCCCTGCCGGAAAGCCACCCCTTCTGGCAGGCGGAGGAAAAGCAGCCCGAGGCCTCCGCAAAACCGAGACCGCTCATTCACCCCGGCATGGTGATGATGCGGACCAGCGGCAATGTCACCGCGCTTTCCAGCGGGCAGGAAAACCTCTCCATGCGCGGCGGGCCGGAGAAATATGCCAAATTCGCCTATTCCTCCCGTTACGGTTTCGGCGTCGAAGTGGATGAGCGCGGTTTCAGGACCAACGGTTTCGACAATATGCTGGCCTTCTCCGAAGATGGCCTGCATTACCGCGTGCGCGAGACCAACGAAAAGGTTCTGCTGGCCGGGGAAAGCCTGCGGGCAACGTGGAAGCCCTTCCCGGATGTGGCGGTTGAAACGACGCTGGTTGCGGCTGGCGGCTGGCATATCAGGCTGCACCGGATCACCTCCGCCCGCCCCCTTTCGGTGACCGAAGGCGGCTTCGCAATCAACCGCAACGATGGCGACCGCGATGCCGTGCGCGAAGAAACCGGCCGGGCGACCGCCGATTGCGGCACAGACATATCCGCCATCGTCGATCTCGGCTCCAGCATAAGCCGCCACGGCGTGGCGCTGAAGGCGCTGCCCAACACCAATCTCATCAACGCCAAGACCACGGTGCCGCAACTGCGGGGCGAGATTCCGGCGCGCGAGACCCTGCTTGCCTGCGCGGTCTTTGTCGGGGTGACCGGGCCAGAAAGCGAAACAGCGTTGGCGAACGTTCCGGCACTTCCGGATATGGAGGCGCTCGACCGCCTGTTTGCGGAACGGGGCGTTCCGGTCAGCAGCATGGCGGCAACGGGAGAGCCGCAATGACGCGCCCGCTTCCGCGTCTCAGCCTTGCCATGGACCCGGAGCGAACCCAGCATGTGCTGACACCGCAGGCGCTCGAAAGGCTGTCGCAGAGCGTCGATATTCTCGACACGGGGCGGATCTGCGATTTCCACGATCCCACAGTGAAAGAGCAGCTGGCGCGGACGGATATTCTTCTGACCGGCTGGGGCTGTCCGGATATCGGCGCGCGGGAGCTGGCGCTGATGCCGCGCCTCAGGCTGATTTCCCATGCCGCCGGCACGGTCAAATATTTCCTGTCGCAAGCGGTGTTCGATCGTGGCGTTACCGTGTGCAGCGCGGCTGAGGCGAATGCACAGCCGGTCGCCGAATTTTCTCTGGCGATGATCCTGCTCGCCGGCAAGCGCACCTTCGGCTTCCGACGCCTTTATCTGGAGCATCGCGACCGCGCCCCTGTCGAGCTGTTACAGGCGCAGGCCATCGGCAATCTCGGCCTGACGGTCGGCATCGTCGGCGCATCGCGCATCGGACGTCGCGTCATCAATCTGTTGCAGCCCTTCGATCTCAACCTCATCCTTTTCGATCCGCTTCTAAGCCCTGCGGAGGCGGAAAAGCTCGGCGTGCAGCTTGTGTCGCTCGAGGAGCTGATGGCGGTGAGCGATGTCATTTCCCTGCATGCACCCTCCCTGCCGCAGACACGGCATATGATCGGCGCGGCAGCGCTTGCCCGCATGAAGGACGGCGCGACCCTGATCAATACGGCGCGCGGCGCGCTGGTGGATGAAGACGCGCTTCTGGCCGAACTGAAAACCGGACGCATCGAAGCCGTCATCGACGTGACCGACCCGGAAGTGCCGCCGCCGGATTCACCCTTTTACAGCCTGCCGAACGTCTTCCTGACGCCGCATATCGCCGGCGCCACCGGGCTTGAACGCGCAAGGCTCGGCGACATGGCGATTGCCGAAATCGAACGCTTCTGCCGCGCGGCACCTCTGCAACAGCAGGTGCGGCCGGAACATCTGGAACTGATCGCATGAGATTTTTCGAGCCGGGCCTCTGCTCCGTCACCTTTCGCTCCCTGTCGCCACAGGCCGTCATCGAGCTTGCCGCCGCAAACGGCATCAGGTCCATCGAATGGGGTGCGGATATCCATGTACCGCCCGGCGATCTCGAAAATGCAAGGGATGTGGCGGCGCGGACAGCGCAAGCCGGCCTCTCCGTCTCCTCTTACGGCTCCTATATCTTTGCGCCGGATTTTGCGCCGGAAGATGTGACCGCCGTGCTCGAAACCGCAAAGGCCCTCGGAACCGGCCATATCCGCATCTGGCCCGGCAGCCGCAAACGCCCATCTGCCGATTACTCCCCCGGAGAACGCCGCGCGGCAACGGAAGCGCTGGCGACAATCGCCCGCCGGGCGCACGACCATGGCATCACAATCGGCCTCGAATATCACCCCAACTCCCTGACGGACACCCTGCCCTCTGCCCTGCAACTCATGCAGGATTTGCCGATGCCCAACCTCTTTTTCTACTGGCAACCCGCCCCCGGCCTGCCGCTGGAGGACGCACTCGCGGAAATATCCGCACTCGGCCCACGCATCTGCCACCTGCACGTTTTCGCCTGGCTCACCGACGCCAGCCGCCTGCCGCTTCACGAACGCGCGGATTATTGGCGAGCGTGCGTGAATGCATTGCCGGAAGGCGACTGGAAAAAACCGGCTTTCGCGATGCTCGAATTCGTCAAGGGTGACGATGTCGGACAGTTCGCGGAAGATGCGGCGGTTCTCAGCGACATTCTTTATAGAACATAGAACCCGCCCTCTGACTGCGCAGTGACTGGAAATATGCTTCTTTGCCTCCCTTCACATAGTGAAATTTATGCACTATGTTTTATTGATGCCGTGGAGGCTGCATGGGCAAACTGGTTCAGATCGGGAACATCATCATACGCGTCTATGCGAACGATCACTTGCCACCGCATTTTCACATCGTAACACCGGATGCCGATGCCCTTGTCGACATCGAAACTCTGGAAATCCTGCGCGGCAAGCTGTCCCGCAGGGCTGAAGCCGAAGCTTTGGCATGGGCGAGAAGCAATGGGAATCTGATTGTCGATGAATGGAATCGGACGAACCCGCGTTTTCCCATTGTAGGAAGGGGAAAGAAGTCATGACACCACGCATCAAAACCATCCTCCCCAAACCGCCTTGCATGCTCATCATCGACTGGGCGGACGGGAGCCAGTCGACCGCCGATCTGACAGGATGGATAGCGACCGGAGGAGAATTGCTCAATCCGCTCCATTCGGCAGAGATCTGGCAGACCGCGACAGTCGCCGACTATGGCGCGACTGTAGAATGGGACGGAGACGACCTGGCAATCGATGCCCATCACCTTTACCAGATCGCAGAGGACCAGCGGGACTTCGATGTGGACGACCTGCGTAAATGGCAGGAGGAAATCGGCCTTTCCAATAATGAGGCGGCGGATTTTCTCGGAGTCACTTTACGGACGTGGAACAACTATCGCGCGGGCACGCCCGTAAGCCACGCGGTCAAGATGCTGTTGCGGGCCACCCAGCGCGACCCGCTTCTCATGCATGCGCATTTCCGGCCACGCCGTCCCGGACGCCCGAAACACGCGGCGTAAGACGGCTGCCGGCAGCGCTATATCCGCCGCCCATCCGCCCCGAACAGATGCGTCTTAGAAACATCGAACGCAAAGGGAATGGTCTCGCCGATGCGGATATGGCGCTGGCCGTCCAGCAGCACGGTGGCGGGCTGGCCGTCGGGGGTCGCGGTGTAGACCACCGTTGAGCCGCCGAGATGTTCGACGAGCTGGATGGAGGCCTCACCCAGCGAGGCCGATTGCGCCTGCGGGTTCACATGTTCCGGGCGCACGCCGAAGGTGAGCGGTTCGTCCTGTTGCGCCGCGACCGGTTTTTCCAGCACGATGCGCTGGCCGGCCACTTCGATGGTGCGGTTGGAACTGTCGCCTGAAGCCACTTTCGCGGAGAGGAAATTCATCTTCGGCGAGCCGATGAAACCGGCGACGAACTGGTTGGCCGGGTTGTTGTAGAGATCGAGCGGGCGGCCGACCTGCATGATGCGGCCGTCGCGCAGCACGACGATCTTGTCGGCCATGGTCATGGCTTCCACCTGGTCGTGCGTTACATAGATCATGGTGCTGCCGAGCGTCTGGTGCAGCTTGGCGATTTCGACGCGCATCTGCACGCGCAGTTCCGCATCGAGGTTGGACAAGGGCTCGTCGAACAGGAAGATTTTCGGTTCGCGCACGATGGCGCGGCCGATGGCGACGCGCTGGCGCTGGCCGCCGGAAAGCGCCTTCGGTTTGCGCTGCAAAAGCGGGCCGATCTGCAGGATATCGGCGGCCTTCTGCACCCGCGCCTGGACTTCCGGTTTCTTGTAGCCTGCCGTCTCCAGACCGAAGGCAAGGTTTTTATAGACGCTCATATGCGGATAAAGCGCATAGGACTGGAAGACCATGGCGATGCCGCGCTTGGAGGCGGCGGTTTCATTGACCCTTTCGCCATCGATGCGCAGATCGCCTTCGGAGATTTCCTCAAGCCCTGCAATCATGCGCAGAAGCGTGGATTTTCCGCAGCCCGAGGGGCCGACGAAAACGGTGAACTCGCCCGGCTCGATCTTGAGATCGATGCCGTGAACGACCGGAAAAGCGCCGAACCGCTTGACGATTTTTTCGAGCGTAATGCTGCTTGCCATGCTGTTTCTCCCGACTGTCGCGCCGCATGCGGGGCGGCAGCGACAGTGTTGATTGTCTTAAAATGCGTTCCCGATGCGGGTTCTGTTCAGCGTTTCATTCCGGTGGTGGCGATGCCTTCGATCAGCAGCCGTTGGAAGAACAGGAAGAACAGGAAGACCGGCACCAGCGACAGGTTGGACATGGCGAAAAGCGAGGTCCAGTCCGAGCTGCCGGTGGAATCCACGAAAGACCTGAGACCAAGCTGCACGGTGTAGGTGTTGATGTCGTTCAGATAGATCAGCGGACCGAAGAAGTCGTCCCAGGTCCAGATGAAGGAAAAGATAGCGGCCGTCGCAAGCACCGGCAGCGACAATGGCAGCATGATCTTCCAGTAGATGCGGAAGGGCGAGCAGCCATCCATCACCGCCGCCTCGTCCAGCTCACGCGGGATACCGCGAAAGAACTGCACCATCAGGAAGATGAAGAAGGCGTCCGTCGCGAGGTACTTCGGCACGATCAGCGGCAGCGAGGTGTTCACCCAGCCCATTTCTAGAAACAGGATATATTGGGGAATGAGCACGACGTGATAGGGGAGCATGAGCGTGCCGAGCATCAGCGCGAACCAGAAATTGCGCCCTCCGAAGCGAAGCCGGGCAAAAGCGAAGGCGGCGAGCGAGCAGCCGACCACGTTGCCTATGGTGGCGAGCACCGAGATGAAGAAGGAGTTCCAGAAGAACTGCCCGAAGCTCACCTGCAGCCCGGTCCAGCCGCGAATATATCCGCCGACATCCACCGCCGAGGGAATGAGTGAGGAAGAGCCGAACAGCTCGTCCTGCGGCCGGAAGGAACCCGAGATCATCCACAGGATCGGATAGAGCATCGCGAAGGACGCGATGATCAGCGCCGTGTGGAGCATCACCGATTTCAGCGGCGAACGTTGCGGGCCCTGGCCCGGCCGGGGGGCGGTAACAGCATCAGTCATCGTAGTGCACCCAGTATTTCGCGCTGAGGAACGAGAAGGCCGTGAACAGCGAGATGATGATCACCAAAATCCAGGCAAGCGCCGAGGCATAACCCATGCGGAAGAAACCGAAGGCTTCCTGATAGAGGTAAAGCGTGTAGAACAGCGTGGAGTTGATCGGACCGCCGGTGCCTTCGGAGATGATGAAGGCGGGGGTGAAGGCCTTGAAGGCATCGATGGTCTGGATCACCGCGTTGAAGAAGATCACCGGCGTCAAAAGCGGCAGGGTAATGCGGAAGAACTGCCGCACCTTGCTTGCACCGTCGATTTCGGCGGCCTCATACATGTCCTGCGGGATTTGTCTCAGACCCGCGAGGAAGATGATCATCGGCGAACCGAACTGCCAGACGGACAGGATGACCAGCGTGTAGATCGAATAATCCGGATTGGAAATCCAGCTCGGCCCTTCGTAACCGAAGGCCTGCCACAGGATCATGTTGACGAGACCATCCGAGGCGAAAAGCTGGCGCCAGAGCACGGCAATCGCGACGCTCGAACCCAGCAGCGACGGCAGGTAGAAGATCGCACGATAAAGCGTCAGCCCCTTGATGCCGCGGTTGAAGGCGAGCGCGACGAGCAGCGCGAAGATCAGCTTCAGCGGCACCGACAGCAGCACATAGGTAAAGGTTACCTGCATGGCTGCGGCGAATTTCGGATCGGCCGTGGCGATGCGCACATAGTTTGCCGCCCCCACCCAGTCCGGCGACTGCAACAGGTCGTAATTCGTGAAAGACAGGTAAAGCGACGCAAGCGCGGGACCGAGGGTGAGGCCGAAAAAGCCTATCAGCCAGGGCAGCAGAAACAGGTAGGCGTGAATGTTGCGGTCGAAAATCCGCTTCACGCCGCCCCGTTTCGGGAGAGCCGCGCCACGGCTCTCCCCCACAAGAGTTTCAGATCGAAAGGCCATAAACCATCACTTCCGTTTGATAACGGTTTCGGATTCCTTGACGAGGCGGTCACCGCCCTCTTCCGGCGTGATCTTGCCGAAGCCGATTTCCTCCGCCGTGCGTTTGAGGACGAAGGCGAATTCGCCCGCGCCCGGAGGCGGCGCCGGCGGCAGATCGCCGACGCCGGGGGTAATCTCGGCAATATAGTCCACCATCGTCTTGCTGACCTCGTCGAGCTTGCTGCTCAACTGGCTACGCATGGATTCCGAAGCCGGAACGCCGCGCTCGACGCCGAGAATATCGATGCCCTGCGGTTCAGCCACAAGGAAGTTGATGAAACCGACGGCCTGCTCGATGCCGGCGCTGCCATTGGCGACGCTGATGAGCATGGAGGGTTTCAGATAATGGCCGGAAGGGCCATCCTTGGTGCTCTTCGGATAGGAGCTTATGGCAAGCTTGGACTTGTTGAGCTTCTGATAACCGACGAACTGGTTGGAATGGGCGAATGCCGTTGCCGCCTTGCCCGTCGTCAAAGGGTTCGTTTCGATGTTGAGCTGGTCGAGCGCCTGCACATCGGCCGGCACACAGGCGCCGCTCTTACGCAGATCCGCCCACAAAGTGAACCACTTGGTCGCATCGGCAGGATCGAAGCCGATGCCGCCATCCTGCGTGTAGAGCGACTTGCCGTTCTGGCGCAGCCAGTTCTCGAAGCTCGGCTCCACGCCGCTGGCGTCGGCCGTGGCGTAATAGCCGGGCTTCGGCTTGTTCTTGCTGAGCTTGGCGGCGTTTTCGGCAAACTCCTCCCAGGTCTGGCCGATCGCCGGCGGCGTCGCACCGGATTTTTCCCAGGCCGCCTTGTCGAAGAAGACGGCGCTTGAATTGACGCCCAGATTGATGCCGTAAAGCTTGCCATCGACCCGGCCGGAATCGATGTTCATCTTGCCGAAATCTTCGATCTTCAGGCCCTTGCCGATATATTCATCGAGGGGTGCCAACGCGCCGCGACGGCCATATTCGAAGATGTAACGATAATCCATCTGAATCAGGTCGGGCGCATTGCGGCCCGCAACCTGCGTGGCAAGGCGCGGCCAATAATCGCTCCAGCCTGCGAATTCACCGGCAATATCGAGATCCGGCTTGACCTGCTTATAGGCTGCTATCGCCTTGTTGGTGCGGTCGGCGCGCTCCTGCGAACCCCACCACAACATGCGAAGGCGCGCGGCCTGGGCCTGCGCCGACCCTCCTCCCAATGTTGCAAGCGACAGGGCCGCAAGCCCTGCTGAAAGCACACCTCTTCTGTGAAGCATCATGGGCATTGGCAACTCCTCCCTATTGACTGCCAATTGATGATGAACGTAAACGACACTTGCCGTTTTATAACTAATTGGTTACATGGGAACACTGATCGCAAACATTGTCAAGCGGGTGCTGAAATGGAAGAAACGACAAAAAACCAGCCGTCCGATCCTGCCCCCGATGCGGCCATGGAGAAAACGCCGTCACCCAAGCGCAAACGCGCGACGACACAGGTGCGAAACCCGGAAAGAACGCGCGCCGCCATTCTCGAAGCCGCCCGCCGCGAGGTGGCCGCCAAGGGGCTGGCAGGGGCGCGAATCGATGTCGTCGCCCGGCGCGCCGGCACCAACAAGCGGATGATCTACCATTATTTCGGCGACAAGGATGCGCTTTATCTCGCCGTTCTGGAAGACGCGTACCGCCATATCCGCCATACCGAGAGACGGCTTGACCTGGCCCGCAAGGCCCCTTCGGAGGGCTTGCGGGAGCTTGCGCTTTTCACCTGGCACTATTTCCTCGACCATCCCGAATTCCTGAGCATTCTCGCCACGGAAAACCTCAATAAAGCCCGCTATCTCAGGCAATCTCCGGCAATTACGGCGATGCATTCGAATTTCATTTCAGAGCTGGAAGACGTGCTGCGGCGCGGCAGCGACGCGGGCGAATTCCGTGACGGTCTCGATCCGATCGACGTCTATCTGACCATCGCTTCGCTCGGCGCCTTTTATCTTTCCAACCGGTTCACGCTGTCGACGATCTTCCAGCGCGACCTGACAGACCCCGCCGAGCTGGAACGCTGGGGCCAGCATATCGTCGACACCCTGCTTGCTGCAGTGCGGCCGGTCTGAGCCGGCCGAACTGAATTCCTCTTTAACAACAGCGACGACGCGCCATTCGCATCCGCGAAGCGCGTCGTTTTCTTTTGCGGCGCGGTGGAAACACAAAAACGCAACGGTCGTCAGACCATGAATTTTTCCTGTCAAAAACACCTTGACAGATCGCATCCTTCACGACCACAAATAACCAAATGGTTACAAATTGCCATGTTTGACGGAAGCGGCTTTCGGGAAGAGGCCGCCTTGGGAGGAAATTCATGAAACGTATCGGCGTCATCATGCACGGCATCACCGGCCGCATGGGTTACAACCAGCATCTCGTGCGCTCCGTTCTCGCCATTCGCGATCAGGGCGGCGTGCTGTTGAAAAACGGCGAAAGGGTCATGCTCGACCCCATTCTGGTCGGCCGCAACGGCGCAAAGATCGAGGAAATCGCGAAAAAGCATAATGTCGCGCGCTGGACGACCGATATCGATGCGGCGCTGGCGAACCCCGACGATACGCTGTTCTTCGATGCCGGCACGACACAGATGCGCGGCAGCCTGCTGGAGAAAGCCATCAAGGCCGGCAAGAACGTTTACTGCGAAAAGCCGATTTCCGACACGATGGAAGAGGCGCTGGCCATTGCCCGGCTTGCCGAAAGCGCCGGCATCAAACACGGCGTCGTTCAGGACAAGCTTTTCCTGCCCGGCCTGCGCAAGCTCGCTATGCTGCGCGACAGCGGCTTCTTCGGCAAAATCCTCTCGGTGCGCGGCGAGTTTGGTTACTGGGTGTTCGAAGGCGACTGGCAGCCGGCGCAGCGCCCTTCTTGGAATTACCGTCTGAAAGATGGCGGCGGCATCATTCTCGATATGCTGTGCCACTGGCGTTATGTGCTCGACAATCTGTTCGGCCCGGTGAAATCCGTCAGCTGCCTCGGCGCGACCCATATTCCGGAACGTTTCGACGAGCAGGGCAAAGCCTATAAGGCGGATGCCGACGATGCCGCTTATGCCACCTTCGAGCTGGAAGGCGGCGTCATTGCCCATATCAACTCCTCATGGGCGGTGCGGGTGCGCCGCGACGACCTCGTCACCTTCCAGGTGGACGGCACCCATGGTTCGGCGGTGGCGGGCCTGACCAAATGCTTTACCCAGCACCGCACCAATACACCGAAACCGGTGTGGAACCCCGACCAGCCGCAGACCATCGATTTCTACAAGACCTGGCAGGAGGTGCCGGACAATGTCGTTTATGACAACGGCTTCAAGGCGCAGTGGGAAATGTTCGTGCGCCACCTCGTCGACAACGATCCGTGGCCCTATGGCCTGATGGAAGGCGTGAAGGGCGTGCAGCTTGCCGAACTTGGACTGAAATCATGGAAGGAACGCCGCTGGCTCGACGTTCCCGCTATTTCGTAAGGAGGCGATGGTGAGCGAACTCAAGCTTCCGAAGGATGACCGCAGCATTGAGGTCTACAGACTATCAGGCACGCCGGTCGCGGTTGAGAAACGAAGTGTGGCGGATTTCAACCGCGTCGCCTTCGCGGCCGCCCATGTGGTGGCCGATCCCCTTGCCGATAACGACCCATGGCTCACGCCCGCCATCGACTGGGACGCCACCTTACGTTTCCGTCACCGCCTGTGGGATCTCGGCCTCGGTGTCGCCGAGGCGATGGATACGGCACAGCGCGGCATGGGGCTCGCGTGGCCGCAGGCGCAGGAACTGATTTCCCGTTCGCTGAAGGAGGCGGCCAGTCGCAAGGATGCGCTGATTGCCTGCGGCGTCGGAACCGATCATCTGAATGGCGGCGGTTACGACCTGAACCAGATTGTCGACTCTTACCTGGAACAGCTTGATTTTGTTCAGGGAGAAGGCGGACGCGTAATCCTGATGGCGAGCCGTGCTCTGGCCGCTGCCGCCCGTTCGCCGGATGATTATCTCAAGGCTTATGCCAGAGTTTTATCCCAGGCTGACCAGAAAGTGGTGATCCACTGGCTGGGCGAAATGTTCGACCCGGCGCTTGAGGGTTATTGGGGGGCTGGCGACCATATGGCGGCGATGGAAACCTGCCTTACCATGATCGAGGAGAATGCCGACAAGATTGATGGCATCAAGATTTCGCTTCTCTCCAAGGAAAAGGAAATCGTCATGCGCCGCCGTCTGCCATCAGGCGTGCGCATGTATACCGGTGACGATTTCAACTATGCCGAACTGATCGCCGGTGACGAGAAGGGCCATTCGGATGCCCTGCTCGGCATTTTCGACGCCATAGCGCCTGCGGCTTCGAAAGCGCTGGCCTGCCTGAAGCGCGGGGCGGACAACGAGTTCTTCGATATACTGGAGCCGACGGTGGCGCTGTCGCGCCACATCTTCAAGGCCCCGACCCGCTTCTATAAGACCGGCGTGGTGTTCCTCGCCTATCTCAACGGGTTGCAGGACCACTTCACCATGGTCGGCGGGCAGGAAAGCACCCGCTCCACGCAGCATTTCGCTGAGCTTTTCCGACTGGCGGACAGGGCCAATGTGCTGACCGAGCCGGATCTGGCGACGCAGCGCATGAAGGCGTTTCTGGCCGTCCGTGGCATCGGGTGAAGCAAAACAAGGGGAGATACCGAGATGAGCCTTGAAGGCCTTTCCATCAATTTCGCCACCGTGCGTCAGGGCGGAGACTTCGGCGCGATCGTCGATGCCTGCCTCGCGCACGGCATAACCGCCATCTCGCCCTGGCGCGAGCAGGTGCATGGCGTTGGCCTTACGGAAGCCGCCCGCATTGTCGAGCAGAACGGGCTGCGACTCAGCGGCCATTGCCGGGGCGGCTTCTTCCCTGCGCCCAATGCGGAAGGCCGCCGCCTCGCCATCGAGGACAATAAACGCGCCGTCGATGAGGCAGCCGCCATGAAGGCAGACTGCCTTGTGCTGGTCGTGGGCGGCCTTCCCGCCGGTTCGCGCGATCTGAAAGGTGCACGGCAGATGGTGGAGGACGGCATGGCCGAGCTTCTTCCCTATGCGCGGGCTGCCGGCGTGCCGCTTGCCATCGAGCCGCTGCATCCCTTCTATGCCGCCGACCGCGCCTGCTTCAACACGCTGAAACAGTCGCTCGATCTCTGCGACAGGCTGGGTGCCGGCACCGGTGTCGCCATCGATGTCTACCATGTCTGGTGGGATCCGGAGCTGGAAGAACAGGTGGCGCGTGCGGGCAGAAACGGGCAAATTCTCGCCCATCATATCTGCGACTGGCTGGTGCCGACCACCGATCCGCTCAACGATCGCGGCATGATGGGCGACGGCGTGATTGACCTCAAGGCATTTCGCGCCATGATCGAGGCCGCCGGCTTCCACGGCCCGCAGGAAGTGGAAATCTTTTCGCATCGCTGGCAGGCGCGCCCGATGGACGAGGTCCTCGCCACCGTGGTCGAGCGTTTCAAGACTGTTTGTTGATTATCCGGGAGAGAGACGATGCCTGAAAAGGTGAAACGCAAACGCTATGCGCTGGTCGGCACCGGCAATCGCGGCACCACCATGTGGGGCCGCGAACTTCTGGCCGGCTGGAGCGACTATGTCGAACTGGTCGGCATTTGCGACCTGAACCTGATGCGCGCCGAGCGCGCCCGCGCCATGATGGGATCGAACGCGCCGCTCTACGACGATTTCGACCGGATGATGGAGGAGCAGCGACCCGAGCTGGTGATCGTCTGCACACCTGATGACACACATGACGACATCATCATCCGGGCGCTCGAAGGCGGGGCCGATGTCATCAGCGAAAAGCCCATGACCACCACCCCGGAAAAGATCGACCGTATTCGCGCGGCGGAGGCCAAAAGCGGCCGCCGCGTCGACGTCTCCTTCAATTACCGTTTCTCTCCCACCGCTGCCCGCATCAAGGAGCTGATCGACGAAGGCGCCATCGGCACCGTCACCTCGGTCGATTTCCACTGGTATCTGGATAACCAGCACGGCGCAGATTATTTCCGCCGCTGGCACGCCTTCACCGAGCATTCCGGCAGCCTGTTCGTGCACAAGGCCACCCACCATTTCGATCTCTTGAACTGGTATCTCGATTCCGATCCCGTGGAGGTGAAGGGCTTCGGGCAATTGCTGCATTATGGCAAGAACGGCCCGTTCCGCGGAACGCGCTGTCGCACCTGTCCGCACAAGAACGAGTGCGATTATTTCATGGATCTCGGCGCCGATCCTTTTCTCGATGCGCTTTATGAAGACCCTTCGACGGTGGACGGTTATGTGCGCGATGCCTGCGTCTTCCGCGAGGAGATCGACATTCCCGATACGATGAGCGCCTCGATCCGTTATGCCAGCGGCGTGCAGGTCTCCTATTCGCTCAACACCTATATGCCGATCGAGGGCCATCACATCGCCTTCAACGGCCATAAGGGCCGCATCGAGATGCGCCAGTATGAAAAGCAGCCCTGGACGGAACCGCCGGCCGATGAAATCCTGCTGGTGAAAAGTTTCGGCGGCGGTGTCGAGCATATCTGGGTGCCACATGAGCCGGGCGGCCATTATGGCGGCGACAACCGCATGCGCGACATGATCTTCAAGCCCGGCTCCAACGACCGGCTGCGACAGCGGGCGGGCTCGCGCGCCGGCGCCATGTCCGTCCTGACAGGGGTGGCGGCGCTGAAAAGCGCCCGTGAAGGCGGCACGGCAGCGGTGAAATCGCTGCCGGTTTAACCGCCTTCGTCTGCGGCCCATCGACAACTGGGCCGCAGATGGCAATTGCCAAAAAAGAACGGACGATATTCCACAGATTACGCGCTTCTTCCATACCGGTAAAATGGTCGCCGGGGGAAGAAAGAGTGAGTCATGTCCAGTTTTGAATCCTTCGTTCCGCTCATAATCATCGGCCTCAGCCTCGTCGTATTTTTCAAATGGGTGGGGCGAGATATGAACCGGGAAGAGAAAAAGCCGCGTTCCCGCCGCTGACGGAGGAAAAGCGCGCCCGCGCGGCGTGGAAACGGAACCCGCGCCTTTTCCCCTGCGTTTCCCCTTTAAAAGGAGGACGCGACATGACGAACAAAACGAAGCCGAAAACAGTTGACAAACGGCCTTCCAGCCCGAACGACATTCCTCCCGCCGGCCCGCACGCCAAACCGTCCCTCACCGACTATGACAAGACGCCGGGGGCAGGCAGCCTGCCGGATGACCGTGCGAAGGACGTGTCTCCCGGTGGAGGTTGATGCGCGCGAAACCAAAGGCCGCGCCAGACCGGCCGCACGATTGGGTCAGCGGGAAATAGCACCGTGAACCAGATACTTAGCCAATGATCGGTCGCTCGCCAGTGCTTTTTCCTTCAATGCCCATTGCAAAATCAAAAATTGCGCCTATATTTTCTTTATCGACCATTGCTTGTGACGTCGTTCTGGAACAGACTGTTCCCCGTCGGATTTCCTCTCAAATAATCGATCTTATCCCGCAAGGTATCGCGGGAACCACAACGATTCTACGAAAGGAAATCGTTATGAACACTGGTACTGTAAAGTGGTTCAACGCCACCAAGGGCTTCGGCTTCATTCAGCCTGACAATGGCGGCACGGACGTTTTCGTTCACATCTCCGCTGTTGAGCGCGCTGGCATGCGTTCGCTGAACGACGGCCAGAAGATCAGCTACGAGATCGTCCAGGACCGTCGGTCCGGCAAAAGCTCGGCTGATAACCTTCAGGCAGCTTGATATTCGTCATTTGACCCCGCAGACCACGGATGTACTGGCTGCAGGTTAGAATGATTGTGAGAGGTCGGGTCAAAGCCCGGCCTTTTGTTTTTGGGCCAGGGAAAAAGCGCGTCCGCGAAGAAGCCTAAGCCGTGCGCCACCGCCGCAAGGGGTAAAGAAGAAAATTCAGCGCGAAGGGCTGCTGCCTGCCCCAAAAAGGTTACCCGCCCCCGACAGCCTTCCGATACCGCTCTTCCATAAAGGAGAATGCCATGGCCGCGTCAAAGGAAGCTTTTTTCAAACCCGGCAAACTATCCGCACATGACAGGGCGTCATTGACGGATAACGCCGCAAAGCAGATCATAAACGCCGAGGCCGACCAGCGCGCCCGCAAAACGGAACGCCTTCGCCAGCTTCGCGAAGCACAGGAAGCGACGATCATCGCCGATGCGCCGGTTTCCGCAAAAAAACGATCCGGCAAGAATTGACTGGCCGGATTTCCAGCATCGCCAGGTCGAACGGGCCTTGAACGGATTGTCTCATAGCCGCTCGAGGCCGCATCGATCCAAGAGGAGGAGGACACCATGGCCAAGGGTCAATTGCGCAGCAACAAGGAAATCCGCAAACCGAAGAAGGACAAGACGAAAGCACCTGCCGCGCCGCCCACAGGTTCGCAGGTCAAATTCGCAAACGCCACGACAGCGGATAGCAAAAAGAAATAGGCGCCAAGCCGGCCGACAAGTCACGGCGAATAAAGCATAGCCATCCATGCCGGACTTGTTTTGGCCACATTACCCATTTAAACAGCTCTCATGGCAACTGCTGGTGAGCGCGAATGAAATCGACGTTCGCAGTTGTTTTAGTCGCTTCAGACTTTTGACCACGGATGTACTGGCACGGGTGTTGAGAGCGATATGAGGAAGGTCGGTGCAATATTGCCCCGGCCTTTTTTGTTGCCTGCGGGAGCGCGTGCTAAATTGCCCATTCTACGAGACAGAATTAACTTGCCTATTCTCCTCAAAGGGCGCACCCTTCCCTATCGGTAATTAAAGGGCGTTGCCGCCGTAAGGCCTCTTGCAATCTTTGCCCTGTCCCGCCTGTTGACCAGGGGAACGATCTCCAAGCCACGCGACATGCATGACGGTACAGGCCGGAGACGGTTTGCCTGATGCTGTGCGCGTTTCGAGGCGTTGAAGCGTCCTCGCGCCACTTATGGGTGGCGACGCGACGCTCCAGCTTTTTTGACCCCCACGGGAAAGGAGGACGTCATGTCTTCCGCATATGAAAATTGCATCATCACATCGCAGGACCTGAAAATGCTGCAGTCAGTGCTGGAAGGTCTCGGTTATGACAGCCACACCATGGATGACGAAGTCATTCTCTACAACAATGCCGCCCGCAAGGTGATCGAGCTCTTTCAGGATGGCTTGACCGACCCTGCCGATATTTCGGAAGAAATGCTGTTCCTGTTCGGCGTTCACAAACATGAACGCGTCAAACCGTGGAAACCGCTGCCGCGTTACGCCATTCAGGGCTTGCCGCCTCTTTACCGGTGATGGACTTGCCGCCCTTTCCGTGGCGGCCTTCAAAATCACCGATGAAAATAACGGCTTGGCAAAAGCCGTATATCAGGCAACACTGAAATTGGGCGTCCCGCGCGCGATCAGGCGCGTCCCGGGAAGCTTGGGTATGGAATGTGCACCCTGTGCGTTGCGGGACCATGACCGGTCTTTGCCAAGCGTCGGTTGTTTCCCATGCCGGTAAGTTTTGCGTCTGCGTGGAGGTGAGTATGACGTATGACTGGAGCGGCCGCAAAATGCGCCGCATGCGAGCGGCGAAACTGACGATCATCAGCCTCGTCGCGGCTTTCGTGCTGACTGCCCCGATTTTTGCCCATTATTGAGGTTTTCAGCCGCGAGGCAGGGTCATACCGGCTGGCGGATTTCACTCGGCTTTCTCAACCGGTTCTTCAGCCATTTCTGAACGGGCTGATCGTAATGGACCGTCAGCCACCATGACAGGTACGTCGTGCCGATGAGGAAAACAATGCCGGCCGGCAAAGCAAGGTTTTCCCGGTGCACAGCGGGGATCAGAAACTCCGTCCAGGCCAGAAGCGGAATATGCAGTACATAGACCGCGTAGGACGCCGTGCCGAGAAACACCGAAACCATTCCCACACCGCGCCCCGGAACCGTCTTGCTGGCGACGAACAGCAGCATCGGCCAGACGACGAGGACCACCGCAAGATCGAAGAACGGTCGAAGCTCGCGCGACATGGGCACGGCCAGAATGAAACAGACCAGCAGAAGGCAAAGCGCCGCCTGAAAAGGTTTCAACTGCGGCACGCGATTGCGAAAACGGTAAATCAGCACGCCGGCAAAAAACGAGAAGAACACCCGCCCCATGCCGGCATACATTTCATGCCAGCGAAAACCGGCATGCAGACGGCCGAACTGGGCGGCGGCCACCATCAGCACAAGGGCGCTGATAATGAGCACCGCGGCGGTCTGTTTCGTCGTGGCCCGGACACCGAAGCGGGCGTAAAACGCATTCACCACCAGCTCGTTGAAAAGCGACCATGCCGGGCTGACGAGAAACAGCGCGCCGTTCAGAGTGAGCGTGAAGGGCGCCGGCAAAAAGAGCAGCCCCGTTACCAAGGCGAAAGCAAGCTCGCCGGGATCGATAAGACGATGCAGATCATCGATCGGCGTCGGCAGGCCCAGCACGTAGAGGCAGATGAAATAGGCCGCCATCAGGGCCAGCGCCAGCCCATAAAGAGGGTAAAGACGTGCAAAGCGCGCCTTCATGAAAAAGCCTGGCGTAATCGCCCCTTCGGCCAGTTTCCGGCTATAGGCATGCGCGAGCACGAAACCGCTGAGCGCAAAGAACAGATCCACGGCGAGATAGCTCGAAGCCGTGCTTTTCCCAAACAGATCCTCGGCATGGCGGTGGACGATGAAAAGGGCGGCCACGCCCCTTATGCCATCGAGCAATATAAAGCGTTCCGGGGACGACTGGACCATGGCATGAGGCTCGGTTTGGCTGACGGATTTGAGGTTCGCAGGCAACGAGCTTTACCGCGTTGCGGTTCACCGCTACCAGTCACAAACTGTTTAACGTGGCGAACATCCCATATTATTATGGAATACTAACGGGTGATCGACACTCTTTCGCGGCTGCGAAAGGCGTGCTACGTCCGGATGTCATCGATCTTCCGAGCCTTTGACTCTGTGCCCTGTCCTTTCGAAATTCAGCTTGATTTCGCTTGGATATCTTCGGCGCAAATTCAGATGGAGCGGCGTTCGGCGGCAGGCAACTTTCGCGGAGTCTCACCATGTCCACCATTGCAGAACGTATCAGAAAAATCATCGTGGACCAGCTTGGTGCAGACCCTGCCACCATCGTGGACGAGGCCAGTTTTGCTGACGATCTCGGTGCGGATTCGCTCGAGACCGTTCAGATCGTCATGGAAATCGAAGAGGAATTCGGGGTGGAAATTCCAGATTCCGCCGCAAGCACGATCCTGACCGTTGGCGACGCCATCCGCTTCGTCGAAAAAAACAAGGCGTGACCGGCGGGGGGATTTACCCCGCAGACAAAGCCGCGACGGGATCGAGCTTCGACGCGTTGCGCGCCGGCAGATAACCGAAGACAACGCCGATCAGCGTCGAGCAGACGAAGGCGGCGATGATCGACGCCGTGGAATTGACCATGGCGAAATTGCTGCTGAAGGCGGAGAAAAGCGCGCCGAAGCCGAGGCTGCCGAGCACGCCCAGCGTACCGCCGATGATGCAGACCAGCACCGCCTCGATGAGGAACTGCCGCAGAATATCGGTGCGGCGCGCGCCCACCGCCATGCGCACGCCGATTTCCGATACGCGTTCAGACACAGAAACGAGCATGATGTTCATCACCCCGATGCCGCCGACCAGCAGCGAAATCACCGCAATGGCCGCAATCAGAAGGGTCAGCGTCTGCGTGGTGCTGGTGATGGTCTGGCGGATATCGTCGGTATTGAGAATGTAGAAATCCCGTGTGCCGTGCCGCTGGGTCAGAAGCGTCGTCACCGCCTGCTCGGCGATTGAGGCATCGACATCGTCGGCCACCTGCACCGTGATGCTGCGCAGCGACAGGCTGCCGAGAAAGCGCGACTGGACGGCGGTATAGGGCAGGTAAAGCGACAGGTTCTGGCTTGAGCCGAAACCGCCCTGCTGCGCCTGCGTGACGCCGACGATGCGGGCCGGCACCTTGCCGATGAGAATGACCTGACCGACAGGACTGCCATCGAAATCCGCAAACAGCGATTTGCGGGTATTTTCGTCGATCACCACTTCCTGCGCCTTCTGCGCGACGCTCCCACCATCGAAAAAGCGGCCCTGCGACAGCTTGGTGCCCTTGGCGACGAAATAGCGCTCACTGACGCCGTTCACCAGCGCATTCGCTTCCTTCGCGCCGAAACGCACCGTGCTGGAGGTCGAGACCGTCGGCGTCACCGCCGCGACATAGGATTGCTTGGCAAGCGCTTCGGCATCGGAAACGACGAGCGTGGTGATCTTGCCCGACCTTATGTCACCGAAATCCTTGCCGGCGAAGATTTCCAGCGTGTTGGTGCCAAGACTCGATATGTTCTGCAGCACCCGCTGCTGCGACCCCTGCCCCAGCGCCACGACGCTGATGACCGAGGCGATGCCGATGATGATGCCGAGCATGGTGAGAAAGGTGCGCAGCTTGTGCGCCCGCATCGACAGAAGCGCCATGCGCAACGCCTCGCGCAGAGACGAAACGAGACCCGCAAGACCGGAAGACCCGGCGGAAACGGCAGCGGGTTTGGCATCGACCTGCGGTACGGTCGTCGCATCCGTCCTGCGGTCGGAAATGATCGTTCCGTCGCTGATTTCGATGATCCGCCCGGCGCGTCTGGCAATCGACATATCGTGGGTGACGATGATGACGGTGCGGCCTTCAGCATGCAGCTCGCCGAGGATGCGCAACACCTCGTCGCCGCTGGCGCTATCGAGCGCGCCGGTCGGTTCGTCGGCAAGAATGATCTCGGCACCGTTCATCAGGGCGCGGGCGATGGAAACGCGCTGCTGCTGGCCACCGGAAAGCTGGCCGGGACGGTGATCGAGGCGTTCCGCCATGCCGAGGCGGCCAAGCAGCCTTGCGGCATTGTGCCTGCGGTCGCCCTGCGTCTTGCCGGCATAGATCGCCGGAATTTCAACATTGCCAAGCGCCGTCAGCTCGGCCAGCAGATGGTAGCGCTGGAAGATAAAGCCGAGATTTTCACGCCTGAGCGCCGAAAGCGCGTCGGCATCGAGATTGCTCGTTTCCCGGCCCCTGATGCTGTAGCTACCCGATGTCGGGCGGTCGAGGCAGCCGAGAATATTCATCAGCGTCGACTTGCCCGACCCGGACGCGCCGACGATCGCCACCATCTCACCGGCCTCGATGGTGAGGTCGATGTTCTTCAGCACGCTGATCGTGCCTTCGCCGGAGGGATAATCCCGCCGCACGGATTTAAGCGAAATCAAAGGTTCAGCCATGGTTCAAAGTCCCATCGGCGGGCCGCCCGGCCCCGGCATGGCGTTTGCGGTGGTGTCGGTGGAACGCTCGCCGGTCACCACGCGCTCGTTTTCGGCAAGGCCGGAACGCACTTCCGCCGTGACCTTGTTGTTGAGCCCGATTTCGACCTTGCGCTCGGAAACCCTGCCATCGGCGCCGGCCACGCGCACGACATAGCTGCCGTCGCTGTCCATGCTGCCAAGGGCTGCCGAGGGGACGGTCAGCACGTCCTTCGCTTCGCCGAGAACGATATGGACCTCCGCCGTCATGTAGGTGCGCAGCTTGCCGTCCGGGTTCGGCACTTCGAACACGCCATTATAATAGATCGCCTCGGATGACGACGTGCTGGAAGAGGACGAGCTGGAGGATGAAGAGGTCGAGGAACTGAAGCTGGAATCGCTGCGCACGGATTCCGGCGCCGGCTCTATCGAGGCGAGCGTCGCGTCGTAACGCTGCTGCGGCTCGCCCAGCACCGTGAAATAGACCGGCAGGTCCGGCCTGACCCGCGTTACATCCGCCTCGGAAATTTCCGTGCGCACCGTCATCCGGTCGAGCTGGCCGAGGATGACGATGGTTGGCGCGGATTGGGTGGCATTGACGGTCTGCCCTTCCTGACTGACGATCGACAGAACGGTGCCTTCGATGGGCGCGGTGATCTTCGTATAGCCAAGATTGGCCTCGGCCGTTTCCACCGCGACCTGCGCTTCCTCGATCTGGGCGTCGATGGCTTCGATCTGCGCCTCGGTGACGGCAAGGGCTGCGGTGGCGCTTTCGAAATCGGCGCGGGAGGCCGCGTTCTTTGACACCATCTCCTGCTGACGGGCAAGGCTCTGGCGGTTGAGAAGAAGCGTTGCCTGCTTCTCCACCCGCTGCGCCTTCACGTTCGCCAGGGCCGCCTGCGCCGTGCGCAGGCTGTTCGTCTGGGTAACGGAATCGATTTCGGCGATCAGATCGCCTGCCTTGACCGTATCGCCGAGCGTCACCTTGACGGCGGTGATGCGGCCGGAGGCCTGCGCGCCGACGGCGACAAGGCGAACGGGTTTCAGCGTTCCCGTCGCCAGCACCGTCTGCTCGATATCGCCGCGCGTCACCGGTGCGGTTATGTAGTCGGGTGTGGCCGCCCGCGTATATTGCGAGGACAGCCAGTAGCCGCCCACAGCGAGAGCGACAACCGCCAGCAATGCGCCTGCCTTGCGTGCCGTTTTCATATTGATGTCCTGTCCAGCCGGTTCACTCGAAGGAAGAAACCGGCGTCATGTCGTGTTTTACGAGGATGAAACCCCTCTCCGCTTCGATCCATTCATAGGCAGAGGCGGATTTTCGCACCGCGGCCTTGCGGCAGGTGCTGCGAAGACGTCTCGAATCCATCTTTTCGCGCTGATCCTTCGCACAGGCGGGCTGACGCCGTTGTTCATCCTGCCGGGATTTGGCCGCCGGCTGTTGCACGGGCTTGTCCTTTGCCACGGCCACCGACCAGGCAAAGCTCAAACCAAAAGCCGTTGCCAGCACCAGATAGAAGTATCTCATCATCGTCTTCCTGCTTGAAAATCACGCGGGGGATCGCAGGCGTGCGATCCCCCGGCTCCAGCCGTCGCCGGCTGATTTCCTCCTTTACTGGGGGGCAGATTAAAGGAGGAAACTTCGAATAGTTGCCTCAGCCCCGTTCCGCCTCGGGAACCGGCGGCCTCATATCGCCATGCGGGGGAGCAAAGCCGCCGCGGTCTGCGGGGCCATGACGCGGGCCGGGAGGCGGAGGCGGCATCAGTGCACGCTCAAGCTCGGCAAGCTTCAGCACCTGCTGCGGCGAAAGCTTCGGTTTCAGCGCCGCAATGGCGTCCTGCAGGGCTTTGGCCTTTTCCGCCTTCTGCGCGATGATGCCTGCCAGCTCCTCTCCCGCAAGACGCGGCTCGGGCCTGGCCTTGCCTTCACCCGGCACCGACGGCGGCGGATTGCGCTCTGGACCGGGGGAAACGAGATCGATCAGCGCCGCGGTATAGGCGCGCCATGGACCGAGCTGTTCCGGCCTGACGCCGAGATAGATTTCAGCCGCCGAAAGCTTCGTCGCCAGCCCTAGAACATCCGGGCCGGGCATTCTGCGCATATGCGGCGGCAGCGGCCTTTCATCCGGACCCCGATCCGGGCCGATGTCCGGGCCGAGATCGAGATTGGCGTGCGGCGGCGCAGCCTGTTCGGTCGCCTGGGGTGCGGGCGCATTCTCTTCCGCTGCCTGCGCGGCGGCGGAAACGCCAATAGTTGCTGTCGCGATGGCGGCGGCCAGTAGCGAGTTTCTCATCTTACCTTCCTTCCGTTTTCCAACATGAAAGGACGATAGGAGCATCGCGTTTCCGGCTTTGGTCCGAATGTTTCCGGGCTGCTTCCGCAAACCGCCTATTTGTAACCGAATGTTGCCAGAACGGCCCCGGAAAGCTTTCGTTGCAAAAATCCGCCGTTTCTTTTCAGCGCTTATGTATAGTGGCATCAAAAGGTTGGACGATATGACGACAGTTTCGGTGACACATATATTGATCGTCGATGACGATCCGGAAATACGCACATTGCTCGCGAAATATCTCGGCTCGCAGGGGTTTCGCGTGTCGATGGCCGCCGACAGGCGTGAGTTCGAGGAAAAGATCGCCAGCTCCGATCCCGATCTCATCGTGCTCGACGTGATGCTGCCCGATGGCTCCGGCCTCGATATCTGCCGCGATCTGCAGGGTCGCCGGCCGCGCACGCCGGTCATTCTCCTGACGGCGCTGAAGGAAGATGTCGACCGCATCGTCGGGCTGGAAATCGGCGCCGACGACTATCTCGGCAAACCCTTCAATCCGCGCGAACTGACCGCGCGCATCAAGGCCGTGCTCCGCCGCGCCACGCCGCAGGAGGCTCCCCGCCCCTCATCCGCCGCCTATGGTTTTGCGGATTTCACCGCCGATCCCGAGCAGCGCTCCGTCATCCGCGCCAGCGGTGAAAAGATAGATTTGACGGGAGCGGAATTCGATCTGCTGAAAGTCTTTCTCGACAGGCCCGGTCGGCTGCTCTCCCGCGATCAGCTTCTCGATCTCACGCAGGGCAAGGATCGCGGCCCGTTCGACCGCTCCATCGACGTGCTGATGAGCCGCTTGCGCAAGAAGCTGGACGCCGACACTCAAACGCCGATATTCAAGACCGTGCGCAATGGCGGTTACCAGATGACGGTTCAGGTCAAAACCCTGCCGGTGCAGCGATGAGCTCGCTTAAAAACCGCATCACGGCGCTGATGATCGTCTCCATCATCGCGGTCATCGCACTTGCGACTTTTGTAGCGGACCGGACGTTGCAGCCGCCGCCGCCCGACGCCACCATCGAGCCGCTGGCCCGCAGCCTCGCCTTTGCCGTAACCATGGCCGAGCGCGATCCCTCGCTGCAGCAGCCAGGTTATTTCCAGATAGAACAGAGGCCGCCGCAAGGCGATCTCGACGGCATGCTCTCGGAATTTCTGGAAAAGGCGCTGGCCCGCGTCGGAGAGCCGCGCACCGCAATGGTCATCCGCTCACCGGGAAACCCTGCGCCCGTGGCGGCTATCGCGCTGGAAAAAGGCGGCTGGCTGGTCGCGGAAATCCCGCATATGGGTCCGCCGCCGGGCGGCTGGAAGATTTTCGGCATGTGGATCGGGCTGATCATCCTCGGCAGTGCCGCCGTTTCGATCTTTGCCGCCAGCAAGATCACCCGCCCGCTCGACATGCTGGAAAATGCCGCCGCCAGCATCGGGCCTGACGGTTCGCTGCCGCACCTGCCGGAAACCGGACCGGGCGAAATCCGCGCCACCGCGCGGGCGCTGAACGAACTCGCCACCCGCCTGAAGGCGGCGATGGAAAGCCGCATGCGCCTCGTCGCCGCCGCCGGCCACGACCTCAGAACACCGATGACCCGCATGCGGCTGAGGGCGGAATTCATCGAGAACGACGAGGAACGGGCGAAATGGCTGGCGGACCTCGAGGAGCTGGACGCCATCGCCGACAGCGCCATTCTTCTGGTGCGGGAAGAGGTCAGCCAGGATAGCGTCAAGACGATCGACATCGGTACGCTTCTCAGCGAGATCGTCAGCGATGTTTCCGATCTTGGTCATGCGGGCGCGCTCGACTTCATCGAGCCGGAAGCCGCCATGACCATCAAGGCGGCACCGCTGGCGCTGAAGAGAGCCCTGCGCAACCTCATCCTGAACGCCGTTACCCATGGCAAGAAGGCGCATATCGATCTGACCGGAGACGACAGCGAAATCGTCGTGACGATCAGGGATGAAGGCCCCGGCATTCCGCAGGAACTGATCGGGCGGGTTTTCGAACCCTTCTTCCGGGTGGACCTCGCGCGGCGTAAATCAATCCCCGGCGTGGGTCTTGGTCTTGCCATCGCCAAGGAAATCATCGAGCGCTTCGGCGGCACGATCACCATTGCCAACCATAAGAAACAGGGCCTGATCCAGACCGTGATCTTCACAAGGGCGGCGTGACGTCACGCCGCTGAAACAGCCTGCGCCTGCGGCTTGGCCAGAAGCAGGCATTCGGCATAGGCCATCATCAGCGGCCCGACCCCCTTGGCATCGTCGGACACCACCGGCTCGGTCAGATAATATTCCGGCGTTCCATCGCGATAATTGCCCTCAAAGCCGCCAAGGCCCGCGACATGAACGATGCCGGTGAGGCGCGTCACGCCCTCTTCATCGGCTTTCAGCCGGGTTTCAAGAAGCGCCTCAAGCGCGCGACGACCCGCCGAAAGGGCGGCATTCGCCTCTTCGCCCTGCACGAGCTTCAGCCGCACTGCATGCAGCAAGGCATAGGCAAACATGGCTGAGGCGGATGTTTCCTCGTAATTGCCCGCAAGGCCCGGATTGTCGAGAACCTGCATCCAGAGCCCTGTCTCGGTCTGCCGTGCGATGATGCCGGTCAGAAGCGACTGCGTCTTGTTGCGAAGCGCCGCCGTCGCGCCGTCTTCCGGCAGGATGGCCAGCGCGTCCACCAGCGCCATGGCCAGCCAGCCGACCGCGCGCGCCCATATGGCTGGAGACTTGCCGCTTTGAGGATCGGCCCAGCGCTGGCTGCGGCTGTGGTCGTAACCATGGGCATAGAGCCCACCGCTATCCTCGGTCGCCGCGAGTGCCGCTGAAAACTGCCGCAGTGCATCGTCGATCAGTTCCGCCCGGCCCGTCTCCTGCGCATATTCGATCTGGAAAGGAAGCCCCATATAAAGCCCGTCCAACCAGACCTGATGCGGATAACGCTTCTTGTGCCAGTAATTCCCGGATGCGATGCGTGGATGGCTGCGCAGTTGCCCCGCCAGATGTTCCGCCGCAGCGAGGTAACGCGGATCGCCCGTTTCCGCCGCAAGGGGAAAGAGGATACGGCCGGCGAGAATATGGTCGATATTATATTCCTGCGGATCGTACCCGGCGAGCGTGCCGTCTGGCGCTATCTGCGCATCGGCGAGACGATGCAGATGGTCGTTCCAGCGCGCATCACCCGTCGCCTCGAACAGCTGCTGCAGGCCGCGATAGACGCATCCATCCTCATAACACCAGCTTCCGCCCTTGTAATGTTTATAGCGACTGGAGAATTGATCAAAATATTCAGTGGCTTTCATCGGCTTTCTCAATCGAAATCTGACACAATGGAAACGGAAGCATCGCTCAACAGGGCGGGATTATCGCTGACTATATGCGCCTGCTCGAAAACAATCGCCTCATGGCGCATGGGGCGCACCCGGTCGGCCATTATCGGCGGCGTTGCGGTGGCCGAAGGATCACGCGAGACAATGGTGAGATTGCGGATGGCGATGTTGCGGATGGGCGCTTCGGCAAGGCCGAGAAAAGCACCGGCCGCATGGGAGAGATTGCGGATTTCGACATCCTCCACGGTAATACCGTCGATAAAGGGCGTGCCGCCATCGACCGGCGCAGGCTTTCGCGACTGCACCCAGTCGTCATGTCCATCGGCGTCGCAATGGTAATGGGCATTGGCGGAAAGCGCGGTGTGCACGCCATCCAGCAGCACCCGGCGCATGGCGATGTTGCTGACTGTTCCGCCCCGCCCGCGCCGTGTCTTGAGGCGCAGGCCGCGATCCGTGCCGACCATGTCGCAATCCTCGACCGCCACGTCATGCACACCGCCGGACATTTCCGAACCGATCACCAGCCCGCCATGGCCGCGCTGCATCAGGCAATGGCGCACCCGAATGCCGCGCGTTTCCGCGAGATGATCGTCCTCGCCATCGGGGCCGCGCTTTCCCGCCTTCACCGCGATGCAATCGTCGCCGACGGAAAAGCGCACGCCTGATATCGTAACGTTGCGGCAGCTTTCGGGGTTGAAACCATCGGTGTTCGGGCTGTCATGCGGTGCGACGATGCTGAGGCCGGCGGCGATCAAGTCTTCGCAGCCCTGCGGATGGATCGTCCAGGAGGCGGCGTTTTGGATGGTGAAACCGAGCAGGTTTGTGTTCCGGCAGGAAACGAGATGCAGGCCACGCGGCCGGCGCGCGCCGTCGCGAGTTTCTTTCGGCCAGCTCCACCAGTCGCCGCTATCGCCCGAACCATCGAGAACGCCCCTGCCCTCGATGACGAGATTGTCTGCCGCGATGGCATGAACCGGCGCGGCAAAACAGGCATCCGGCAAGCCTTCCCAGCTTCCGAGCATACGGCCTGCCCCATCGCGGGCAGGCAGGATCGGCCAGCCCCTGCGGGTGGAGGGCGCGCGCAGCACGGCTCCTTCGGCAAGGTGGAAGGTCATGTTGCTTTTCAGGCGAACGGGAAAGGCTGTCCAGAGACCGGCCCCGAGACGCAACGTGCCACCCTGCGGAACCGCAGCCACGGCCCTTTCCAGCGCCTGTGCATTGGCGCGCGCACGTGTCTCATCATCCAGCGCAACACCCGGCATCAGGGAAAATTCCGCAGCCTCGACAAGCCCGGCACAGGGGGCGGTTCTGAACTCCAGCCGCCCGAACCCCTCCGCTTCGAAAACATAGCGCGTATCCGGGGAGAGATCATGCAGCAGCATCACCACGGTCGCGGTTTCGCCTCTCCTTTCGGCGCCATCCGCCGACGTCAAACGCCATGCCGTTTTGGACGGAAGGAAATAGCGAGCGCCGGGCACGGCAAGGCAAAGCGCTGCCGTTCGCGCCGAAGACGCGATGATAAGGGGTTCGTTCATGCTCTTTTCTCGTCTTTGGTGCCTGTCCGGCCAAACCCTTGGCGGACATGCCTCACATCATCCGGCAGCCGGATAGGGAGCCTGCCGCCATTGAGGCGGCAGGCCATCGTCGTCAATCGAATTTGGCAAGAACATCGTTGGTCGTATCGATGATCTGCTCGGCCGCTTCTTCCGCCGTCAGCTGGCCATAGGCATATTCCTCAAGCGTATCGATGAAGCCCGAGCGGATTTCAGGATGCTCGTTGAAGGGTGACACCACCGGTCCGGATGCCGCCATGACGATGGCGTTGGCGGCCCGCACCTCCGGCTCGCCCTTGTCACCCAGACGCGCCGCCGCTGCCTTCGAAGCGGGCAGGCCGCGTGAGGTGCCGAGCGCATCGATGCCCTCAGGTTCGTTCAGCAGGCAGTTCAGGATTTGCGCGGCCGCCTCCGGGTTCTTAGAGTTTTTCGAGATCGAAAACACCATGGAGGGCTTACGATAGACGCCCTCGGTTACGGCATCGGCAAGCTTCAGCATCGGGAACGGTTTCAGAACCTGCCCTTCCTTGAGCGGATCGGCATATTTCGAATAGGTCGAATCCCATTCATAGGAACCGGCAATCCGGCCTTCGGACCAGGACGGCTTTTCGTAAAGATTGACGTTACCGTCGGCCGCTTCCTCTTTCTGCGAGCGGATCGATGCGGTTTCGACCAGCTTGCCGACGAAGGAAATGCCCTCGGCCAGCTCCTCCGGCGTCCAGGCCACGCGGTTGGTCTTGGGATCGACCAGATCCTTGCCGGTCTTCTGCACGACAGCCAGCGTCACCAGCAGCTGGGCAGTCTCCTTCACGGCATTGAAGGTGTAATAGTCCTTGCCGAGCTTTTCCTTGATGGTCTTGGTTGCCGCGAAAAACTCGTCCCAGGTCTTCGGAATTTCAACGCCGGCCTTTTCGAAGGTGGTGGCGTTGAAGAAGAAGACGCGGCCGGTGGTGGAAACGGAAAGCCCCTGCAACACGCCATTCATCGAACCGGCGTCCAGATCGCTCTCCGCCCATTGCGAAAGATCGAGCGGTTTCAGCTGGCGCAGATCGGCAAAACCTTCTCCGTTCTTGGAAAACAGCGGC
The DNA here is from genome assembly GCF_041954855.1 of Agrobacterium sp. LR_9. Taxonomy (NCBI): domain Bacteria; kingdom Pseudomonadati; phylum Pseudomonadota; class Alphaproteobacteria; order Hyphomicrobiales; family Rhizobiaceae; genus Agrobacterium; species Agrobacterium sp. LR_9. The sequence continues at coordinate 47,729 of NZ_JAVAYA010000016.1, forward strand.
AGCCACGGCCAGTTGACCTGAACGATATCGGCCTCCGTCTTGCCTGCCATCTGCGTGGTGAGCTTTTCCAGATAGCCGTCGAAGCCGGTGAATTCCCCCTTCACCGTGTGGCCGTATTTCTCGCCGCAGGCGGCAATGGCCTTCTGGGTGGCGACGTGGCGGCTTTCACCGCCCCACCACGACATGCGCAGTTCCGCAGCACCTGCCGCCGGGGCCGTCGCCATCGCCACATAAGCGGCGCCGGCGAGCATCGCCATCATTCTTGTCATCGTCTTCATTGTTCTTCTCCTCCTCGAAAAATCAGGCACGCCCGTCCCCTCCTCACAGCGAGACGTTGCGACCATCGGCCTTGTCGAAAATATGCAGCTTCTCCGGGTCCGGCTTCAGCCGCAGGATGCCGTCGCGCCCAAGCGCCTCGAACTCTGCCGCACCGACCACGCTCACCAGCTTCTGGCCGCCGAGATCGGCGTGCAGATAGACCTCGTGGCCCATGAATTCCGCATTGGTGAGTTTCGCCTGCAGCGCCGGGCCATCGGCTTCTCCCGCCAGCGAAAGATGCTGCGGGCGGATGCCGATGACGGCGTCTGCGGGTCTCGCCGATAGCCGCTGCTCCAGATGCGTACCGACGGGCAGCCGCTGGCCGGCGATGACGAATTCCGCGCCGTCGATTGCCACATCCACCAGGTTCATTTCCGGCGTGCCGATAAAGCCGGCGACGAAAAGATTGGCGGGATGGTTATAAAGCTCCTTCGGCGTCGCGACCTGCATGATGCGGCCCGCCTGCATGACGCAGATACGGTCGCCCATGGTCATGGCCTCCGTCTGGTCATGGGTGACGTAAATGACCGTCGAGGACAGGCCTTCCGCCTTCAACTGACGGTGCAGATCGGTGATGCGCACCCGCATGGAGGCGCGAAGCTTTGCGTCGAGATTGGACAGCGGCTCATCGAACAGGAACACGCCGGGCTTCTTGATGAGCGCGCGGCCCAGCGCCACGCGCTGCGCCTGCCCGCCCGAGAGCTGTTTCGGCAGACGGTCGAGCAGCGGCTCGATTTCGAGAATGCGCGCGACATTGTCGATTGCCTTTTCGATCTCGGGCTTCGCGACACCGGCGATCTTCAGGCCGAAGGCGAGATTGCCGCGCACCTTCATATGCGGATAAAGCGCATAATTCTGGAACACCATGGCGATGGAGCGCTTGCCGGGCGGCAGGTCGTTGACGCGCTGGTCGCCGATCAGGATTTCGCCGCCGGTGATTTCCTCCAGCCCCGCCACCATGCGCAGCGTCGTGGATTTGGCGCAGCCGGAAGGGCCGACGAACACCATGAACTCACCATCCTCGACCTCGAGATTGATGCCGTGCACGGCCTTGAAGCTGCCGCCATAGATTTTTTCGAGATTTTTAAGTTGAACGCTTGCCATTTTCAGCCCTTGACCCCGCCAGACGAGATCCCTTCAATGAAATACCGTTGCGCCGCGAAGAACACGATCAGCGCAGGCGCGATCGTCAGCACCGACATTGCCAGGATGCGGTTCCATTCGAAGGCTTCGGTAGTGTCGATGGAGAGTTTGAGCGCGAGGCTCACCGGATATTTGTCGACCGATGACAGGTAGATCAGCGGCCCGAGGAAATCGTTCATCGTCCACATGAACTGGAACAGGCAAACCGAGATCAGTGCGGGCGCCAGCATCGGCACCACGATATAGATGAGGGTCTGCAGGCTGTTGGCGCCATCCACCCGGGCGGCCTCTTCCATGTCCGATGGCAGCGAGCGCAGAAACTGCACCAGCATGAAGACGAAGAAGGCATCGCCGGCGAGCGCGGACGGCACCCAGAGCGGCAGGAAACTGTCCAGCCAGCCGAGATCGCGAAACAGGATATATTGCGGAATGCGGGTAACGACATTCGGCAGCAGCAGAATGGCGATGACCGAGCCGAACAGGATCTTCTTCAGCGGAAAATCGAAGCGGGCAAAGGCATAGGCCGCCATGGTGCAGGAAATCGCCGTGCCGATGACTTTCGGCAGGATGATCAGGAACGAATTCCAGAAGAACCGGCCGAACGTATAGGGCGTCGAGGTTTCCCAGCCGCGGATATAGCCGTCCAGAGTCGGGTTTTCGGGAATGAAACCGGCCCCGGAGAAGATTTCCGAATTGGTCTTGAAGCTCGCGCCCACCAGCCAGATCAGCGGATAGAGCATGATGAGGCCGACCGCGAAGAGAAGCACGTAACGGACCGAGGTGGAGACGAGCCTCAGCCGCGCCCGGCGGGCCGCCTGCATGTCGTTTAGGGTTGCGATATCGGTCATGGCATCAGTTCCGCTTGTCGCCGGCGTAATAGACCCACTTCTTCGACGACCAGAAGGCCACGAGGGTCAGCACGGTGATGATGGTGAAGAGCACCCAGGCGATGGCGGAGGCATAGCCCATGTTGAACTTCTTGAAGGCCTCGTCATAGATGTAAAGAGGCAGGAGATAAGTTGACTTCAACGGCCCGCCCTGGGTGATGATGTAAGGCCCGTTGAACTCCTGGAATGCCTGAACCATCTGCATGATGAGGTTGAAGAAGATCACCGGCGTCAGCAGCGGCAGCGTGATGAAGAAGAATGTTCTCACCTTGCCTGCGCCATCGATGGCGGCGGCCTCGTAAAGCGACTTGTCGATGGATTGCAGCGCGGCGAGGAATATCACCATGGCCGAACCGAACTGCCAGCAGCGCAGCAGCGTGATGGTGAAAAGCGCGTTGCCCGGATCGCCGAACCAGTCCACCGGCGACAGGCCGATGGCGACCAGCGCCATATTGGCGAGTCCCTCGCTTGCGAAGATATAGCGCCACAGAACCGCAATCGCGATGGAGCCGCCAAGAATGGACGGCACGTAAAAGGCGGTGCGGAAGAAGTTGATGAATTGCAGCTTGTAATTGAGTATGGCCGCAATGAACAGCGCGAAGGCAAGCTTCAGCGGCACCGTCAGAAACACGTAGAACAGGGTAACGTTCAGCGATTTCATGAAGGTGCGGTCGCGGGTGAACAGCCGCTCGTAATTGGCCAATCCAGCCCAGCTGGGATCGCTCATCAGATCGTAACGGGTGAAGCTGAGATAGAGCGAGCCGAGAAACGGGATGGCCGTGAAGACCAGAAGCCCGACGATATAAGGCGTCAGATATCCCAGCCCGAGGAAGCGCTGAGATTTCATAATGCTCCTCCCCGCGTCCCAGTGGAACGCGAATGACAGAATACAATTTCGTACAAGTGATTCTCCCGGAACAGCCAGCGGCGGGCGCGTGATGGGGCAATTTCTCGCCGCGACCGATCTCCTCCCTCATTGATACGGCGCGTAAAAGCAATTTATGCGGTGACAAAACCAAATTTCCGCGCCAAGGTGAATTAACAAAGACGAGGAAAAAGATGGACGAAATCGAAGGTGGCATTCTATCGTCCGTTCCACCTGCGGCGCTCAACCTCAACCTGACGCGCGCAACGATCAAGATGGAGCATTCGCGCACCTGGCAGATCGACAAATCCAACCAGGTGGACGACCTCATCATCTGTCTGGAAGGGCGCGGGCATTATCTCGTTGATGGCGAGGCGCGGGTGCTGGAGCCGGGTGACGCCATGCTGATTTTCCGGGGGCAGCGCTTTGTCGGCTGGAACGAGCAGGCCGTCACCTATCGCGGGGTGGCGCAGCATTTCACGCTGGATATTTACGGCCGCCACAACCTGATCGCGCAGATGGACCTGAAGCCGAAAGTGAGGCTGAGCCGCTGGGCGCTCTTGGAACCGCTGGTGCGCCACTACCGGCAGAGCGCCCCGCCCTCCTCCGTCACGCTTGGCCAGCATCATCTCTTTATGGTGCTTCTCATCGCCTTCATTGACGACGCCTTCCTCGGATGGGTGGACCGCCCGAGTTTCCAGCCGGAGGGCACGGAAGGCCTCGACCTTGCGGTGATGAAGGCGATCACCATGATTTCGGCCAATCCGCTGGACCCCGACATTGCCAGCCGGGCGACCGAGGCGGCTCCCTATAATCGCGATTATTTTCTGCGCGAATTCCAGAAACGGGTGGGACGGACGCCGCGCAAATATCAGGAGTTCAAACGCATGGAACGCGCCATGCATTTTCTCGAGGCGGGGCTTTCGGTCTCGGCGGCGGCCGCCGAAGTGGGCTATGGCGACCCCTATTATTTCTCGCGCATGTTCAAACGGACATTGGGGTTAAGCCCGCGCGACCATATGAACCGCATACGCCGCAGCAGGCACGGCAATCTCATGGCCTTTGACGAACACGAACAGCAAAGGCTGCTTGCCACTGAAACGGAAAAGGCCCCGGCATAGCGGGGCCTTCTCGTTTAAAAGCGCTGGAATTACCGGAACAGTGACGGCAACCACAGGGACAGCGACGGAATATAGGTGACGGCAAGCAGCACCGCGATGCTGGCCCCAAAGAACGGCCAGATCGTCCGCATCGCTTCCCGTATCGATATGCCGCCCACCGCGCAGCCGACGAAAAGCACCGTTCCGACCGGCGGCGTGTTGAGCCCGATGCCGGCGTTCAGGATCATCACCACGCCGAAATGCACGGGGTCGATGCCGAAGGCCTTCACGACGGGCAGAAGCACCGGCGTGGAGATGATGACCATCGGCGCCATGTCCATGAAGGTGCCGAGCAACAGCAGGATGACATTGATGACGAGCAGCACGATGATCGGATTGTCCGAAATCGCGCTGATAGCGGCAATCATCAGCGTCTGCACCTGCAGGAAGGCCATCAGCCAGCCGAAGGACGCCGCCGTGCCGATGACCAGCAGAACCATGGCCGTCGTGCGCACCGCACCCATCACCGCCTCGACGAAACCGCTCCAGTCCAGCTCGCGGTAGACGAGCATGGCAACGAGGAAGGCGTAGAGAACCGCGATGCAGGAACTTTCCGTCGCGGTGAAGATGCCCGAACGCACGCCGCCGAAGATGATGCCGATCAACAGGATGCCGGGGAACGAAGCCAGGAGATAATACATCAGCTTCGAGAAGCCAGGGAACGGCTCGGAAGGATAACCCTTGCGCCGGGCAACGATATAGGCCGTCACCATCAGCGCCGCTGCAAGCAGGAAACCCGGAACGATGCCGGCGGTGAAGAGATCGGCCACCGAAACATTGCCGCCCGCCGCAATCGAATAAAGGATCATGTTATGCGAGGGCGGTATCATCAGCGCGATGATGGCCGCATTGACCGTGACATTGACCGCATAGTCCCTGTCATAACCGCGCTTGGCCATTTGCGGGATCATCAACCCGCCGACGGCCGAGGCATCGGCCACGGCCGAGCCGGAAATGCCGCCGAACAGCGTCGAGGCCACGATATTGACCTGGCCGAGGCCGCCGCGCAGGTGCCCCACGAGACCGGCCGCAAAGCGGATGAGGCGATGGGCGATGCCGCCGCGCACCATCAGGTCGCCGGCGAAGATGAAAAACGGTATCGCCATCATCGCAAACACGTTCATGCCGGAATTCATCTGCTGGAACACCACGATGGGCGGCAGGCCGAGATAAAGAACCGTGGCGAAAGAGGCGATGCCGAGGCAGAACGCGATCGGCGTGCCGATCAGCATCAGCAGGGTGAAGACCCCGAAGAGAATGGTGTAAGCCATTTATGCGGCCTCCTGCACGATCACGTCGGCCGCAATCTCCTCGCCGATGGCGAGATCGACGAAACGTTCAGCCGCAAACAGCGCGATGAGGAAACCGCCGCCGATCAGCGGGAAGAAATCCGTGCCGCCCGGCCAGCCGAGAACTGGGATCGTCGCCGTCCATGTGCCCATGGAAAGCGAGGTGCCATACCAGGCCATGCCGGCACCGAAGAAGAAGATCAGCGCAAGGCTTGTCAGGTCCATGCCCTTCTGCACGCGCGGCGGCATCATGTAGCGCAAAATATCAAGCCCCAGATGCACGCTCTCGCGCACGCCCACTGCCGCCCCCAGCATGATGAACCACGACATGAGATGCAGCGACAGCGGCTCCGACCAGCTGGGTGAATCGTTGAGAATATACCGCGCAAAGACCTGCCAGCCGACGATAAGCGTCATGGCGATCATGCCGATACCGGCAATATAGAGCGACGCGTGGCTGAGCGCGCCGAGAAAGGGGCGAATGGCCCGCATGAAATTTCGCATTGTCTGTTCCTCCGCGTCAACGGCGACAAAAGAAAACCGGCCCTGTTCCCAGGGCCGGTTTTCCGCGCATTATTTGACCGCTTTCACCCGTTCCAGAAGGTCTTTCATCTTCGGATCGGTGACGAACTTGTCGTAGACCGGACCCATCGCGGCAGCGAATTCCTCCTTGTTGACCTTGATGACATTGACGCCACCGGCGCGGACCTTTTCTTCCGATGCCTTTTCGCGGGCGCTCCAGAGTTCACGCATCTTGCCGACGGAATCCTTGGCCGCCTGACGCAACAGCTTCTGATCTTCCGGAGAGAGCTTGTCGTAAGAGACCTTCGAAATGACGAGGATTTCCGGGTTCAGCGAATGTTCCGTCAGGGAGTAGTTTTTCGCTACCTCGTAGTGACGGGCGGATTCGTAAGAGGGCCAGTTGTTTTCCGCACCGTCGACAACGCCGGTTTCAAGCGAGGAATAGACCTCGCCCATCGGCATCGGCGTCGGGTTGGCGCCGAAAGCCTGCATCATCGAAATCCACAGATCCGACTGCTGCACGCGGATTTTCAGGCCCTTCAGGTCCGCGAGTTTTTCGATGGGCTTTTTGGTGGTGTAGAAGGACCGTGCGCCGGAATCGTAAAAGGCGAGACCGACGAGGCCGTGCGGTTCGAAGGCCGCCAGAACCTCATCGCCTATCGGGCCGTCAACCGTGTTGTGCATGTGCTCCGTCGAGCGAAACAGGAAAGGCAGGCCAAGAACGGTGGTTTCCTTGACCAGATTGTTGAAAGGCGCGGCATTGACGCGGTTCATGTCGATGACGCCGAAGCGGGTCTGCTCGATGGTATCCTTCTCGCCGCCGAGAACGGAATTGTTCATGACCTGTATCTTGATGCGGCCCTTGGTGCGCTCGGCCAGAAGCTCGCCCATATATTTCACGGCTTCGACCGTCGGATAACCGTCGGGATGAATATCGGCAGAACGCAAGGTGATTTCCTGCGCCTTGGCGGAAACACCGGCGAGCGCGATCCCCATCGCGACGCACATCATGCTTGCAATCTTTTTCATGCTTTCCTCCTCCATTGTTGAAACGATCCAGCCCCTCCAAGGCTATCGGACCGTATTTTTCACGCCCATCCGGGCCGGCATGCAAAGACCTTTCAGTTTAAAAGGACGATGGGGACCTCCCTTCCCCAGCCATCCCCGATTGACCTATCCCGCCGTGACTGGCGGCAGCTTGAACAGCGCTTCCGGGTTTTCCACCAGCGCGCGATGCCGCGCCGCTTCATCCGGCAGCCAGCCGAGTATAACTTCCGCAAGGCGAGCATCGTCGGGATAGGCCGCAGTCTCGCGGATGGAGTTATGCGGCCAGTTTGTGCCCCAGACGATGCGCTCCGGCGCATGGGCGGCGATGACGCGCGAAAAGGCGGCGATGTCCTCATAGGGCCAGCTCTCACGCGAGCTTTCGTAGACGCCGGCGAACTTGAACCAGAGATTGCCGCGGTCGATGAGTTTCAGAAGCGCCGCCATTTCCGGGCCATCGGTTCTGATGCCCTTGAAGAACTTGCCGTGGTGATCGAACACCCAGCGCGAGCGGATGTTCTGAAGGCGCGGCAGGTGATCGAGCAGCGTATTGCCGTCGAATTGCACCGCCACCATCCAGTCGGCCGCGTGCGCGCGCTCGTCCACGGCTTCCAGCTCGGAAAGATTCACCGCACCACCCGGCAGATCCATGATACGCGCACCGACGGCCCCTGAGGCGGCAAGCTTTTCCATGTCCTTTTCGGTCGTTCCCGCATCGATGATGACCACCGCGCGGGCCGCCTCGCCCATTTCCGCGACACAGGCGAGTGTGTTGCCGTTATCGCGCTGATGGGCGTTGCCCTGGGTGATGATGACCCGGTCGATGCCGAGCCATTGCATGAGGCTGCGATAATCCTCCGGTCCGGGCAGAGCGCCCGGCGGCAGGCCCGGTCCACTAGGCAGGGCGGGATAGTGGGGCAGATAGAGATGCATCTGCGTATCGACGGCGCCTTTCGGGAAAGCGGGCCGGGGCGCTGTGCCGCTCAGTTTTCTGACAAGTTCGCTCACGGGTCTGGCATCCTGAATTCAAGCAATGCGTCGCGGTTGATCTCTAATCCGAGGCCGGGGCCGTTCGGGATCGTGACGACGCCGTTTACCGCCTCTATCGGCTCGCTCAGCACGGCCTGCCGGAACGGATTATAGGTACGGTCGAATTCCATGATCGGCTCAATGGGATTGACCCGCACCGGATCGGGCGTCATCGCCGCCATGAATTGAAGGGCGGCGGCAATCTGTACGCCGGTGCCCCAGACATGTGGCACAATGCGCACGCCGTGCAGCGTGGCGAGCGCCGCAATCTTCTGTGTTTCGGAAAAGCCGCCGCAGCCGCAGAGATCGGGCTGGAGAATATCCACGGCGCCGGCGGAAAGCGCCTGCCACATGCCATAACGCCCGTGCCAGGTCTCGCCGCCCGCAACCGGGATCGGCTGGCCGGCCCGCACCCGGGCATAGGCATCGAGCTGCTCGGGAACCACCGGCTCCTCGAACCAGTCGATACCATAGTCGGCGGCGCGGTTGCCGAGCGCGATGGCCTCGGTGACGGTGTAGCCGTGATTGGCGTCAATCATCAGCCGCATATCCGGCCCAATCGCCTCGCGCACGGCGGCGATGACGTGGAGGTCTTCCTCTATGCCGAAGCCGATCTTGATCTTGCAGGCATGAAAGCCGTCCGCCCGACGCTCCGCCATCTCGGAGGCATTGTCGGAAACGCGGTCGACGCCATCGCGCTTGAAGCTGCCGGTGGCATAGGCGCGCACGCTTTCGCGCCAGCGCCCGCCGAGCAGCATCGAGATGGAAGCGCCATAATGCTTGCCCTTGATGTCCCACAGCGCGATATCGATGCCGGACAGGGCCGTGAGGCTGAGGCCGCGCTGGCCCTGATCGCGCAGGGCATTATAAAGCACGGCCCAGATCTTCTCGGTCTCACGCGGGTCCTGGCCGATGAGCCAGCCGGAATAGGCCTGAACCACGGCGGCGTTCGGCCGCGCCGGTCCGAGGCATTCGCCCCAGCCGACGGTTCCGTCGTCGCATTCGATTTCCACCAGAATATGGGCGCGGCGGTCAAAACGCATGGATGCGCTTTCGAACGGCGTGTCCAGCCGGTGTTCGAGCAGATGCGTGCGCACCGCTGTGATCTTCATGGCTCCCCTCCCGCTTGTCTCGATCAGGCCTCCAAATCAGGCTTTGCGCTTATGCGTGCCGATCAAGGCGTCGAGCATGCCGATTTCCTCATTGGTCAGATCCTTCAGCGGCGCACGCACCGGACCGGCGTTGAAGCCCTGCAGGCGCACGCCTGCCTTGACGGCGGAGACGGCATAACCCTTGGCGCGGTTGCGGATCGCCATGAACGGATAGAAGAATTCCGTCAGGATACGCTCGCAGGTGGCGCGTTCGCCGGCGCGCAGCGCGGCGTAGAATTCATTGGCAAGGCCCGGCACGAAGTTGAAGACAGCCGAGGAATAGGTGGTGAAACCGGCGCCGAGATAGGCTTCGGCAAACAGTTCCGCCGTCGGCATGCCGCCGAGATACATCAGGCGATCACCCATCTTGGCGGTGATCTGGCGAACGAGACCGATATCGCCGGTGCCGTCCTTGAAGCCGACGAGGTTCGGGCATTCGTCGCAGAGACGCGCCAGCGTATCCGCCTGCAGCACGGAATTGTCACGGTTATAAACCATGACGCCGATGCCGACCGACTGACACACCTTCTTGATGTGGGCGTAAAGGCCTTCCTGCGGCGCATCGATAAGGTAATGCGGCAGAAGCAGGATGCCGTCCGCGCCGACCTTTTCGACCGAGCGGGCGATATCAACGGCAATCTCGGTGCCGTAACCGCAGCCGGAAACGATGGCGGTTTCACCGGCCACATCCTTGGCGGCGGAAACGATGGTCGGAATTTCATCCGGCTTCAGCGAGAAGAACTCACCCGTGCCGCCAGCGGCAAACAGCACCGGCGCTTTATAACCGGCAAGCCATTCGACATGCGCCCTGTAACTGTCCTGGGCGAAACGGCCCTCGGAATCGAAATGGGTGACCGGGAAAGACAACAGGCCGGAGCCGAGCGCCGTCTTGATTTGTTCAGGGTTCATGTTTGGTATTCCTTTGCAAATTCATTGACTGGAAGCCACCTAACCCGGTTGCCGCATGCTTGTCAACAATTCATCATACATGTTGTATGATGAATTGTTGAAATCTGTAACAGATCAGCGCGCCAGCCAGCCGCCATCGACATTGAGAATGGCGCCATGCACATAATCCGCCGCCGGCGAGGCAAGGAAAACCGCCGCCCCGGCTATATCGTCGGAATGGCCCCAGCGGCCGGCCGGAATACGCTCGAGAATGGCCTTGTTGCGGGCTGCATCCGCACGTAGCGCCTCGGTATTGTTGGTTTCGATGTAGCCGGGCGCAATCGCATTCACATTGATGCCCTTTGCCGCCCACTCATTCGCCAGAAGCTTGGTGAGGCCGGCGACGCCATGTTTCGCCGCCGTATAGGACGGCACGCGAATACCGCCCTGAAAGGAGAGGAGCGAAGCGATATTGACCACCTTGCCGGACCGGCCTTTCGCCAGCAACTCTTTCGCAAAAGCCTGGGTGGTGAAAAACAGCGCCTTGAGATTGACGTCCATCACCTCGTCCCAGTCGAGTTCGGAAAACTCAACGGAATCGGCACGGCGGATAATGCCGGCATTGTTGACGAGAATATCGAAACCGGCGCCGGCAAAACTGTCCTTCGCCGCCAGCGGATCTGCAAAATCGATAGATAATGCGCTGGCCCTGCCGCCGTCCCTGGCGATCATCTCCAGCGTTTCATCCGGCGCGCGGCGGGCGGCGCAGACCACCTCTGCGCCGGCAGCCGCGAGCCCCACCGCAATTGCCTGGCCAAGCCCCGTATTCGCGCCGGTGACGAGCGCTTTACGCCCCTGAAGCGAAAAGGGATTCTTCATTTCAGATCTCCCGGCTGGATGAAGTCCATGTCGGTGTAATCGACATTGTCTCCCGCCATAGCCCAGATGAAGGTGTAAGAACCGATGCCGGCGCCGGAATGGATGGACCAGGGCGGAGAAATCGCACCCTCTTCATTCGAAATGAACAGATGCCGGGTTTCCTGCGGCTCACCCATCAGATGCAGCACGCGCGACTTCTCATCCATGCCGAAATAGAGATAGGCCTCCATGCGGCGATCGTGAATGTGGGAAGGAATGGTGTTCCAGACCGAGCCGTCCTCCAGCGTCGTATACCCCAGCACCAGCTGGCAGCTTTCCATGACCAGCGGATGGATGAACTGGTTGATGGTGCGCTTGTTGGAGGTTTCGGTCGCGCCGAGCTTGACCTCCTTGCTATTGGCCAGTGTCACGAGCTTCGCCGGCAGGCTGCGATGCGCCGGGCAGGAGGTGATGTAGAATCGCCCTGCCCCGTCAAAGGTCACCGCACCGCTGCCTGCGCCGAGATAAAGCACATCGCCGCGATTGAGGGTATAGGTCTCGCCGCCGGCGCTGACCGTGCCGGTCTCGCCCACATTGACGATGCCCATCTCGCGCCGGTCGAGGAAGGACGGCGTTTTGGTCTCTTCCACCTTGTCCAGCGTCAGCGGCGCACCGTTCGGCACCGCGCCGCCCATCACGAAGCGGTCATAATGGGTGTAGATCAGCCTGATTTCGCCGGAACGAAACATGTCGTTGGCGAGGAAATGCCGGCGGAGCCCTTCGGTATCCAGCGTTTTTGCATATTCCGGGTTCACGGCCTGCCTTGTTTCGACGGTCAACATCAAACTCATCCTTCATGATTGTTGCGTATGGCACATAATATATGTTATCCGCTTTTTGTACGATCTGTATGACAAGGTCAAGAGGCATAGGCATATCTCGACCACGCCAGGGACGTGCAACGCTGAGGGAGAATGGCAATGAAACGGCTTCTTGTTACCGGTGCTGCGGGCCAGCTTGGCCGCGTTATGCGCAAACGCCTTGCATCGATGGCCGAGACCATTCGCCTTGCCGATCTCGCCCCGCTCGATCCGGCAGGCCCGAACGAGGAATGCATGCAATGCGACCTTGCGGATGCAGAAGCCGTTGACGCCATGGTTGCCGGTTGCGACGGCATCGTTCACCTTGGCGGCATATCGGTGGAGAAGCCTTTCGAACAAATCCTTCAAGGCAACATCATCGGACTTTATAATCTCTACGAGGCCGCCCGCGCCCACGGCCAGCCGCGAATTGTTTTCGCCAGCTCCAACCATACGATCGGCTATTATCCCCAGACCGAACGGCTTGGTCCCGATGTTCCCTTCCGCCCGGACGGCCTCTACGGCGTGTCCAAATGTTTCGGCGAAAACCTCGCCCGCCTGTATTTCGAGAAATTCGGACAGGAGACGGCGCTTGTGCGCATCGGCTCCTGCACGCCGGAACCCAACAATTACCGCATGCTGTCCACCTGGTTTTCTCATGACGATTTCGTGTCGCTGATCGAAGCGGCGTTTCGCGCACCCGTTCTCGGCTGCCCGGTCGTCTGGGGTGCGTCGGCCAACGATGCGAGCTGGTGGGACAATTCGCATCTCGGCTTTCTGGGATGGAAACCGAAGGACAATGCCGAGGCCTTCCGGGAGCACATCGCCCGGACAGTTCCCAAACCGGACCCGAGCGACGCGCTAGTCCGCTTTCAGGGTGGCGTGTTTGTCGACAACCCGATCTTCAAGGAGACGTGACATGTCGCACGGACCTTTCCCGCTAAAACGGCGGGATTGCATGCCAGGCCGCGAATGACGTATCGAGGAACGGTGCACGCAACCGACATTTTTTAGAACGGCGACCAAGATGACAAAAGCGACAAGCTTCGAACCGGCAGCTCCACAAGGCAGAACGCTTGTGGTGAAGGTTTCGGAGGAACTCCGCAGCCAGATCGCCAAGGGTCGTTACAAGACGGGTGAGCGCCTTCCCTCCGAAGCGCAGATGACGCAGGAATTCGGTGTCAGCCGTACCGTGGTGCGGGAGGCAATCGCCTCGCTGCGATCCGACGGTCTGGTCGAGCCGCGTCAGGGCGCTGGTGTTTTCGTACTGGAACCCGCACCCACTGAGCGGCGCCCCTTCCACAATGTCGATCTTGCGCGCGTCTCGTCGCTGATCGAAATGCTGGAATTGCGCACCGCCGTGGAAGGTGACGCCGCCGGTCTCGCCGCCATTCGCCGCTCGCCGGCGCAGGAGGAAAAGATCATCGAGGCCTTCGATGCCTTCCGCGCCAGCGCCACCAGGGGCGTGCCGACAGCAGAGGCCGATTTCGCCTTCCATCTCGCCATTGCCGAAGCGACCAACAATCCCCGCTTCAGCGAGTTTCTGCAGGTGCTCGGCCCCACCCTCATTCCGCGCCGCGCCGTGGCCGAAAACGGCACGGAAACTGTGCTTTCGCCCGCCGATCTCGCCCGGCTCGTCGGTGAACATGAAGCGATCCTGATCGCGATACAGGACGGCGACGAGGAGGCGGCGCGCAGCGCCATGCGCAGCCACCTGAAAAGCAGCCAGACGCGTTATCGCTCCATGCTGCGCGCGCCGCGCTGAGACTACCTGTTTAAACCGCATTGCATGACTGAGGAGAACGATATGCAGCAGCTTCCGACCTTCCCCACCGTTTCCCCCGACGATGGCGTGGAGCGCACCGTGCTTTCCGAAGCGCCGGAACTGATGGTGGTCTCCTTCCGCTTCAAGACCGGCGCCGAAGGCAGGCTGCACAGCCATCCGCATGTGCAATCCACCTATGTCGCCAGTGGCAGCTTCCGCTTTTATCGCGACGGTGAGGCCTACGACCTTCAGAAGGGCGATAGCCTCGTCATTCCCGGCCATATCGAGCACGGCTGCCTGTGTCTGGAAGAGGGCGAGCTGATCGACTGCTTTACCCCGCGCCGCGACGATTTCCTCTGATCCGGCGCTCAGTCCGCCGATAAATCCCGCATGGTGCGCGGCAGGCTGTTCATGCATTCCGCGCCGGAGGAGGTGACGAGGAACTGGTCCTCGATCATCAGCGCGCCCAGCCCTTCGCCATAAAACGGCGCTTCGAGCGCCACGACCATGCCGGGAAGAATGATTTCCGGATTGTCATGGGAAAAGAACGGCCATTCCTCGATGCCCACGCCACCGCCGACGGAATGGCCGAAATGGCCGCGATAATATTCGCTGAAACCTTGCCTGCGCATCGAGGCCAGCATGGCGGCGTGCACAGCACCGAATGTATTGCCGGGACGAATCACTTCGAGCCCGCTGGCAAAGGCCGCCTCCAGGGCGCTGAAAACATCGGCGGCCAGCGGCGAGACCGGCCCCCACGAAAAACTCCGCGCGCCATCCGATGAATAACCGTCGACCAGCGTGCCGACATCGGCCTTGATGAGCGCACCCGGCGTAACAACCGCCATATCCGACAAAGCGGGTCCGACGGATATGTAGTCCCAATGGCCGCTCAGCGAAAACCCGGATTTCGCGGCATGGGCCTGCGCGCCGGCCTTCCAGGCGGCGGAAAGCCCGCCGAGCGCCGCGCCAGGCCTGACGGCAGCGGCCATCGCGACCAGCCCGGCCTCTGCCGCCGCAGCCGCGCGCCTCAGAAGCTCGATCTCACGCTCGGATTTCACGGCGCGCAGGCGGCGCAGCACGGGCGATCCATCAACCCAATCGACATCGGGCAGCGCCTGACGCAGCGCCAGAAAATCGGCGGCGGGCATGAATTCGAGGTCTGCGCCAATGCGCGCCGCCGACAGCCCGCGCTCCCGCAGCAGGTCAGCCAGCAGGCCGAAACAGGCAGCGCGGTCGAATGTTTCCGGCCTAGGGCCACCGGAATTGTTGCGGCGATAGGCATCGTCCACCTGCGCGATGGTTTCGGCGCCCGACAGATCGACCATATCGATCCAGATGCGATGGCAGCGCAGATCGATATCCGGCGCGGCCCTTCTGACAAGCGAGGCGGCATGATCGCTGACGACAGCCGCAATTGGCGCATCGGCATCGGCCGGCACCAGCGCAATCGCCGAACCCGCCCTGCCCCACATGGTCGCGACACCGGCATGGGCGCCGACCGCATAACGGAAGGCTTCGGGTTGGAACAGCACCAGCGCCTCGATATCCGCTTCCCGCATCAGTTGCTGGGCACGGCTTCGGTCGATATCGCTCATGGGAACCCCGGTATATCATTTGCCTGCAATGCCAGGCCGCACGGTTTATGAGCCTACGCTTTAGCAGTCACCGGGGAAGGAATGAAGGTGGAAGATAACATCTCCACCTCGAAGATCGCCAGTTGGAACGAGCGGTTACCGCCTGTTTCTTCTCCCCGCCGGGGAGAAGTCCGCGGCAGCGGGATGAGGGGGCAAGGATAGAGATAAACCGAGAGCTTGCCCCCTCATCCGACCCTTCGGGCCACCTTCTCCCCGGCGGGGAGAAGAAATATGCCGCAACGCCTTGCACTATCCGAATGAGCGGCGGATAAATCCGCCGTCTCATTGCCTCTCACGCCTCCAGCCACGTCACCTGCTCGGCCGTCAGCCTGATATCCAGCGCCGAAAGACTGTCTTCCAGCTCCGCAATCGTGCGCGGCCCGATCAGCGGAATGACCGGGAAAGGCTGGGCGATGACATAAGCGAGCGCAATATGGATCGGGTGGCGGCCGAGTTTCTGCGCGAGCTCTATCGCCCGGTCGCGGCGGACGAAGTTGCGGTCGGAATACCAGACGCGGACGATTTCTTCATCGTCATGCTTGTCGCGCCCTGCCCTGTCCGTGAAAAATCCGCGCCCCTGGCTGGACCAGGCGAAATTGGGAATCTGGCGCGATTTCAGCCATTGCTTCCACTCATCGTCTGATGCAGCAACGCAGCCCGCCCAGATGGGATCGAGCATTTCCGCCAGCGAGAAATTGTTGGAGAGCGCGGCCGGAGCCTGCTTGCCATTCTTCGCAGCATAGGCGGCCGCCTCATCCATGCGCTCGCGCGTCCAGTTGGAGCCGCCGAAAATGCCGCGAATGCGTCCGTGCCGGACTTCGGCATCCATGGCATCGACGAACTCGCCGACCGGAACCTCCAGATTATCGCGATGCATGAAATAGGCATCGACATAATCCGTCTTCAGCCGCGCGAGCGACTGATCGAGCTGCTTTCCGATCATGTCAGGATAGCAGAGCGGCGAATGTGCACCCTTGCCGATCAGCACGATCTCTTCACGCGGCACGTTGCGGCTGGTGTGCCAGTCGCCGAAAATCGTCTCCGTCCTGCCTGCGCCATAAACATAGGCCGTATCGAAGAGATTGCCGCCCGCCTCGTAAAAGGCATCCAGCGTCAGGGATGCAGAAGCGAAATTGGGGAAGAATTCGAAACCGAGCGCGACCACGGAAGCGGGTTTGGCAAGGCCCGGAATCTGCCGCTTCGGCACTGCGTTTCCGGCCACGACCTTGCCGCCGGCAATATTGGCAACGCGCAACGTTGCTTTTTCAATGCTGTATTCGAGCCCGACGGAAGCCCGCCATTGATCCATGACACGCAGATTGCCGAGGCTGTCCGCCCAGGCCATGCCGGGTGCATCGAATTCCTTTTTTCCCTGCCGGATCGCCTCGCCGGCCGCGTCGACCTCGAAGGAATAAAGCCAGCGATCCTCCGGCAACTCGATGGTTTCCACCTTGTCGCCCCTGATGATATCGATCCGCCCGGTGCCGCCCTTGTGGCCGGCGGCGAACCAGAAATCCTTGACCTCGATACGGCCCTCCGAGCCGATGATGCGCAGCACATTGTCCTGCGCCGCCATGATCGAGCACGAGACTTCCGCGACAATGCCGTTTGCGAATTTCAGCACGGCCGAGGCCCATTCATCGACACCCGACTGGCCGAGATGGGCGGCGCCCGCCACTTTTTCCGGTTCGGCGAAAGGTTTTCCATCCACGGCGCCGGCGATCATCCGCACCATGGAAACCGGATAACCGCCGACATCGAGAATGCCGCCGCCCGCCGTTTCATTGGCGAACAGCCGGTGATCGGCCCGGAACGAGCCCATGTTGAAACCGAAGCTGGAGCGGATGATGCGGATATCGCCCACCGCCCGGGCTTTCACCAGTTCCAGCAATTTCGACGTCTGCGGGTGCAGGCGATACATATAGGCTTCGCCCGCGAAGACACCGGCCTTTTTCGCCTCGTGGAAAATGGCGTCGGCATCATAGGCGGAAAGCGCGATGGGCTTTTCCACCAGCACGTTTTTACCCGCCCGGATTGCCTTGATTGCCCATTCGGCATGGCCGGTATGGGGTGTGGCGATATAGACGGCGTCGATATCGGGATCGGCAAGCAGCGCGTCGTAACCCTTGATAATGCGCGCACCGGAAAAAGCTTCGGCAAGGCCCGGCTTGTCCGGGTTGCGGGTGGCGATGGCCTCTAACCTGCCGGTGCGGGAATGGGCGATACCGTCAGCAAAAGTTCTGGCGATGGTACCCGGGCCGATGATGCCCCAGCGGATCGGTTGTTCGGTCGTCATGAAATCCTCGTCCTTCATATCAGTCTTGGGTGCTTGGGAAAGGGTTCAGCGCAGGCGTTCGCCCCTGCTGTCAAAAAGGAAAGCCCGGCGGGCGGAAAGGCCGACCGTCAGCCGGTCACGATTGCCCACATCGCGCGACTCCGGCCGCTCGATGATGAGCTGCTCGCCGCCTTCGGTTCGGGCATAGACGTAGCTGGTATTGCCGAGATGTTCGGCGACATCGACATGCACGGTGAGATCGGCATCGCCCGCGCCCGCATCGTCAAAATGTTCCGGCCGGATGCCGAGCGAAACCTTGGCTCCCTCGCTCAAACGGCTTTTCACCGGCAGGCTCAGCCGCACCGCAGGATCGCTGTCGAGCGAGAGCGTAACGCTCTCCGCGCCGCTACCGATGATGGTGGCGTCGAGGAAATTCATCTTCGGCGACCCAACGAAACCGGCAACGAAGCGGTTGGCGGGATCATCGTAGAGATCGAGCGGCGCGCCGACCTGCTCGATATTGCCCGCCCGCAGCACAACGATCTTGTCGGCCAGCGTCATCGCCTCGGTCTGGTCATGCGTCACATAGATCATCGTGGTGCCGAGCTGCTTGTGCAGGCGCGAGATTTCCACGCGCATCTGCACCCGCAATTCGGCATCGAGGTTGGACAATGGCTCATCGAACAGGAAGACCTGCGGTTCGCGCACGATGGCGCGGCCGATGGCGACGCGCTGGCGCTGGCCGCCGGAAAGCTGCTTCGGCCGGCGCTGCATCAACTCGTTGATCTGCAGGATTTCGGCGGCGCGGTTGACCCGCTTTTGCGTATCGGCCTTCGGGTTGCCGTTCATCCGGAGGCCGAAGGAGAGGTTTTCGGCAACGGTCATATGCGGATAAAGCGCATAGGACTGGAACACCATGGCAATGCCGCGATCGGCCGGGTCGGCATCACTCACCGTCCTGCCGCCAATCACGATATCGCCACCGGAAATATCCTCCAGCCCGGCGATCATTCTGAGAAGCGTGGATTTGCCGCAGCCGGAGGGGCCGACGAACACGACGAACTCGCCATCCTTCACCTCCAGATTTGCGCCATGGATCACTTCCAGCGCGCCGTAACGCTTGACCACGTTGTTGAGCGAAAGTTCCGCCATGCGGCCCCCTTACTTGACTGCCCCGGCGGAAATGCCGGCGATGAAGTGACGCTGCAAAGCCACGAAAACCACGAGAATGGGTGCGGTGAGCAGCACCGCGCCGGCCATGATGCCGCCCCATGACACTTTGGTCAGCCCGATGAGGGTGCCAAGCGCCACGGGTGCGGTCATCATTCCTGGGCGGGAATTGATGAGAAGCGGCCAGAGATAATTGTTCCACGAGGCCAGGAAGAGAATGATCGACAGCGCCGCCATGGTGGGCCGCGCCAGCGGCAAAGCGATGCGCAGGAAGATCTGCCATTCCTTCACGCCTTCCACCCGCGCCGCATCGAAAAGCTCCGTCGGCATCATCGAGAAGGATTGCCGCATGAACAGCACGCCGAGCGAGTTGAACAGCGGCGGCACGATCAGCGCGACCCAAGTGTTGGCAAGCTTGAATTCCCGCGCCACCATGATGAATTGCGGAATGACGACGACGGCAAAAGGCAAAGTGATGGTGCCGAGAATGATGGCGATCACCACCCCGCGTCCCGCAAAACGGTAACGCGCCAGCGCCCAACCGGCCATCGACGTCAGGAACACCGAAAGCACGGTGTAAATGACGGCGACGGTGATCGAGATGAACATGGCCCTGAGGAAATTGGTGTCCGCCTGCAGGTTGTTGAAATTCTCGACGAAGTTGGTGGAGGGCACCAGCACGATATCCGGGCTGAAAATGCCGTAATCCGGCATGGTCGAAAAAACGAACATCATCCACAGCGGAAACAGCCAGATGATGGCGAGGGGTGTCAGCGCCGCATGCAGCGCGATCTTCTGCCAGAAAAGCGATCTCGATTTCGATCTCATTTCGGCTCCCTCCCGACCCAGAGATTAAGCAGCGAAATGGCGATGGCGAGCGCCGCCATGGTGTAGGCAATGGCCGAGGCGTAGCCGAAATTGAGCGAAGTGAAGCCCTGCCGATAAAGGAACAGCCCCAGCGTCTCCGTGCCGCCGCCCGGCCCGCCCCTGTTGGTGATGAGGAAGGGTTCGGCAAACAGCTGCATGGTGCCGATGACCGACAGCACGACGCAGAACAGGATGATGGGTTTAAGCAACGGCAGGGTGATATAAAAGAACTGCTGACGCTTGCTGACCTTGTCCAGCGTCGCCGCCTCATAGACATCGCCGGGGATCGATTGCAGCCCGGCCAGAATGATGATGGCGTTATATCCCGCCCAGCGCCAGGTAACCGCGATGATGACCAGTGCCATGGCCGCATTGGCATTGTCGAACCACGAGACGGGCGAAAGTCCGACTGAGGTGATGAGCTTGTTGATGATGCCGAAATCGGCGCTGAACATCAGCCGGAACACCGCCGCATAGGCCACCTCGCCAACGACGACAGGCGCAAAAAAGGCAAATCGATAAAGCGGCCGCGCCTTTAGGAGCGGCGAATTCAACAGCACCGCCATGACGGTGGCGAGCGCGATCATCACGGGCACCTGAATGACCAGAATGATCAGCGTGTTATAGAGCGCGTTATAAAAGGCCGGATCGGAAACGAGCCGCCCCCAGTTCATGGAAGGCGCAAACCGCCATGGGTTGATGCGGGTATTCTGGAACGACAGCATGAACGAGCTGATGATCGGCCAGACCCAGAAGGTGGCGAAAATCAGGAGATAGGGCGCAAGGAACGCATAAGCGATCCTGTTCCTAGACGGCATGGTGACCTCCAGATGCCGGACGATGGGCCGGATAAATGGAAAAGCTTCAGAAAGAGCGCGCCCCTATGAGGGGAATGCCTTTGCAAAACGGCGCGGCCTATTTCTTCTCCCCGAAGGGGAGAAGGTGGCCCGAAGGGTCGGATGAGGGGGCAAGCTCTCCGTATATCGCTACCGTCGCCCCCTCATCCCGCTGCCGCGGACTTTTCCCCCTCGGGGAGAAGAAGCTCGTAGCACCCGCTTGGCCATAAACAGCCGCCGGCTTACTCCGCGACCGGCAAACCGGTGGCCGTTTCGATCTGCTTGGCCGCATCGTCGAGCGCCGCTTTCGCGTCGGGATAACCGCCCGCGAAATATTTCGTCTGCGTCGCCTTGTAGATCGCATCCGCATCCGACTGGAACGCCGTGCCGCGGCTGGGCACGATCTTCGGCAGGGTGGCGAGAATATCGGTCCACACCGCCTGTCCGCCCCAATAGGCCTGCTTTTCCTTGACGAAAGGATCGTCGATGGCTGAGAGCAGCGAAGGAACGAGGCCAAAGGATTTCAGCATCGTCACCTGGCCTTCATTGGTGGTGAGCGCGTAATCGATGTATTTCCATGCGGCTTCCTTGTGCTCGGACGTCGAACTGATCGCCAGCGACGAGCCGCCGAGGTTGGCGGCGTGCGGACCATCCGGCGTCAGGCTCGGCATCAGATAGACGCCCCATTTGCCGGAAAGATCAGGAGAGCCGGAACGAACCGTGCCCTCATACCAGGCGCCATACATCTGGCTGGCGGCCTTGCCGGCCGTATTGGCCTGGATTTTCTCATCCCAGATCGCCGCCGTGATGATGCCGGCGTCTTTCATTTCCTTGACCTTTTCAAGGGTTGCGACACAGGCGGGCTGGTTGATGGTGATGTTCTGGCCATCGGTCGAAAAGTAACCGCATCCCTGCTCATTGGCGATCATGCGAAACCATTCGCTATCGCCATTGAAATCGGCCTGCGCCATGACGGTGCCGGGATTGGCGGCCATGACCTTCTTGCCGGCGGCGATGAAATCATCCCAGCTTTTGATGGTGGCCGGATCGACGCCTGCCTTCTCATAGAAGTCGCGGCGATAAAATACCGCCACCGGACCGGAATCCCACGGCACCGCATAGGCGACGCCGTCAACCTCCAGTTCCGTGCGCTTGAAATCAGGAAAAAGCGCCTGTTTCTCAGGCGTATAGCCAAGCTCGGTCAGATTGGCGAAACAATCGGGAAAGCGGCTCCAGAACAGCTCCGCCTCGAAATTCTCGATGGTGACAATATCCGGCAGCCCATCGCCGCCGGCGGCGCAGGCAGCCAGCGTCTTGTCAAAAACCTGATCGTTACCAAGGTCTTCAACGACGATCTTAATGTCCGGGTTCTGCTTGTTGAAGCCCTCCACCGTGGATTTCAGCGCGGAAGCCGCGACATTCCAGCTCCAGATGGTGACGGTTTCTGTTTGCGCGAAAGCCGGGGCTGCGAGAAGCAGCATAGCCGTAGACGCGCCAAGAAATTTCAAGCACATTGAAAACCTCCCTTTTTCAATTGCCGTTCTTCAGCGAACATGGGCACATTACCGGCGGCAGGAAATCTGTCTCGTAAAAAGGGAACATCGATTTGGCGGAAAGTAAGATTGCCGAAAGAGCCTTCTACCAGCCGGGTGCGAGCAGCATCGAAGGCATGCCGACAACGCTTCAGCTTTTTCACAATCACCCGCCCATCATGCTCAGGCCCCACTGGCACGCGCAGGTGGAAGTGAATTACGTCATGTCGGGATCGGTGCATTACCGCATGGGCGATCACGACCTGACGCTCAATGCCGGCCAGATGTGCATCTTCTGGGGCGGCCAGCCGCATCAGATGGACCACTCCTCCGACGATTCCTTTTATGCAGGCGCGCATCTGCCGCTCGTGCATTTCTTCCGCATGCGCCTGCCGGCCGCCGTCTCCAGCCAGTTGATGGGCGGTGCGACGATGGTGAGTGCCGAGACGGACAGGGCGGATGCAGAAAATTTCGGCCGCTGGTTCCGCTACGTCACCTCGGGCGATCCGGCAAAAGCCCAGCACGCGGTCGAGGAACTGCTGCTCCGGGTCGAGCGGATGTTTCTGGAGCCTTACTCCGTCATATCCTCCGCTCTCGATGGAAAACGCAGACAGGATGACGAGGGCATGGCGCCCTCCATCGGCGTGGTGCGCATGTGCGACTTCATCGCCGCCAATTTTCTCGACGATATCGACGCGACGGAAATTGCCCGTGCCGCCTCGCTGCACCCGAAATATGCGATGAACCTGTTCCGCAAATCCACCGGCATGACGCTGATCAAATATCTGACCCTGCTCCGGCTTTCCCGCGCGCAGGCGATGCTGATGACCGGCAAGGACAATATCCTGCAGATCGCCATGGAAAGCGGCTTCGGCTCGGTCAGCGCCTTTAACAAGGCGTTTCGCCAGATCGCAGGCATGTCGCCTTCCGATTTCCGCCGCGACATGCGGGCGACGGCGGCTTAGTCTTCATTATCGGCGAAAGCAGCGCTGCGCTGCCGCGCCGCCTGCCGATAGGCCCTTGGTGAACTGCCCAGCATTCGCCGGAACATGGTGGTGAAAGCCGGGATGTTTTCATAACCGGCATCCAGCGCCACATTCGTCACCGCTTCGCCGGCCGCCAGTCTCGGCAGGGAGGCGAAGATACAGGCCTGCTGGCGCCAGGTGACGAAACTCAACCCCAGCTCCTTGCGGAACAGCCGCGTAAACGAGCGCCGGCTGATGCCCATGGCCACCGCCCAGTCATCGATCTCCACCCGCGCCACCGGCTTTTTCAGGAAATCACGGCACAGCGCCGCCAGACGCTGATTATCGGGAAAAGGCAGCCCGAGCGGCCGTTCCGGCAGACGGTTGATCTCGTCCAGCAACAGCGCCCGCACCAGACCGCGCCGATGGAAAGCGGGTGGCTCATGCTCTTCGCCCAGCAGTTCCGCAATCAGGCTGGAGGCGAGATCGGTGATTTCCACCACCCGCGGCACTTCCGCCTGAAACAGGTCGGGATGCACATAGATCGATTGCATTTCCACCGTCGATATGGTTTCCGACTCGTGTTCCAGGCCGGCGGGAATAATCAGCCCATGGCCGGGCGGTATCATCCAGCGACCATCGGCGGTGCTGACCAGAACCACGCCCCGGCGGGCATGCCAGATCTGCGCCCGCAGATGGCTGTGGACCGGTGCGCGATGTCCCTTGGCATAGGTGCGGGAAATCGCCAGCACCGGCTCGTTGGTGCCATCGATCAAATTCAGCATGTAGTTGTGGTCTTCGGCAGAAAAGGAGCCGAAGATCATGGAATTGTTTTTTGCCATTTGGCCCACTCACAAAGAAAATCGTCCAGAGCAAAGATGCAGGCCAGAAACAATATGAATAAAAGCGGGAAGAAATAAAGACATGTTTCCCGCCTTCCGCCGGGAACCGGAGAGGAATTCATCATGGCCACTGTCACCAGCGCCAGCACCAGCACCGCGTTCAACCCGCAACGCACGGCGTTTTCAATCATCGCAGCCGCCAGCTTCTGCCACATGCTGAACGACATCATGCAATCGCTGCTGACGTCGCTTTATCCGCTGCTGAAAGCCAATTACGCGCTCGATTTCGTGCAGATCGGCCTGCTTACCTTCGCTTTTCAGGTCACCGCCTCGCTGCTGCAGCCCGTTGTCGGCATGGTGACGGATCGCTGGCCGATGCCGTTCTCCCTGCCCGTCGCCATGCTGTCCACCTGCGCCGGCCTCATCACGCTTGCTTTTGCCCATAGTTTCGAGGTTCTGGTGATCGGCGCCTGCCTCATCGGCATCGGTTCGGCGATCTTCCATCCGGAAGCTTCCCGCGTCGCGCGCCTCGCATCCGGCGGCCGCCATGGTCTGGCCCAGTCATTCTTCCAGGTGGGCGGCAATACCGGCACGGCCATCGGCCCGCTGCTCGCCGCCTTTATCGTCATCCCGCTCGGTCAGACGAGCCTCAGCTGGTTCTCGCTGATCGCGCTCGTCGGTTTTGGCGTGCTTTCCTGGGTTGGCGTCTGGTACACCCGCCACCGCCGCGCAACCGTTGGCAAGGCGCCGGCCAGCCGCACGCTTCCCCTTGCCCGTGGCACGGTGATCATGACGCTTCTGGTGCTGGTGGTTCTGACCGCTACCAAGAATGCCTATCTCGCCAGCCTGTCCAGCTACTTCACCTTCTACACCATCGACAAGTTCGGTCTTGGTGTTCAGGACGCACAGGTTCTGCTGTTCCTCTTCCTCGGCGCTTCGGCACTGGGCGTGTTCTTCGGCGGCCCGATCGGCGACCGCTTCGGCTCGCGCGTCGTCATCTGGTTCTCGATCCTCGGCGTCATTCCCTTCGCGCTGCTGCTGCCCTATGCGAACCTGTTCTGGACAGCCATTCTCGTCGTCGTCATCGGCTTCGTGTTCTCCTCCGCCTTCTCGGCCATCGTCGTGTTCGCGCAGGAACTGGTGCCGGGCCGCGTCGGCCTCATCGCCGGCATGTTCTTCGGTTTCGCCTTCGGTTTCGGCGGCATCGGGGCGGCAGTTCTGGGCGTTTATGCGGATAAGGAAGGCATCGAATTCGTCTACCGCATCTGCTCCTACATGCCGCTGCTCGGCCTGCTCACGGTGTTCCTGCCGAAACTGCCGAGCCACCGCTAAAAGCCTCGCGTTCAACGCTTTTCAATACGGCGGTCACCTGTGATACTCAGGTGACCGCCGTATTCCGTTGAGCAAAGCCCTACCCATGCAAATCCCGATAAAATCGATCCTCGTTTTCCACGCCGCGGCAAGGGCGGGCAGCATTTCACGGGCGGCGGAAGAGTTGAGCGTCACCCCTTCGGCCGTTTCCCAGCAGATCCAGTTGCTGGAAGGCCAGCTCGGCACGACCCTGATGGCACGGACCGGCCGCAAGGTGACATTGACGGAAGCGGGCGAGCGGTATTTCTCGATGATCACCGCCCAGATCGAGCAGATATCGGACGCCACCGACAGTATTCGCGGCTTCCGCTCTGTCACCACGCTGACGATCCGGGCGACGCCGACCATATCCAACAAATGGCTGCTGCCGCGTCTCGGCTCGTTTCTGGAGGAGCATCCTGAACTGGAAGTGCGCCTTGACGGCACCAACGAGCCCACCGATTTTTCGCAGGAACTCGTCGATATAGAGCTGCGCCATGGCGATGGCCGCTGGCCGGGCCTCTTCGTGGAAGGGCTGGTGGAGGAGGAATTCCTGCCGGTCTGTTCGCCGAATTATAAGGGTGCGGGTACATTTCTGCCCGAGGAATTGCAGAACCAGCGGCTGATCCATTCGGTGAAGGCGCAGGCGCAATGGAACCACTGGTTCCCTCTGGCCGGCGTGACAGCCGAAAAGCGCTGGCGGCGGGTGCTGTTCGACCGCAGCCACATGGCCATCGATGCCGCCGTTCTCGGCATTGGCGTGGCGCTGGAGAGCACATTGATGATGGAGCGGGAGCTTCAGGACAAAATGCTGGTGCCGGCCGTGACGGACGCGCCGCGCATCAAGCTCGTCACCCAATGGATCGTCTGCCCGCATTCCCATCTGCGGCAGAGAAAAGTCATGCTGTTTCTGGAGTGGATGCGAAAACAACGCGACGAGTGGCAAGCCCGTCGCGTTGTCTGATGTTTCAGGCAATCCGTTTTCGCGTCAATAAAGCCCCATCAGCCGGATTGGCCCGAGCGTCAGCACCGGGAACAGCACCAGCGCGAAGATGGCGAGCGTCAGCACCGTCATCGGCGCCAGCGAACCGCGAATGACATCCTCGATCTTCATGTTCGCCACCTGTGCCGCCGCAAACAGGCAGACCCCCACCGGTGGCGTCACCAGCCCGAGCGTCAGCGTCATGACAGTCACGATCAGGAAATGGATCGGATCGATGCCCAGTGCTTCGACCGGCGGCATCAGCACCGGGATGAGGATAAACATCGCCGGGATCGCTTCCATGAAGATGCCGATGATGAGCAGGAACACAAAGATGACGAGCATGCCGGTCATTGGCCCGAGATTCATGGCCTTCAGGAGATCGGCGACCTGCTCCGGCAGGCCATCGAAAGTGAAGACCCAGGCGGCGAGCTGCGAGGTGGCGGCGATGAACAGGATGGTGCCGGAAATGCGCGCCGTCGAGATCAATATTTCCGGCAGCTCCCGCACCGGCAGCGTACGATAGACGATGACGCCGAGCACCGCTACGTAAACCACCGCGATGGCAGCGGCCTCCGTTGGCGTGAACAGGCCGCTGGCAATGCCGATGATGAGGATCAGCGGTGTCAGCATCGGCAGGATTGCGCGCAGACCGGTGACGACCACCAGACGGAAATTGAACGGTGTCGGCGGATTGTAACCATAATGCACCGAATAGAAGTGGTTGAAGACCAGAAAGGCGAAGGCGATGAAGAGGCCGGGCACCAGACCCGCGATCAGCAGCGTGCCGATCGACACATTGGCGATGGAACCGGCAATCACGATCAGGATCGACGGCGGAATGATCGAGGAGAGTGTGGAGGTGCAGAGCGTCATGCCGACGGCATAACCCTTCGGAAAGCCGTGCCGCTCCATGGCCTTGATCTCGATGGCGCCGACCGAGGCGATATCGGCGACGGACGAGCCGGAGACGCCGGAAAAGATCACCGATGAGATGACGTTGACATGGCCAAGCCCGCCGGGAAGCCAGCCGACCATGGCCTCGGCGAAATCGAAGATGCGCTCCGCCACACGCCCTCGTTCCATGACGGTGCCGACGAGGATGAAAAGCGGCACGGCGACGAGGAGGAAGGAGTTCATCGACGAGAACATCGTCTGCGACAGCAGGTCCATGGGCATGGAGGTGAAGAGCCACAGCGTGCCGACACTCGCGAGCGCGAGCGCGATGGCAAGCGGCACGCCAAGCATGCTGAGACCGAAAAAGGCGACGAGAAGAAAGACCGACATGGCTCAATGTCCTGCTGAAATGGAGATATCGGCATGGGCGATCTCATCCGCCGGCAGACCAAGCTCGGGAAGCGCGATGAGCTCCCGGCGGCTGCGCAGCGATTCGATGATGGCCAGCACGGCGATGATGGCGGAAACCGGCAACACGATGCCGATGGTCCACATGGGGATCGGCAGGGTGGCGGCGGTCTCGTTCATCATGATCTGCTGGCGCACCATGGTCAGGCCCGTCCAGCCCATCATGCCGAAGAAGAACACCGAGGAACCGACATAGATCGGCACCGCCAGCCGCCGGAAGAAGCGGTGAAACAGCACCAGGAACACCACCACACGGGCGCTTTCAACGGTGCGGAAGCCGGCGGCAAGGCCGAGGAACACCATCCAGATGAAGAGGAAACGCGTCGCCTCCTCGGTCCAGGGAAGCGGGCTGCCGGCAAGGCGACCGATGACCTGAAGAAGAACGACGATGAGAATGCCGGCACAGGCTGCCCCTGCGGCCACATCGGCGATGAGTTTAACGATGGTGCCGAGCACCGAAGGTTTCGTATCGTTCATGACAATACCCTTCCACTGCTGAAACCGGATATCCGGTAAAACGAATGCCACCCTGCCTCTGCGGCAAAGCAACCCTTGCTGACGTTGGGGAAGGCCGAACCGAGATCCGGCCATCCACCGGCGCAACACGTCAGTTCGTCTTGAGGAAAGCCTGCGTCTTGTCGAAGAAAGCCTGATCTTTCACCAGTGCGGAGAACTTCGCCGAAAGCCCGGCTGCGACCTCTACGAAGGCCTTGCGTTCGTCATCGGTCAGCGTGTTGACCTCCATGCCGTTCTTCTTCAGCGTTTCGAGCGACTTGTCGATATCGGCAGCGTCATTCTGCGCCTTCCAGGCTTCGGTCTCGGTGGCTGCTTCCTTCAGCGCGACCTTGAAGTTCTCATCGAGACCTTCGAAGCGGGCCGGGTTCATGCCCAGCACCCAGGCGTCAGCGATGTGATTGCTGATCGTCAGATACTTCTGCACTTCGTAAAGCTTGGCGCTGACCGGCACGTTGACCGGATTTTCCTGCCCGTCGACCACCTTGAGCTGGAGAGCATTATAGACCTCGGCAAAGGCCATAGGCGTCGGAGCAGCGCCCATGGCGCCGAAGAACTCGACCCAGAGCGGATTGTTCGGCACCCGCAGCTTCATGCCCTTGAGATCGGCCGGCGACTTGATCGGCGCCTTGGAATTGGTGATCTGGCGCAGCGGCCGCGACCAGAGATCGAGCCCGAGAATGCCGATTTTGCTGAGATCGGTGGAAAGTTCCTTGCCGAGATCGCTGTCGAGATAGACCCGGAGCTGGTCGATATCGCGGAACTGGTAGGGAATGGCGATGGCCGTGAACTTGGGATTGAAGGTCGCGTAAAGCGAGGTCGAGTTCAACAGCATGTCGAGTGAACCGCCGGCCAGCTGCTTGACACCCGCTGAAGGGTCGCCGCCATAAAGCGTGCCGTTCGGAAACACCTTGATCTTGAGCTTGCCATCGGTCTTTTTCGAAACGATCTCGGCAAACTTGTTGGCGGCAAGCGTGATTTCGGACGTATCCGCATCGGGCGTCGAAAGCGTCAGCGTTTCGGCCTGCGCGATGGATGCGACCAGCATGGTGGCGGCCAGAGCCAGCCCGTAAAGTTTTGAAATTTTCATGTGTTCCTCCCTTTGTTGTCTCTCAAACAGTTTCGAGCGTTCCTCCGAACGCATTCATGCGCTTAATCTCAAGGATCACACCGCTGTGATCAAGCTCGCCCGCGCCATGCTGGACCATGGAGCGGAACAGCCGGTCAACCTCCTCGCCGACCGGTAGTCTGAGGCCCCGGCTTCTGGCGAAGGCCAGCGCCGTGGACGTATCCTTCACCTGATATTTCGCCGGCCCGCCGGGACGGAAATCGCCTTCCACCATGCGTTTGCCGTGCTGGCGGAAAACGGTGGATTCGGCAAAACCGCCCAGCAAAGCCTGGCGCACCTGCGCCGGGTCGGCTCCCCCCGCTTCAACCAGCGTCAACGCTTCGGCAACGGCGCAGATTGTCGAGGCGACGATCAGCTGGTTGGCGAGCTTGGCCAATGAGCCGCAGCCCACCGGCCCGACATGGGTGACGCGGCCAAGGCAATTGAGGAGTGGCCGCAATGCATCCACATCCTGCTGTTCGCCGCCGGCCATGATGGCGAGCGTTCCTTCGATCGCTCCCTTTTCACCGCCGGAAACCGGTGCGTCGACATATGCGACGCCATAAGCCTTGGCCACCTCTGCCTGTTCCCGTGCGCTGTCGACCGGGATGGAACTCATCACCAGCAGAATAGCACCGGGCTTCATGTTGGAAACGACACCCGAGGCACCGAGCAGAACCTCGTCACAGACCGGCCCGGAACTCAGCATGCAGATGACGACATCGGCTTCGGCCACGGCTTCGGCAGCAGTGGCCGCCGGCTGCACGCCTTTTGCCGCCAGAACCGCAGCTTTTTCAGCGCTTCGGTTCCAGGCTTTGACGGAAAACCCGGCCTCCGCCAGACGCCCCGCCATGGGGGCACCCATGATACCCGTTCCGATAACGGCGATCCGGCGGATGTCTGCCATCGCTCCCATCCTTCAAAGCCATTGCCGGTTCAGGAAACGCACCGGCAGTTCTTCTTCGATAAGGGCGGGAAAGGCCTCGCGAAACCGGTCGAGATGCGGTGTTTTGAGATGATCGTCGAAAGCCTCACGGCTGTTATAGACCTCGTAAAACACCACATTGTTCCCCGTTTCCGGCCGCACCACGTCGAATTGCTGGCAACCCGGTTCATCCTGAACCGAATGGGTGGCATCATCGCGTGCGGCGTCGAGAAAGGCATCCATCGCGTCAGGCTTCACCCGAAATTCCGCGATCACCACGAAAGCTCCTTTCGACATGTCCCGTTCTCCGTCCATCACGCGGCTGCGTCTTTTTGCGGACGGAAGCGGTTTTCCATGTCCTGACGCAACTTCACCACATCGAGGTCGTTCACCAGTTCCACATCGTCGAAGCTGACAATCTGGTCCTTTTTGATGGCGCGCTTCAGCTTGACATTATGGGCAAGGCCAATCGGCAGCGCCTTCATATCGAGGCTGCGGGTGGCCGGAATGGCGTTCGCCCAGACCGCGTATCCGCCCTCGCCGTCCAGCATCTCGCCTGGCTGCATATCCTTCTTCGCCGTGGCGACGGCATCGCCGCGGAACTCCTTGGAGCAACCGGTCGCTTCGTTGCGCAGCACGGCGGAAAGCACGCTGATCGAGGTTTCCAGCCCGATAATGTGGAACGGACGCCACATGGAGGCGTACCAGCCGGACGGATCGGTCAGCAGGCCATATTGCTTGAAGCAGGCGCGGGCATATTCATTGTGGGCCTTGAAGGTGACGAAAACACCATAGCGGATGTTGTTGAACACCTCGCGTCCGTCCGGCTCCTGGCTCGCAGCAATATCGACCAGACCGGAGCGCGACATACGGCCGCCATCGGCAGCGGGGCGGAAGACGCGGGCGAGATCGTGCAGGCCGGCGGGCGGAAAAGCCAGACCGTCATCCGGGCAATCCAGTCCCGTGCCGTTGGCGACGGCCGCCATCTCGATGGCCGCCTTGGTGCCGTCGGTGAAGGAATTGTACATTTTTGGATTGAAGTCGCCCTTGGCCACTTCCTCGTCCGTCCAGCCGAAATAACCCCAGACCGTGTCCGGCGTCGAATAACGGTAACGCGGCTCGAAATTCATGCCCTTGCCGGCAGAAACGACCTCGAAACCGGTGGCGCGCGCCCAGTCAACCAGCTCGCAGATCAGCGCCGGCTGATCGCCGTAAGCCATGGAATAGATCAGGCCCTTGGCCCGCGCCTTTTCAGCAAGGATCGGCCCGACCATGACATCCGCTTCGACATTGACCATGACGACATGCTTGTTGTGATCGATGGCGCCAAGCGCGTGGCGCGCGCCGGCCAGCGGATGGCCGGTCGCCTCGATCACGCATTCGATCTCGCCGCAGGCGAAAAGCTCGTTCACATCGTCGGTCACATAGGTCTTGCCGCTCTTCAGCGCCTCGGCGCAGCTCTTCGCATCGTAACGCTCCTTCGGCCAGCCAACGCGATCCAGCGATTCCTTCGCCTTGCCGACATTGAGGTCTGCGACGGCGACCATGTGGAAACCGGCGATGCGCTGCGCCTGCGCCAGCACCATGGAGCCGAACTTGCCCGCGCCGATGAGACCAACCCGAACAGGCTTGCCGCCGGCTGCACGCGCTGACAGAAGAGAATAGAGATTCATGTTTTGACATCCTTCGCTGGGGAAATTGCTGGCGAGAATGTCCAGTCAGCCCGGCGAAGGCCATGCGACACCGAGGCTGCGAAGGCTTATTCCTCGCGGCACGGACGGCATGACGATCTGACGTTCCTCCCGGATACCGGCACGCCTTTGCGCCGGCTCTCGCGGTCGCCTCCCAAAGCAACCTTGAGAACAGAGTAGGAGCGTTCAAATATTAGTTCTATTTAGAAAATCAGATTCTTTGTTTAGCTTATCTAACAAATCATCAGGCCGATTTGCGCAGCATCAGATCGGCGCTGAGGAGAATGCGCTCGCGCATCCGCGTCGTGTCATCCGCCTCCTCGTCGAGCTTCTGCAACAGGAGCTCAATCGACAGCCTGCCGATCTCGTTATAATTCTGCGCCACGGTGGTAATCGGCGGACAGGCATAACGCGACAGCGGATGATCGTCATGGCCGGCGACCCTGAGGTCATAATCCGCACCATGGCCGACCCTGAGGCCCTTCTGGAAGGCGGCGGCGATGACACCGAAGGCGATACGGTCGTTGGCGCACAGAATGGTGCGCGATGGCAGAGAACCCGCCCCTTCCAGCAGCCGGCCCGCCTCATCGAAGGCGAAACGCTCGAAATCCCAGGTGACAATATCCGGAACGTTGATCACCTGCGGCTCGAAACCAAGGCGCCGCATGGCCTCCTCATAGGCGGTGCGACGCGTGGCGGCATTGGTATTGACCTGCGGCATGTCGAAGAAACAGGGCGGCTCGCCCGAGCGGCAGAGATAATCCACCATCAGCCCCACACTCTGGCGGTTGTCGGTGCCGACAAAGGCCGAGGTCTCGTCGAGCGGCGAATCGACATAAACAATCGGAATGCTGGCAGCGAGTTGCTCCAGCGTGGCGCGGTGGGATTTGACGCCCAGCGGCGCGATGATCGCGCCGGCGACATTCATCGACTTGAAAGTGCGGATGGCGCGGTCTTCGATTTCCGCCTTGCCATCCGAGGACAGCACGAAAGCAAGAAACCCCGCCTCGTTGGCGATGAGCTCGATACGGCTCGTCAGCGCCATATAGAACGGATCGGTGGAATTCGGGATGATGATGCCAATGATATTGGAGCGGCGGCGGTTGAGATTGACGGCGAAAATATTGGGCCTGAAGCCCGATTTCTTCAGCGCATCCTCGATGGCGTCCCGGGTCTTCTTGCGGACCGAGGCCGGATCATTGAAGTATTTCGAAACAGTCGGGCGCGAAAGGCCGACGAATTCCGAAAACTCTTCCATCGTCCTGATAGATTTGGCCAAAGTGCTTGCCCCCATGAAATATTACATGTGGTACTTTATATCGACCGGCCTTCGCACGAAAAGCCGGTCGACTGCGGTTATCAACCACCAAACGATCATTCGGCTGCAAATTGCACTTTCATGGTGGCCGGATCGGATGGTTTCTTCGTAAAGAACGGCAGCATCTCCGAAAGCGGCAGCCGGTGCGAGACGAGCCGCGCCATGACATCGCCATCCGTTTCCAGAATGGCAAGCGCCTGCGGTATGTTGCGGTTCAACGAATGCGAACCGACAAGCTTCAGCTGACGCCTGAAGATTTCGAAGGGTGCGACCGAAATGCGGGCATCCGGCGCGCAGACGCCGAAGAACAGCGCCGTGCCGCCATCGGCAACCAGCGGGATCATCGCTTCCGCAACGGGGGCGATACCGGTGGCATCGGCCACGACATCGAAAGACTTCTGTTGCCGCAGCAGCGCTTCCGAACCGGAAACCGCCACCTTAAGCCCGAGACCTTCGGCAAAAGCCAGCCTGCTTTCGTTGATATCGGCAATCGTCACCGTCTCGACGCCGCGCGCTTTCAACGACAGGGCAAGCAGCAGGCCGATGGGACCGGCGCCAAAAACCAGCGCATTTTCAGCCACCGTTCCGTTCTCGCCGATACCCGCGCTCTGCATGCCGTTGACGACGCAGGCAAGCGGTTCGGCCAGCGCCGCGACATGATAGGGCATGGAGCCGATGCCATGCAGGTGATCGGCGCGCACCAGGCTGAATTCCGCGAAACCACCGTTATGGGAGACACCATAGGCCTTCAGCGTGCTGCACAGATTGGTCAGCCCCTTCCTGCAACTCGGGCAGGTGCCGCACGGTAGATTGGGGTCGACCACCACCCGGTCGCCGGCCTTTACGCCCGTCACATCGGCGGCCACGGCCGCAACTTCACCGGCATATTCATGCCCCGGAATGACCGGAAAGGCACCGTCGCCGTAACGCGCGTGGAGAACGTCGATATCGGTGTGGCAAAGCCCCGAAGCCTTGACCCGCACGAGCGCGTGGCCAGGCGGCAGATCGGCAACGGGAACTTCCGCCAGAACGGCCTGTCCCTTCTCGACGAATTGAATGGCATGCATGGTCATCTCCGGCTTTTCAGCTCATCCAGTTGCCGCCGTCGACATTATATGTCTGGGCGAGAATATAGTCGCTGTCGGAAGAGGCGAGGAAAACCGCGAGACCCTTGATGTCATCGGGCGTCGCAAAACGGCCGATCGGCACGGATTTCGCCACCGCCGCCTTCTTCTCACCCGGCTTCAGGCCTTCCCATTTGGCGAATTCCGCATCGACCACTTCCCAATGCTCGCCATCCACCACGCCCGGTGCAATGGCGTTGACATTGATGCCGTGCTTGACGAGCGCGAGCGCCGCCGACTGCGTGGCGGAAATGATCGCCGCCTTGGAAGCGCAATAAAGCGTGACGAGCGCTTCGCCGCGACGGCCGGCCTGGCTTGCCATATTGATGATCTTGCCACCGCGCGCCCGCTCGATCATCACATTGGAAACCGCCTTCATCATGAACAGCGGTCCCTTGAGATTGATGTCGAAGACCCGCTCATAACTCCGTTCGGTAATGCCGTTGATCGGCGCCATGTCGAAGATCGCGGCATTGTTGACGAGAATGTCGATGCCGCCGAATTCCTGATCTACCGCCTTCACCACGGCGTCGATCTCGGAAAGATCGGTCACATCCAGCTTCACGGCCTTGGCGGCAGGGCCGATGGCCGCGGCGGAAGCCGTCGCGCGGGCAATATCGATATCGGCGATAATCACCTTCGCGCCTTCATCGGCAAAAGCCCGCGCAAAACCAAGGCCGATGCCGCGGGCGGCGCCGGTAATCAGCGCGACCTTGTTCTTCAATCTCATGTCGATCTCCATGATGCATGGCGGGTAATCTGGCCATGCTCTTTTGTTGTTCGATGCTTTTCCTCACTCCCCTCATTCCTGCTTGTTGCAGGAATGCAGCCGACACGGCTCTCACGCGGCAAGAGAGTCCTTCCAAACCAAGGACTTGGGCTGGCTAGATTCCTGTGACAAGCACAGGAATGAGGAGACGGGTGCGAAAGCCCCACCCATGCCGCCCGCCGCCAAAGTGACGAACGGGCGGCACGCCGGGAGGACGCGGCTACTTGATGTAGCCCGCGCGGGTCATGTCACGTTCGACCTGTTTCTGTGCGCCTTCGAGCGCCGCATCGACGGTCTGCTGGCCGGAGAGGGCTGCCGCGATCTGCTGGCCGACAACCGTACCGATGGACTGGAACTCCGGTATGGCGACGAACTGCACACCGGTATAGGGCACCGGATCCTTGGTCGGCTTGGACGGATCGGCCGACATGATCGCCTTCAGCACGGTATCCGCGAAAGGCGCGGCCTTCTTGTATTCCGGCAACTCATAGGTGGATTTGCGCGTGCCCGGCGGCACGGCCACCCAGCCTTCGCTTTCACCAACCGTCTTCACATAGTTCTTTGAGGTCGCCCATTTGACGAAGGACTTGGCGGTTTCAAGCTTCTTCGTGCTGTTTGGAATGGCGAGGTTCCAGGACCACGACCAGCTCGACCCGTTCGGCGTTGCCTCGACCGGAGCACGCGTAAACGCGGTCTTGTCGGCAACCTGGCTCTGCTTGGGGTCATAAACGCGGCCCGCCGCTGAGGTGGCGTCAATCCACATGGCGCAACGGCCGGATGAAAACAGCGTCTGGTTCTCGTTGAAGCCGTTGGCGGCCGCGCCGGGCGGGCCGTAGGAGCTCATCAGCGCCACATAATCCGAGATCGCCTTTTTCCACGGCTCGCTCGTCAGCTGCGGTTTCCAGTCCATGTCGAACCAGCGGCCGCCATAGGTGTTGATCATGGTGCCGAGGAAGGCCATGTTCTCGCCCCAGCCCGGCTTGCCGCGCAGGCATATGCCATATTGCTGTTTCGACTTGTCGGTCAGCTTGGCAGCGAAATCCTTGATCTGATCGTAGGTCGGATTGTCCGGCATCTTCAGGCCGGCCGCATCGAACAGGTCCTTGCGATAAAGCGTGAACGAGCTTTCGGTATAGAATGGCACGGCGTAAAGCTTGCCGTCGACAGTCAGGCCTTTCTTGATCGGATCAAGCAGATCGGCGTAATCGTAGTCGTCGCCGAGATCGTCGACCGGCGCCAGCCAGCCCTGCTTGCCCCAGATCGGCGCTTCGTAGCCGCCGATGGTCATGATGTCGAACTGGCCGCCATTGGTGGCGATATCGGTGGTGACACGTTCGCGCAGAACATTCTCTTCCAGCACGATCCAGTTGATCTTGTTGCCCGTCTCCTTCTCCCAGGCGCTGGAAAGCTTCTGCATGATGATCATGTCGCCATTGTTGACGGTGGCGATGTTGATTTCTTCCGCCTGCGCCAGACCGGCGAAAAGGCCGATGCCAACCACGGACGATGACAGAATTCCAATTAATTTGCTCATGAGACCCGCTCCTCCTTTACGGATGTCCACGCATAACAATACATGCGTAAATTTTTTATCTCGCAAAATCCGCTCTCTTGTCAACGTCCGAAAATAAATCGGAGCATGGAGACATCGTCGCCAGCACCAGTAACTCACTGCTTTAAAACGGATAATATCATAAAAAATTATTTCCCGAGGCGTTCCTCTTGCTGCGATGCAACAAAATTTTCGTCATTTCATATATTGACGCGCGTAAATTTTTGAATGATATCCGAAAACCAGAAGCCCTCGGGACGGCGGGATTACCTCCGCCAAAAGGACGGGAGCCGAATGCATATGGAGGAGACGATGAGGCAGACATCCGCACTGGCGCCGCACACGAAAGGCCCGACCGTCACGGCGGGGGAAATCCTCGTGGAAATCATGGCGACGACGGTGGGCGACGGCTTTCTGGAGCCGCAGGCGCTGATCGGCCCCTTCCCGAGCGGCGCGCCGGCCATCTTCATCGATCAGGTGGCGCGCTGCGGCGGAGCCGCCGGCATCATTGCGGCGGTGGGTGACGATGATTTCGGCCGTCTCAATGTCGAGAGGCTGCGCGGCGACGGCGTCGACGTCTCGGCCATCGCCACCATCCCCGACCGGCCGACGGGCAGCGCCTTCGTGCGTTACCGGGAAAACGGCGCACGGGACTTCGTTTTCAACATTGCCCATTCGGCGGCCAGCGAAACGCATATGACCGATGAAGCGCAGGCTCTTATCGAAAAAGCCGGCCATGTGCATGTCATGGGATCGGCCTTTGCGATTGCCGGCATCGGCGAAATCATTCTCGAAGCCATCAGAAGCGTCAGGGCGCGCGGCGGCTCGGTCTCCTTCGATCCCAACATCCGCAAGGAACTGGCG
Source organism: Agrobacterium sp. LR_9 (assembly GCF_041954855.1). Classification (NCBI taxonomy): domain Bacteria; kingdom Pseudomonadati; phylum Pseudomonadota; class Alphaproteobacteria; order Hyphomicrobiales; family Rhizobiaceae; genus Agrobacterium; species Agrobacterium sp. LR_9. The sequence continues at coordinate 85,193 of NZ_JAVAYA010000016.1, forward strand.
CAGGGCGATGCCGGCCGCAGGCTGATCGACGATCTGCTTGGTGTCACCGATCTTCTCCTGCCCTCCGGCGAGGAGCTTCAGGCAGCCTCCGGTCTGGACGACGAGGAGGCGGCAATCGAAAAGCTGCTTGCCTCCGGCATCGGCGAAATCGTGCTGAAGCGCGGTGCGGATGGTGCAAGCCATTTCAGCCGCGCCCATGGACGAATTGATGTCCCCGGCTTGCGGGTCCGCGAAATCGACCCGACCGGTGCCGGCGACTGTTTCGGTGCGACTTATCTCACCTGCCGCCGCCTGGGCATACACCCCGGACAGGCGCTCGCCTATGCCAACGCCGCCGGCGCGCACAATGTCACCCGCCGCGGCCCGATGGAGGGCGCCGCCAGCCTTTCCGAACTCGACGCCTTTCTGGCCGCGCAACTGTCGGAGGAAATCCTGTGACCGGTATACTCGAAAATCTCGCCGCCGCGCGCCGCTCCGGCAAGCCCGCCGGCATCACCTCCGTCTGCTCCGCCCATCCCGTGGTTCTGCGCGCCGCAATCCGCCGTGCCGCCGCCGGCAGGACACCGGTGCTGATCGAGGCAACCTGCAATCAGGTCAATCATCTCGGCGGATATACCGGCATGACGCCACGGGACTTCGTCAGCTTCGTCAACAGTATTGCCGATGAAGAAGGGTTGCCCCGCGAACTGGTGATTTTTGGCGGAGATCATCTCGGCCCCAATCCCTGGCGCAGGGAAACGGCCGAGGAAGCGCTGACAAAAGCTGCCGCCATGGTCGAGGCCTATGTGACGGCGGGTTTTCGCAAGATCCATCTCGATGCCTCGATGGGCTGCGCCGGTGAACCGGCGGCGCTGGACGACGACACGATAGCCAACCGCGCCGCCAAACTTGCGGCCGTCGCCGAAAAGGCCGCCACGGCTGCCGGCCTGCCGAGACCGCTTTATATTCTCGGCACCGAGGTGCCGGTGCCGGGGGGTGCGGACCATGTGCTCGACACCGTCGCACCGACGCAGCCGCAGGCGGCGCGCCAAACCATCGACCTTCACCGCGAAATATTCGCGCGACACGGCCTTTCCGATGCGTTCGAGCGGGTCATCGCCTTTGTCGTGCAGCCCGGCGTTGAATTCGGCAGCGACAATGTCGTCGCTTACGACCCGCAAGCGGCCACCGCCTTGAGCGCCGTGCTGGACGCCGAACCGCAACTGGTCTTCGAGGCCCATTCCACCGATTACCAGACGCAGGCCGCCCTCACGACACTGGTATGCGATGGATATCCCATCCTGAAAGTGGGCCCCGGCCTGACCTTCGCCTATCGCGAGGCGCTTTACGCTCTCGACATGATCGCCTCCGAGATGATCGGCGATTATGGCGACCGTCCTTTGGCGCGCACCATGGAGGAGCTGATGCTTTCCTCACCCGGCGACTGGCGCGGACATTACCATGGCGATGACATCACGCTGCGATTGCAGCGCCACTACAGCTACAGCGACCGTATCCGCTATTACTGGACGCGGCCGGAAGCGCTTGCGGCCGTTTCCGCCTTGCATAAGGCGCTGGATGGGAAGACAATTCCCGAACCCCTGCTGCGCCAGTATCTCGGCGAGTTGCCGCTCGCGGCAGTTGCAGGAAAGGATATGGAGGAGGTTCTGGTCGCGGCAGTGGATCAGGTGCTGGCGACCTACCATGCGGCAACCGGCGAAGATCGTCACTAAGACAATCGTTAAATTGGGATGCCCCGGCGGGAGACGTTGCGGGTATCGGTCAGGGAGGGGAAACTCATGGCAACCCGAAACACAAGCGGATTAGCGCGGGTCATGCTTGCGCCATCGGTGCTGTTGTTGCTGGTGTGGATGATCGTGCCTCTGGCGATGACGCTGTGGTTCTCGTTCCAGAACTACAATCTCCTCAATCCGGCCAATGTCAGCTTCGCTGGTCTGTTCAATTACCAGTATTTCTATACCGACCCGGCCTTCTTCCAGTCGATCTGGAACACGCTGTTGATCGTCGGCGGCGTCCTTCTGATCACCGTCATCGGCGGCATCGCCATTGCGCTTCTGCTCGACAATGACATTTTCGGCCAGGGCATCGTGCGCATCATGATCATCTCGCCCTTCTTCGTCATGCCGCCGGTGGCAGCACTGGTGTGGAAGAACATGATCATGCATCCCGGTTATGGGGTGCTCGCCGATTTGTCGCGCTTCTTCGGTTTCCAGCCGGTCGACTGGTTCGCGCAGTTTCCGCTCTTGTCCATCATCATCATCGTCGCCTGGCAATGGCTGCCGTTCGCGACGCTGATCCTCTTGACCGCCCTGCAGTCGCTCGATGGCGAACAGAAGGAAGCAGCCGAGATGGATGGCGCCAACTTCGTCAACCGCTTCGTCTATCTGACGCTGCCGCATCTGTCGCGCGCCATCACCGTCGTCATTCTGATCCAGACGATCTTCCTGCTCGGCGTCTATGCGGAAATCCTCGTCACCACCAATGGCGGACCGGGTTATGCCTCCACCAACCTCGCCTTCCTCATCTATCGCACCGCACTTCTGGGCTACGACGTCGGCGGCGCTTCGGCCGGCGGCATCATCGCCGTCATCCTCGCCAATATCGTCGCCATCTTCCTGATGCGCGCCGTCGGCAAGAATCTCGACCGGTAAGGGGGAAACATCATGGCCCGCAAGACAACCACTCGCGCAAAGATCGGCTTTTCCATCGCGGCCTGGGCCGTGGCGCTGCTGCTGTTCTTCCCGATCCTCTATGCCTTCCTCACCTCGATCAAGACCGAGCCCGAGGCAATCGCAGGCTTCAGCCTCATTCCGTCGGGCACCTTCGAGAATTACGTGACGGTCCAGACCCAGCGCGATTACTTCAAGCCCTTCATGAACTCGGTGGTGCTGTCGCTCGGCTCGACGATCATCGCGCTGATCATCGCCATTCCCGCCGCCTGGGCCATGGCGTTCTCGCCGACCAAGCGCACCAAGGACATTTTGATGTGGATGCTCTCCACCAAGATGATGCCAGCCGTCGCCGTGCTGGTGCCGATCTATCTGATCTTCCGCAATGCCGGCCTGCTCGATACCCGCATCGGGCTCACCATCATGCTCACCTTCATCAACCTGCCGATCGTCATCTGGATGCTCTACACCTACTTCCGGGAAATCCCCGGCGAGATCCTCGAAGCCGCCCGCATGGATGGCGCATCGCTGTGGAACGAAATCGTCCATGTGCTGACCCCGATGGCGGTTCCGGGCATTGCCTCGACGCTGCTCTTGAACGTCATCCTCGCCTGGAACGAATCCTTCTGGACCATCCGGCTGACGACCACCAATGCCGCCCCGCTGACGGCCTTCATCGCCTCCTTCTCAAGTCCGCAGGGGCTGTTCTGGGCAAAACTCTCGGCCGCCTCGATGATGGCGATCGCCCCCATTCTCGTCATCGGCTGGTTCTCGCAGAAACAACTCGTGCGTGGCCTGACCTTTGGCGCCGTGAAATAAGGAACGACAAACATGGGCAGCATTTCCCTTCAGAACGTGTCCAAGCTCTTCGGTGAGGCGAAAGTCATCCCGTCGATCGATCTCGATATCCATGACGGCGAATTCGTCGTCTTCGTCGGTCCCTCCGGCTGCGGCAAGTCCACGCTGCTGCGCCTCATCGCCGGTCTGGAAGATGTTTCCGGCGGCAAGATCGTCATCGACGGCAAGGATGTGACGGAAAAGGCGCCGGCCGAGCGTGGCCTTGCCATGGTGTTCCAGTCCTATGCGCTTTATCCGCATATGAGTGTCAGGAACAACATCGCCTTCCCGCTGAAGATGGCCAAGCTCGACAAGGCGATCATCGATAAAAAGGTCGAAGACGCCGCAAGGGTGCTGAACCTTACCGATTATCTCGAGCGCCGGCCCTCGCAGCTGTCAGGCGGCCAGCGCCAGCGTGTCGCCATCGGCCGCGCCATCGTGCGCGAACCTTCCGCCTTCCTGTTCGACGAGCCGCTTTCCAACCTCGATGCGGCGCTGCGCGGCACCATGCGGCTGGAAATCTCCGAGCTGCACAACACGCTGAAGACAACGATGATCTACGTCACCCACGACCAGGTGGAAGCCATGACCATGGCCGACAAGATCGTCGTGCTCAACCGCGGCAATATCGAGCAGGTCGGCTCGCCGATGGAGCTTTACCGCTCCCCCGCCAACCTCTTCGTCGCCGGCTTCATCGGCTCGCCGCGCATGAACCTCATCACCGGTGACTTTGCCCGCCAAACGGGTGCGACCACCGCCGGCGTGCGGCCGGAGCATCTGGTGCTGTCGAAGGAAAGCGGACTGTGGCAGGGCAAGGTCACCGTCGCCGAACATCTCGGCTCCGATACCTTCCTGCATCTCGAGGTGAACGGCATCGGGCCGATCACTGCCCGCACGGACGGCGAGTTCGAGTGCAAACACGGCGATACCGTGTTCATCACGCCGGATGACACCAAGATCCACAGGTTCGATGAAAAGGGTGTGGCGATATCGGCCTGAGCCTCACGCCTCCCCTATTCTGACGCCATTCCTGTCGAAGACATGCAGCTTTTCCTGCGGGAAATTGACCCGCAGGGACTTGCCCGGCTGCAACAATGCCCGGTCTGAAGAAAACAGCTTGAACGGCAATCCATGCACGGTGAGGTGCAGGATAACGCCGAGGCCGGTCGGCTCGACCAGATCGACCGTCGCTTCCACACCGCCTTCAACCGGCGCGACGGTCACATGTTCCGGGCGGATACCGAGCGTGACCGGTTCGCCATCGGCCCGCTTCACATCGCGGCCAAGCGCCAGACGCGTGCCGTCACCCAGCACGACGAAACTGCCGCCGTTCTCCTGCCCGAGCCGCCCTTCGAGAAAATTCATTCCGGGGGAGCCGATAAAGCCGGCAACGAATAGATTGGCGGGGCGATCATAGAGATCGAGCGGCGCGCCGATCTGCTGTACATGACCGGCATTCATGGCGACGATACGTGAGGCAAGCGTCATCGCCTCGATCTGGTCGTGGGTGACGTAAACCGAGGTAGCACCAAGATCGGCATGCATGCGTTTGATTTCGGCACGCATCTGCTCGCGCAACCGGGCATCGAGGTTGGACAGCGGCTCATCGAACAGGAAGGCCTTTGGCTGGCGCACGATGGCGCGGCCCATGGCGACGCGCTGGCGCTGGCCGCCGGAGAGCGCCTTCGGGCGGCGGGCGAGATAAGGATCGAGGCCGAGCTTGGCGGAAGCACCGGCCACCGCCGCCGCGATGGTTTCCTTCGGGCTGCGGCGCAGGCGCAGGCTATAGCTCATATTGTCGGCGACGCTCATATGCGGATAGAGCGCATAGGACTGGAACACCATGGCGATATCGCGATCCTTCGGCCGGCGATCATTGACGCGCTCGCCATCGATGGAAAGGTCGCCGGATGTTATCTCTTCAAGCCCGGCGATCATGCGCAGCAGCGTCGATTTTCCGCACCCGGAGGGGCCGACGAGCACGATGAACTCGCCATCCCTGATATCAAGATCGACGCCATGCAGCACGGCGAGGTCGCCATAGGTCTTGCCGACATTCTTCAGCTCGATGGAAGCCATGGGATTATCCTTTCACCGCACCGGCCGTCAGGCCCTGCACGAGATAACGTTGAATGAGCAGGAAGAAGAGGCAGGCCGGAATGAGCGCCAGAACGCCCGCCGCCATCATCTGCCCGAAATCGACGGAGAATTTCGAAACGAAGGTCAAAAGCCCGACCGGGAAAGTGGCGCTCTGGTTGCCGGAAATCAGCATCAGCGCAAACAGAAGCTCGCTCCACGCGGCGGTGAAGACGAAACCGAGCGTCGCGGCAATGCCAGGCAGCGTCAGCGGCAGGATGATCTGGCGGAAGGCCGTAAACCGGCTTGCCCCGTCGATCATCGCCGCCTCTTCCAGATCCTTCGGAATGCCATCGAAGAACGACTGCATCAGGAAGGTGGCGAAGGGCACGTTGAAGGCTGTATAGACGATGACGAGGCCCGTCAGGCTATTGGTGAGGCCGAGCGGCGACAGCATCTTGAAGATCGGCGCGACCAGCATGACCAGCGGAAACATCTGGGTGATCAGCATTAGCGCCACGATCCAGTATTTGCCCTTGAAACGGAAGCGCGACAGCGCGTAACCCGACAGCGAGGAGAGTATCGTTACGGCAATTGCCGTGGAGCCCGCGACGATGACGCTGTTCTTAAAAAACGTCGGGAAGGCACTGTTTTCTATGACGAAACGATAATGATCCCAGGTCGCCCGCGATGGCCACATCCTCACACCTTCGCTATAGAGCAGGTCATTCGGCGTCACGGAAACCTTCAGCAGCCAGAAGAGTGGGAACAGTGCGAAGGCGATGTAGGCGAGGATCGCAAGACGATGGGCAAGGGTGAGAAATATCCTTGATGTCATCGGTCAGTCCTTCTCGATCAGGCGCTGGCGCAGCAGCACGATCAGCATGGAATAGGCAAGCAGCAGCACCAGCAGGACCAGCGCAATGGCCGAGGCATAACCGAAATCCAGCCGCCTGAAGGCCTGGGTGAAGATGTAGCTGGCGACGATCTGCGTGCGGTCGGCCGGCCCGCCATTGGTCATGACGATGATGAGATCGGCAAAATTGGCGATCCAGACGGTGCGCAGCAGGATGGTGATGGCGATGGTGGGCGCCAGAAACGGCAGGGTTATGGAGGTGAAGCGCTGCAGCGGGTTTGCCCCGTCAATTTCCGCCGCCTCATAAAGATCGCGCGGGATGGCCTGAAGTGCCGCAAGCAAAGTGATGGCGAAGAAGGGAATGCCCCACCAGACATTGGCGATGATCGGCCCCCACATGGCAAGCTGCGGATCGGCGAGGATATTGTTGGGTGCGGATAACAGCCCGACCGAGACCATCCAGTGCGGCAGCGGCCCGATGACCGGATTGAACAGCCACGCCCAGTTGAGACCGGCAAGGAAAGTCGGCACGGCCCATGGCAGGAATACCAGCGCCTGCGCCAGCCCCCTGCCCGCAAAGGGTTTATCGAGCAGCAGCGCCAGAATGAGGCCGAAGAAGAATTGCAGGAACACGGAAGCGCCGGTCCACCACAACGTATTTTTCAGCGCCCGGTAAAAGGCCGCATCCTGCGAGAGCGTCTCCAGATGTTTGAGGCCAACGAAACCGCCGGAAAACGGATTGAGCAGCTGCACATCGCGAAATGCATAGGAGAGGCCAAGCACCAGCGGCACCAGCATGACGGCGACAATGAGCACCAGCACGGGCGCGCTGTAAAGCCACGGTTCGGCCCAATCGGCAAACCGCCGCATCGCGGGCTTGCCAGCCGGTTTGCGCGCAGCCACCGGCCCGGCGCCATGGGCATAGGACATTGTATCGCTCCCTGATCGGACGACGGAACGGACGGGTTTTCCAGCCTCTCGGCTTACCGGTCCGAAAAATTGCGAGGAAAAGGCCTGTCGCAGCGAAGGCCGGCAAGACCCGCCGCACGGGCATTTGCGCCCGCGCAGCCGGTCAATGTCGTCACTTCGAGGCCAGGAACTTCTGCTGCGCCTTGGTCATGTAATCAGCCCATTGCTTGGCGAGGTCTTCCGGCGTGATATCGCCGAGCAGCGCTTCCTGCGACGTCTTGATCACAAGCGAATCCTTGAAGAAGGCGAATTCCTCGAGATAGGTCGGCATCGTCGTCGGCACGGCGTTCTTGTCGGCCAGCTCGTCGAACCAGCCCTTGAACTGCTCGCTGGCATAGAAGGGGTCCTTCTCCGCCGACTTGTGCACCGGCAGCGCCCCGGTCTTCTTGTTCCACTCGATATTACCTTCCGGCCCTTCAAGCGTCTCGATCAGCTTCCAGGAAAGGTCCTTGTTTTCAGACTTCGCCATCATCGACCAGCCAGCAAAACCAATCGTCGGGAAGGTCTTGCCGTCAGGTCCCTTCGGCATGGTCATGACGCCGAAATCTTCCGGCTTCATGCGCTGGGCAATGGCAATCAGCGCATCCGGGTCCTGATCGAGGAAGGCGCAGGTGCCGGAATAAAAGCCGGCAACGATCTCGTTGAAGCCCCAGTTGACGCTGTCCTTCGGCGCGTAACCGTTCTTGTAGAGATCGATCACATAGGTCAGGCCATTCACCCAGCCGGGGCTGTCGAAGGTGGAGGTGCCGTCCTTGGTGAAGAACTCGTTCGAACCGGCCATGGATGCTCCGAACATGACCCAACCATTGAGGCCGCCCGGGCCGCCGCGAAGGCAATAGCCATATTTGCCGGGAAGGGCCGCGACCTTCTTCGAAGCGTCGGCGAATTCATCAAGCGTCTTTGGCGGCTCCTTCACGCCAGCCTGTTCCAGCAGTTTCTTATTGTAGAACATGGCGCGGAGATAGAAGCCGTAGGGCAGCATATAGGCCGTGTTCTTTACGTCGCGACCGAGTTCGAGCGTGCGCTCGCTGAGCCCTGCCGTGTGTTCCCATTTGGCGAGGTAGGGCTCAAGGCTTTCGAGCATGCCGTTATTGGCGTAGAGCGACAGCCAGGTATCAGGCATTTCCATCACATCGGGAATATCGCCCGCAGAGACCATGGTGGCGAATTTCTGGAAAGCCTCGCTCCATGGAAGCGAGATGATTTCAACCTTGGTGCCGGGATTGGCCGCTTCGAATTTCGAAACGATGCCTTTCAGCGTTTCGGTGCGTTCCGGGCTGGTGATAACTTCCACCAGCTTCAAGGTCGTGTCCGCCAGCGCCGTTCCGGTCATCAGGGCGGTGAAGATTGCTGCTGTTACCAGTTTTTTCATGTCGTTCTCCCCTTTTTTGTCGTCAGTTTAAAAATGCGTCAGGCGGCGGTAGCCGCCTTGATCGCGGGTTCGAGATCGTTCCAGAGGGCTTCCGTGCCCTCCAGCCCGACATGCAGGCGCACCGAACGCGCGCTGATGCCGAAGGTGTGGGCGGAGTTTGGCTGCGCCTTCTGTTCAAGCACCACTTCGCCGGGGACGATCAGGCTTTCATGCCCGCCCCAGGAAACACCCAGTTTGAAAAGCTTCAGCCGGTCGGCAAAAGCGCGCACATCCACGCCTTCCTTGAAAATGAAGGAAAACAGGCCCGACGTGCCGTTGAGACCCGGCGGCAGGCGGTTCGCCAGCCCGGGATGGCAGACGGTTTCCACGACGTCGAGCGCGTGAAGACGCGTTGCGATATCCAAAGCCGAGGCCTGATGCGCCTTCATGCGCAGTGGCAGGGTGCGAAGCCCGCGAATGAGCAGCCAGGCATCAAAAGGCGACATCTTGCCGCCGAGATAGGGATAGGTTTCCGCCCGGATGCGATCAATCATCGCCTTCGAACCGGCCACCACGCCGGAGACCACATCGCTATGGCCGCCAAGATATTTCGATGCCGAATGCACGACGAGATCGACACCCAGCGAAATCGGCTGCTGGAAGACCGGGCTTGCCCAGGAATTGTCGATGACGGTGACGGCGCCATGCCGCTTGCCAATGGCGGCGAGCGCGCCGACATCATGCGCCTCCATCACCCAGCTCGTCGGGCTTTCCATGTAGAACAGCTTTGCGCCCGGCATCGCCTTTTCAACCGCCGCCTCATCGCGGCCGTCAACATAGGTCACCTCGATATTCATGCGCTGCATGAAGGTGCCGAACAGGCGGAACGCATCGGGATAGACATGGCGCACGGCGACGATCCGGTCGCCCGGCGAAACGAAGGAGAGCACGGTGGAGGAAATGGCCGACATGCCGCTTGCAAAACCGAGCGCATCTTCCGCCCCTTCCAGCTTCGCCAGCATCTCTTCGAACAGCCGCACCGTGGGGTTCAGCCCGCGCGTATAGACCGGCCGCACCTTCTCACCGCGATAGGTGGAGACCATCTCGTCATAGCTGGAAAAGGTGAAAAGCGAGGTCTGCACGATGGGCGGCACCACGGCTTCGAAGGCGTGGGCCTCGTCATGCGCAACGATAAATGAGGCGGGATCGAAGAGATCGTTGCCATGGTTCATTTCGACATGTCCTTGATATCTTCCTCGACGACAGCGAGGATTTTCAATGTTTCTTCCCGCGCCGTTTCCGCATCCCCGGCGGCGATCGCGTTGAACAGCGTGCGGTGAAAGGGAAAGGAGCGGCTGGCGAAATCCGGCCGATCAAAGGGCTTCGACCAGAAGCGTTCAAAACCCTCGCGCATCTGTTCCAATAGCTGCTTGAAGAGCGAATTATGCGTGGCGTCATAGATAGAGAGGTGAAAGGCGAGGTCCGCCTTGCCAGAGGTTCCCTCGGCCAGATGCACCCGCTCCATCTCATCGAGCCGCGCTTCCATGGTGGCGATATCCTCGGGCGTGCGACGGCGCGCGGCGGCCATGGAGGCTTCCACCTCGATGCCGCGCCGTACTTCCAGCGTCATCAGCAGCGCATCGCGCAGGCTTTCGGCATCGATGGAAATCGGCATATGCACGGTGGCAGCGGAAATCGGCTTCAAGAGGTAATTGCCGCTGCCCTTGCGGCTGTCGATAACGCCGAGCGCCTGAAACTTGCGGATGACTTCGCGGATGGTGGACCGCCCCACACCCAGCGCCGCCATCAGCTCCCGCTCCGCCGGCAGACGGTCTCCCGCCTTCAGCCCCGCCCGCTCCACATAGTCGGAAAGCGCAGCCTCCACCTGGCGCACGCGGTCGCTCGGCGGAATCGGCTGCATGAGTTCCCGGCTGGACCTGTCCAAGACGCACCCCCTAAATTGGTCTGACATCTTACCATTTCAAACGGAATGTGGATTGTCAACCGGCAAGCGGCCGTGGGTGCACACCATTCGGTTTGAGTCGCGAAAGAGTACCGTCGCAACCGCTCGATACGGAAAAAGGTCAAGACGGGATGGCTGAAGTGAAGAGGTTAAAGCGCCGAATCACGGCGACTGACGGCCACCGGCTAAATCGCCGTCGCGCGGGCCACTCCCCGCGCCAAAGCATCGGCATGCTCGTTCCCGACAGTGCCGGAATGCCCTTTGCACCATTCTACAACCACATGGGGATGCCGCTCCAGCAGGCTGTCGAGCTGCTGCCAGATGTCCCTGTCGGGGATCGGTCTTCGGCGGGTGCGCTGGTTGGGCGTGATCCGCTTCCAGCCGTTGTTGCGCCAGATGGACCTATATCGGCGGCAGCCTTCGATAACATGAACGGCATCCGTCCAGAGCGTGACAGCCCGTGTTGGCGCCTCGGCGGCGATCCAGGATAGTGCGTTGAGAACGGCGAGGACCTCGAAAGTATTGTTCGATGTGCCGACAGTCCTGCCTGAAGCGGAATGAACTTGGCGGCCCGCTTCATGAACCACGAACGCCCATCCTCCGGAGCTGGAAGCATCGTCGAAGGAACCGTCGGTGAAGATGTGAAGCGCATCGGACATGAGGAGGCTTTTTAGCACCGATATGGAAATCGCTAAAGGAAGAGTTCCAGGGCCATTGCATAAACACAAAAGCAGAGAGGGCGGCACAGGCCACCCTCCCCGAACTTACAGCGAGATGGTCGAACTTACTGGCCGAGCACAGCCGCCGTGATCGTCTCGATATTGTGGTTGATCATGTCGATATAGGTTGCAGCCGGGCCGTCGGCAGTCGAAAGCGCGTCGGAATAGAGCGTGCCGCCAACCTTCAGGCCGGTTTCGCTGGCAATCTGGTCGATCAACCGCTTATCGGTGATGTTTTCGACGAAGATCGCCGAGGCCTTGTCGTGTTTAACCTGATCCACCAGCTTGGCGACATCGGCGGCCGAGGCTTCGGATTCCGTCGATACGCCTTCAGGTGCGAGGAAGTTCAGGCCATAGGCATGCTCGAAATAACCGAAGGCGTCATGCGAGGTGATGATGACGCGCTTTTCCGGCGGGATGGCGGCGATCTCGGTCTTCACCTTCTCGTTCAGAGCGGCAAGCTTGGCGATATAGGCGTCCGAATTGGCGGTGTAGGTCGCGCAACCGGCCTTGTCGACCTCACAAAAGGCGCCGGCAATGTTCTTCACGTAGATTTCGGCGTTCTTGATCGACTGCCAGGCATGCGGGTCGAACTCGCCGTGATGGTGATGTCCCTCATGGCCGTGGTCGTGATCATGGGCCTCGGCGGTCTCATGGCTGTGGCCAGCTTCCTCTGCCTTGTGGTCGTGACCTTCCTCTTCCTCGGCTTCCGGATGGGCGTGACCGGCCGGCTCTTCGGAAAGCTTGAGCGGCTCCACGCCCTTGGTCAGCTCCATCACCGGCGCCTTGGTGCCGCTGGTGTCGATCAGCCGTTTCAGGAAGCCTTCGAATTCCAGACCGTTAACCAGCACCACATCCGCCTTGCTGACGGCGACGGCATCGGCCGGGCGGGGTTCATAGACATGGGCGTCGCCATCCGGCCCGACGAGCGTGGTGATTTCGACGCGGTCGCCGCCGACGTTCTTCGCAAAATCGGCGATGATCGAGAAACTGGCAACGACCTTGAGTTCGGCGGCGGAAGCCTGCGCCATCAGAACCGGGGAGAGGGAAAGAAGGCTGGCGCAGGTGGCCAGACGGAGGCTTTTGAACATGAAGGTTCTCCTTTTTCGAACGCTGTTTTCAGGCCGTCCTGTGACGACCGGAACCGAGAAGATCGCTGAGCACGCCGCGCGTGCCGATGAGGATGGAGAGCGCATAGATGACGCCCGCGGAAAGGATGATCGCCGGGCCGGATGGCAGCGACGCGTGATAGGACAAAAGCAGACCGGCAAAGCAGGACACCATGCCGATGCCGATGGAAATGAAGCACATGGGTGCGACACGGTTGGACCAGAAACGGCTGGCGGCGGCGGGCAGCATCATCAGCCCGACGGAAAGCAGCGTTCCCAGCGCCTGAAAGCCGCCGACCAGATTGAGCACGACGATGGCAAGGAAGAGGAAATGCACCGGGCTGCCCCAGTTGCTGACCGAACGCAGGAACAGGGGATCGAGGCATTCCGCCAGCAGCGCCCGCCAGAAAGTGATCATCACCACCAACGTCACGATGCAGATGCCGCCGATCAGGCCGAGCGCCTCATTGTTCAGCGCCAGCACCGTGCCGAACAGCACATGCATGAGATCGACGCTGGAACCGCGCCATGAGACGAGCAGCACGCCAAGCGCCAGCGAGATGAGATAAAAGGCGGCAAGCGAGGCGTCTTCCTTCTGGATGGTGAAGCGTGACACAGCGCCTGCACCCAGCGCGACAAGAAGACCGACGGCCAGCCCGCCGATGGTCATGGGCAGGATTTCCAGCCCGTAGAACAGAAACCCGACCGCCGCTCCCGGCAGGATGGCGTGGGACATGGCGTCGCCTGTCAGGCTCATGCGGCGCAGCATCAGAAACACCCCGACCGGGCCACAGCTGACGGCAAGGATCAGCGCACCGGCAAGCGCGCGCTGCATGAAGACATATTGGACGAAGGGTTGGATGAAGATATCAGCCATGGACATTCGAATTCGCGTGGTAGTGGGAATGGGAATGGGCGGATGCCGCCTGCGGACTTGCCCCGACGATCTGCAGCGAAGGCGCCTCGGCCGGCTCGCACCAGGGCGCATTCTCCTCCCACGCCTCGTGGAAATGCCGCGCCTGCCGGATGTTCTCCGCCTGCAGGACCTCGGCCGTCGGACCCAGCCCGACAAGCTTTCGGGCAAGGAACAGGGTCTCCGGGAAATGCTGCCGCACGAGCTGGAAGTCATGAAGGACGGCCAGAACCGTGCGTCCCTCCGCCACCCATGATTTAATGAGGGCCATAAGGTCGGAAACGGTGCGCTCGTCGACGGCGTTGAAGGGCTCGTCAAGCAGGATCAGCTGCGCATCCTGCAACATGGCGCGGGCAAACAGGGCGCGCTGCATCTGACCGCCGGAGAGCGAATCTATATTGCGCTTTTCAAAACCGGAAAGCCCGACCGCCTCCATCACGCAGCCCATCGCCGCCCGGTCTTCGGGACGGTGGCGGCCAAGCAGGCCGCGTTTCGACCAGAGACCAAGCGCCACCAGATCCCGCACCTGCGCCGGGAAAGAGCGGTCGAGTTCCGATTGCTGCGGCAGATAAGCGACGGACATATCTGGGCTTACCCGGCATTCGCCGCCGAGCGGCTTCAAAATGCCGGCAATGCCTTTCATCAGCGTCGATTTTCCCGAGCCATTGGCGCCGACCACCGCAGTGAGCGAGCCTTTGGCGATATCGCCATTCAGATGATGCACGGCCGCGCGGCCGGCATATCCAAGCGTCAGGTTTTTGAAGGCGAGGCACGGATCGCTCATCGATCCCTCCGGGGCAGGATGTCATTCGATGGCCCTTGATATGTAATGTTATTACATTCGTCAAACGAATACGTAATGAAATAACATTAACTATCGGAAAGATAAGTTGCGCTTCGCGTAAGCCGCAGCCCTCGCGTTGCGGGACGCTTTTTTTCTGTCGCCAGTTGACAGTTGGTCAGCATGTAATGTTATTACGTTACAAAATAAAGACGGGGCAGCACCGAACCCGTCATTTCCAGATCGTGCGCGTGGCCGCCATGAGGTCCACGCGGGCGTTGCCAAAGAACGAGGTCCATATGTCGCAAAAACTTCCCGTCACCGTGCTTTCCGGCTTTCTCGGCGCCGGCAAGACGACGCTTCTCAACCATATTCTCGCCAATCGCGATGGTCTGCGCGTGGCGTTGATCGTCAACGACATGAGCGAGATCAATATCGACGCCGCACTGGTGCGCGATGGCGGCGCCAATCTCTCCCGTACGGAAGAGCAATTGGTGGAAATGACCAATGGCTGCATCTGTTGCACGCTGCGCGACGACCTCCTGACGGAGGTGCGGGCGCTGGCCGAACAGGGCCGTTTCGATTACCTGCTGATCGAATCCACCGGCATCGCCGAGCCGCTTCCGGTCGCCGCAACCTTTGATTTTCGCGATGAAAACGGCCGCAGCCTTTCCGATGTCGCGCGGCTGGATACGATGGTGACGGTGGTGGATGCCGCCAATCTTCTCAACGATTACGGTTCGTCCGATTTTCTGGCCGACCGGGGCGAAACGGCGGGCGATGGCGACAACCGCACAATCGTCGACCTTCTGGTGGAGCAGATCGAATTTGCCGATGTCGTCGTCCTCAACAAGATCGGGACTGCCACACCGGAACAGCGGGACGCCGCCCGCAAGATCATTGTCGGGCTGAACCCGGATGCGAAATTGATTGAAGCCGATTTCGGCAAGGTGGCGCTGAAGGAGGTTCTGGGCACGGGGCGTTTCGATTTCGCCAGGGCCGAAGAACACCCCCTGTGGTTCAAGGAATTGCACGGCTTCAAGGACCACATTCCCGAAACCGAGGAATATGGCATCCGCTCCTTCGTTTACCGCGCCCAGAAACCCTTCGACCCCGTGCTGTTCCAGCGTTTCATCGACCGCGCCTGGCCTGGCGTGGTGCGCGCCAAGGGCTTTTTCTGGCTTGCGACGCGTCCGCGTTATGTCGGCGAGATCAGCCAGGCCGGCGCGTTGGTGCGCACCGGCAAGATGGGCCTGTGGTGGTCCGCCGTGCCGAAGGAGCAATGGCCGCGCGAAAAGCAGTTCCTCGATATGATGAAGCCCTATCTCGATCCGGTCTTCGGCGACCGGCGACAGGAAATCGTCTTCATCGGCTCCGACCCGATGAACGAGGCGCGCATCCGCGCGCAGCTCGACGCCTGCCTGATCGATACCGAGGCATTCACACCGGATGCATGGCGGCACCTGCCCGATCCTTTCGCAAGCTGGGACAGGCAGGCGGCTTGATCGATTGCTACCGATGCGGAGCATCCGTAAACCGTCACCCCGGGCTAGGTCCGGGGTCCAGCGCGATCAAGTACCTGATCGCGAGAGACTCTTTTCACGGCGCAGACGCGCCGTGGCTGGATGCCGGATCTAGTCCGGCATGACGGAGGAGAGGCTTCATAGAAAATTCAGCGTCACCAGCGCCAGAACGAGATAACGCCCGACCTTGGCGATGGTGACCAGCAGCAGGAAGACCGGCAGCGGTTCCTTCATGATGCCGGCGGCGACAGTCAGCGGATCGCCAATCAGCGGCGCCCAGCTGATGAGCAGGGACCATTTGCCGTAACGACGATACCAGTTCTGGGCGCGCTCCAGCGCCGCCTCCCCGACCGGAAACCAGCGTTCATGCCGAAAGCGCTCGATACCGCGGCCGAGCAGCCAGTTCGCAAAGGAGCCGGCGACATTGCCGGCGCTGGCCACGGCGACCAGCAGCCAGACGGGCTGTGATTTCAGAACAATGAGGCCGGCCAGTGCGGCCTCCGACTGCATGGGCAGAATGGTCGCCGCGATAAACGCCGTCAGGAACAAACCCGCATATACCGCCAGATCGGCCATCGCCCGCCCTTCATCATCCGCGAATCCCGTCGCTGCCCCTGAAGTGGCGGATGAGGGCGCCGGCGGTCAAGCGCATCTTGAGCCTGAAAACGGGTTCTCAAGCCGAATTCGCAGCGATGGCGTGCACGATATCGTCATGATCCACCGCGAGAAGCGGCTTGTGGATGGATAGTTGCCGGCTTGTACCGGAAGCCGACAGGATGACGATCACCGTTTCGCGCGGCGGGCAATCCGGCAGGGCGCAGGAAAGCTCGCTGACGGTGATAATGTCTTCGGGGTGGAGATGCAGCAGATCGCGGGACCATTGCTTCAGAAGACGGGCCTGCGAGACGATTGCGGAGCCGCTGCGCGCAAGCGGATTGTTCATGCCCTGCCCTTTCGCCCCGCCTGCGAGGCCAATGTCTCGAAGAGAGCGCGGATCGGCTGCTGCGGCATGTCCATGCCGATCAGCACGATGCGCGTGGAACGATTGCCATCCGGCCAGCGCTCCAGGCGGGTCAATGGATAAAGCCGGTGCTGCACCGCATGGGCGACAACCGGCCGCTCCGGATCATCCGTCGCGCCGAAAATTCCCTTGAGCCGCAGCAGGCCGGAATGCACATTGCTGGTGACGAGCTCCAGAAACGTGACGATCGCCTGCGGATCGAAAGCGCCTTCAAAGGTCAGATCGAAAGCCTCGATCCCGACACCATGGCGGTTGATATCGTGCTGGTGGGCGGCATGAAGGCTCAGCCTGTCGGCCGCAAGCCACCCCGGCGCATCCTCCGGCTTGCCACTAAGCGAATAATCCGAGGCTGCAAACAATGACATCAGATCGAAATCGACGGCATTACGGTCATGAAACGAGGCCGCAGGATTGAGATCGGCGAGGCTATCCCGGTCCACGGCAGCGGCATCGGCAAGATCGGTTTTCGTCAGAACGATATGGTCGGCAAAGGCAAGCTGTTTCCAGCCTTCGATAAAGCTGTCGAGCATCGCCGGGCCGGCGACAACGTCGAAAGCCGTGACCACGCCTGAAAGGTGGAAATGCCGGGCCACGATGTGATCGCGCAGGCCAAGCGCCGGCGTGCCGCCGGCGATCAGGCTGTTGATGATCGGCGCGGGATCGGCAAGGCCAGTGGTTTCGATGACGACCCGCGATACTTGCGGCATCATCCCCTCCAGAAAGGCCTGATGCAGCTCGTAAAGCGAGGTGCGGATATCGCTGGTGGCCGTACAGCAGATGCAGCCCGTCGTCGTTCTGAAATATCGTTCAGAACCCGTTCGCACCAGACCGTGATCAATGGGCACCGAGCCGAATTCATTGACGATGACCGCGGCATCGCGCATGGCCGGCTCAGTCAGAAGCGCGTTCAGCAACGTCGTCTTGCCCGCGCCCAGAAAACCGGTCAGCAGGGTAACCGGCACCGTGCGGACAGGTGGCGCGACGGCCGAATCGTCCCTGGAATCGACCGCTTTCTTCCGCTTCATTCCGAACACATCCGCACCTTCGACATTCATAAATTCACCGCACCATAATACGTAATGTAATAACATATCAATGGCGATCATTGGATTTCCGGCGGGAGCTGATCCTGCGCCTGTATGCCCCTGAGGTCGGGCGCATGAAAAAACCATGGAACGAAGGAAATGGAATAATAAATCCGTTTCCTTCACTTTCGTTTTAATCGTTCCACGTTCTCTTGCATTTTCGTTAGAGTTCGCTTTTAATCAGTAATGCTAATACAGAGAAGATCGCCCGCAGCCGGATCGAGGAGGAACCACTGCAATAAGGGGCTGTATCTTTTACTGTTTTCATAACGGGAGGAATGACCTTGAAAAAACTCAGCTACCGCCTCGCCGCGGCATCCGCGCTTTCGTTTTTTGTCACATCGAATGCATATGCAGTAACGGACATTCAGTGGTGGCACGCCATGACCGGCGCCAATAACGAGGTCGTGGATACGCTTGCCAAAGAATTCAACGATAGCCAGAAAGAATACAAGATCACGCCCGTCTTCAAGGGCACCTATCCGGAAACGCTGAATGCCGGCATTGCGGCGTTCCGCGCCAAGCAGCCGCCGGCGATCATTCAGGTCTTCGACGCCGGTTCGGGCGTGATGATGGGTGCTGCCGGCGCCATCAAGCCGGTGGCGGACGTGCTGAAGGAAGGCGGCTACACTTTCAACAAGGCCGACTATCTGGCCGGTATCGTGGCCTATTATTCCAAGCCTGACGGCACCATGCTGTCCTTCCCTTACAATTCGTCCTCGCCGATCCTCTATTACAACAAGGATGTCTTCCAGAAGGCCGGCCTCGATACTGCCAACCCGCCGAAGACCTGGCCGGAAGTTTTCGAAGCTGCGAAGAAGATCAAGACCAGCGGTGCGGCCCAATGCGGTTTCACCTCCACCTGGCTCACCTGGATTCAGACCGAAAACTTCGCCGCCTGGAACAACGTCTCCTATGGCAGCAATGAAAACGGCCTTGGCGGCACGGATGTGAAGCTTGCGGTCAATGCACCGCTCTTCGTAGAGCATTTCCAGGCGATTGCCGACCTCGCGAAAGACGGCACCTTCCGTTATGGCGGCCGCACCTCGGAGGCCAAGCAGCTGTTCATGTCCGGCGAATGCGGCATCCTGACCGAATCTTCCGGCGGCCTTGGCGATATCGTCAAGACCGGCATGAATTACGGCATCGGCCAGCTTCCCTATTATGAGGGCCATGGTCCGCAGAACACCATTCCCGGCGGCGCCAGCCTCTGGGTCTTCGGCGGCAAGAGCGATGCCGAATATAAGGGTGTGGCCGAGTTCTTCCACTTCCTCTCCCAGACCAAGATTCAGGCGCGCCTGCATCAGGTCTCCGGCTACATGCCGGTAACGATCGCGGCCTATGAGGAAACCAAGAAATCCGGCTTCTACGACAAGAACCCTGCCCGCGAAACGCCGCTGCTGCAGATGATGGGCAAGCCGCCGACAGAAAACTCCAAGGGCGTGCGTCTCGTGAACCTGCCGCAGGTGCGCGACATCATGAATGAAGAGTTCGAGGCGATGCTGGCCGGCAAGCAGGACGCGAAAGCGGCACTCGACAAGATCGTAGAGCGCGGCGATGCGGCCATCAAACAGGCTGCCGGCAACTAAAAGATCCCCTGCCCCGCCCGCATCCTCAAAAGGGTGCGGGCGGCATTCCCATCTCATCAGGAGATCGCCGTGCAAAGCGTCGTATTCCCCAACAAGATCCTGCCCTATCTGCTGGTCGCGCCGCAGATCATCCTCACGGTGATCTTTTTCTTCTGGCCGGCAAGCCAGGCGCTTTACCAGTCGACCATGCGCGAGGACGCCTTCGGGCTGAACAGCAATTTTGTCGGGCTGGCGAATTTTTCCGCCGTGCTGTCGGATGAAAGCTATCTGAACTCGCTGCAGGTCACCGTCATCTTCAGCATCCTGACCGCGCTCGTCTCCATGGGGCTGGCGCTGCTTCTGGCGACGGCGGCGGACCGCGTGGTGCGCGGCAAGGGTTTTTACCGCACCATGATGATCATGCCCTATGCCGTCGCCCCTGCGGTGGCCGGCATGTTGTGGCTCTTCATGTTCAACCCGGCCATGGGCACCTTCTCCTACATTCTGCGCCGCAACGGCATCATGTGGGACCCGCTGCTCAACGGCGATCAGGCCATGCTGCTCGTCGTCGCGGCTGCCGCGTGGAAGCAGATCAGTTATAATTTTCTGTTTTTTGTCGCAGGCTTGCAGGCAATTCCTAAATCATTGCTGGAGGCGGCCTCCATTGATGGCGCGCGCGGTTCGCGGCGCTTCTGGACCATCGTTTTCCCGCTGCTGGCGCCGACAACCTTCTTCCTTCTGGTCGTCAACACGGTTTACGCCTTCTTCGATACCTTCGGCATCATCCATGCCGTCACCGGCGGCGGCCCCGCCAAGGCGACGGAAACGCTGGTCTACAAGGTCTATAATGATGGCTTCGTGAACCTCAATCTCGGCTCTTCCGCCGCGCAATCCGTGATCCTGATGGTGATCGTCATCGCGCTCACCGCCTTCCAGTTCCGCTTCGTCGAGAAGCGCGTGCATTACGGCTGAGGATTTCCCATGATTGAAAATCGCCCGGTCGCCCGCGTGATCGCCCATC
The DNA here is from genome assembly GCF_041954855.1 of Agrobacterium sp. LR_9. NCBI lineage: Bacteria > Pseudomonadati > Pseudomonadota > Alphaproteobacteria > Hyphomicrobiales > Rhizobiaceae > Agrobacterium > Agrobacterium sp. LR_9. The sequence continues at coordinate 105,654 of NZ_JAVAYA010000016.1, forward strand.
TGATGCTGGTACTCGGCATCATCATCGTGGCCTTCCCGATCTATTACACCTTCGTCGCCTCCTCCATGACCTCGACGGATATTATCCGCCCGCCCATGTCGCTTTTGCCCCGCGACCATCTCAGCGCCAATTACACCGAGGCCATGGTCGGCGGTGTCGAAAGAGTGGTCGGCGTCAGCCTCGAGCGGCTGCTGTTCAACAGCTTCGTTGTGGCGCTCGCCATCGCCATCGGCAAGATCGTCATTTCGTTCCTGTCGGCCTTCGCCATCGTCTTCTTCCGCTTTCCCTTCCGCATGGGCTTCTTCTGGATGATCTTCATCACGCTCATGCTGCCGGTGGAGGTGCGTATCCTGCCCACTTACAAGGTCATCGTCGATCTTGGGCTTATCGACACCTATGCGGGATTGACGCTGCCCCTGATGGCATCTGCGACGGCAACCTTCCTGTTCCGGCAGTTCTTCCTGACCATTCCCGGCGAGCTGGTCGAGGCGGCACGCATCGACAATGCAGGGCCGTTCCGCTTCATGCGGGATATTCTGTTGCCGCTGTCGAGAACCAATATCGCCGCCCTTTTCGTGATCCTGTTCATCTATGGCTGGACCCAATATCTCTGGCCGCTGCTCGTGACCAACGACGCCAAGATGAACACGATCATCATCGGCTTGAAGCGCATGGTGGATTTCACCGACGCCTCGACGCCCTGGAATTATGTGATGGTGACGGCGATCCTCGCCATCATCCCCCCGATTATCGTTGTGGTGCTGATGCAGCGCTGGTTCGTCAAAGGTTTGGTGGAGACCGAAAAGTAATGGCAAAAATTGCGCTGAAAGACGTCCGCAAGGTTTATGGCGGCAATGTCGAGGCCATCAAGGGCGTATCGATGGATATCGCCGACGGCGAAATGATCGTGCTCGTCGGCCCCTCCGGCTGCGGAAAATCCACCCTGCTGCGCATGATCGCCGGGCTGGAAGGCATTTCGGGCGGCCAGATCGTCATCGGCGACCGCGTCGTCAACGATCTCGAACCCTCCGACCGCGATATCGCCATGGTGTTCCAGAACTATGCGCTTTATCCGCATATGACGGTACGACAGAACCTTGCCTATGGCCTGAAGAACCGCAACACGCCGAAGGACGAGATCGAGAGGCGCATTACGGAGGCGGCCAAGGCTCTCGAAATCGAACAGTTCCTGGAGCGCAAGCCGCGCCAGCTTTCCGGTGGCCAGCGCCAGCGCGTGGCCATGGGACGCGCCATTGTGCGCAAGCCGGCGGCGTTTCTGTTCGACGAGCCGCTCTCCAACCTCGACGCCAAGCTGCGCGTGCAGATGCGGGTGGAAATCCGCCGCCTGCAGCGCTCGCTCGCCACGACAAGCGTTTATGTCACCCATGACCAGATGGAGGCCATGACGCTGGCCGACCGGCTGGTGGTGCTGAACGCCGGCCGCATTGAGCAGATGGGTACGCCGATCGAGCTTTACGAAAAGCCGGCGACCACCTTCGTCGCCACCTTCATCGGCTCGCCTTCCATGAACCTGCTGAGCCATGGTGCGACATCGGCAAACGGCTCTTCCGGCTGGTCGGTGCAGGGAACCGCGGCACTGCCGCAGGGCGTCGCCACGCTCGGCATCCGCCCCGAAGACATCACCCTTGCCGATGAAGCCCCCGCAGACGCCGCCTTCACCGGCACCGTGCAGGTAGACGCCGTGGAACTGGTGGGTGCGGAAAGCTATGTGCATGGCTCCTTCGCCGACGGCACCACAATCGTCTTCCGCGTACACGGCCGCTCGCAGCTGCGCATCGGCGAAACACTGAAGATCGCCGCCCAGGCGAAGGATTTTCACCTGTTCGATTCTGCGGGGACGCGCATTTAAGCCACTGCGGGATGCCATTACTGCGACGTCCAGCATCTAAGTAATGGCGTCCCGTGGTGTTAGCCGCCCTTTCTCGCTGTAAAATGAAAGGTAAGGACATCACCTTGATAATGCTCGGAAAGCAAAACGTCCTTCATTCCGTTCCGACTGAACGCGGCGAGGATGGCGATAGGATCATATTCCGACATTCGCATTGAAAGTGTATTCCAGCCTTTTCCACGCAGGAATCTATATGTTGCCGCCAGCACTGGCACATTGTGGCGCAGGTGATAGCGTAGGCGGTCTGACAAGCGGCGTTGAGGCCTTTTGACGCTCGTTTGGAGAATGGCAACACCGCTGGGGCCGACCTTTGACAGCAACTTGTCGATCAGCATGACTCCCCTCTTGGCATCTACGTGCTGGAGAACGATATAGCTGAGGACGAGATCATATTCGCCCGAAGCGTGACTTAAATCGTCGTCTGAAGGGACCATTTCGACATTTTTGACATTGTATAACTGGCAATTCTTAGCGGCTTCGGCACGCATGTCTGGAGATAGTTCAACGCCGATTACGGTTTCAAAACGAGACGCAAGCGGTATGCTCATTCGAGCCACCCCGGCACCGAACTCAAGAACACGCCCTTTACCCAACGGCCCGAAATACTGTTCCGCACGACCCAGCATCCAAGAGACATTGGCTTCCCCTGTAGCGAAGAATTCGCCCTTCGTTGCCTCGATATTTGAAGTGTGAAATCGGTCTTCGGAATACACGCCGTAATATGGGTTTTTCCTGCCCCATTCCAGCCACTGCGTATCGCTCATAAAATCCCTCAAATATAAGCAGAAAATAATATTTATATACCAACTATTATATACAAGAACAGATATCACTTTGCAAAACAAATATGCAATAAATACTATTAATAAGACACAAGCGCGACCAAAAAATCTATCATATATACTCGGACGAGCACTGACGTGTATTAAGGGGGCGATGCGGAGAAATGCGGTGAACATCGCAAATTTCGACTGAACCCCCATTCAGTTTTCAAATGAAAAGGGGTTCAAAAGCCTGAAATCCCGTGCGTCGCCTCCCCGAAGAACGACCAATCAAAGGGTGCGCCAACCTACCACACCAGTTCCACCTGCGGCCGGCCATTAGAGGTTTTCTCCACCGTACGGCCGGATGTGTCGACATTGCAGTGGACGCGCTGGCGAAAGGCGGAAAAGCTTTCGAAAGTCACCACATCCACCGGATCGTCGAGATGCAGGGTCAGCCGGTAGCGTTCGGGATCGCCGCCGAGCGCCTGCACGCCCAGCACCGAAGCCACGAAGGGTTGGCCGAGGTAAAAACCTTCCACCCTTGAGCCCAGAAGATAGGGGTTGAAGGCGGGGCGGTTGCCGGCCGATGCGTGGAGGGTGTTCCAGTCGCGGAAGCCATATTGCGCGGCGATGAGTTCCAGCGCCTTCGAATGGGTGATTGCCTGCCCCTCACCTTCAAGGGCGGCGCGCAGGCGTTTTGCCTGTTCTTTCAGCCCCTCAAGTGCGGGAAACGGTTTGGACACGTTCATAACGGTTCTCCAACATGCGCATGCCGACTATTCCGAAGGGGGTCCGCGTTGCCATCGACGACATGCAAAACATGGGATGACCGTTGTTAAAGAAAGAGCTTCACCAGGGGCGCAAACGCCTGCGGACGGCCGGGGCTCTTTGCCCGTGGCCGTCCCTATAGCTTAGAAAGCGCCGCCCGTCAAAGGGAGCGCCCGGCACCCCCGCAATCAGAAGCGATAGGTGATACCCGCGCCGATCAGCCACGGATCGAGCTTCGCCTTGCCGCTGATCGGCGTGCCGCCGAGTTCCGCCGTCCAGTCGGTCTTGAGGAAGACCTTCTTCACGTCGAAGTTCACGCCCCAATGCTCGTCCAGCATATAGTCGAAACCGACCTGCACGGCTGCACCGACCTTGTTCTTGACATCGAGATTGCTGAAACCGGGCTTTTCCGTCTGGTTATAGAACAGCGAATAGTTCACGCCCGCGCCGACATAGGGCTTGAAAGCACCGAAATCGGTGAAGTGATATTGCAGCGTCAATGTCGGTGGCAGCAGCCACGTCTTGCCGACCGGCGTGCCGGCCAGCACGCCTTCGCCGTTGATCTTGGCATAGGTGGTGCCGAGGATAAGCTCTGCGGCAAAGTTTTCGGTGAAGAAATAGCTGATGTCGAGTTCCGGGATCACGGTGTCCGAATAAGACAGGCCCGCTCCCGGCACACCGTCGACGCTGCCGCTGTCATGGGTGATGACGCCGAGGCCGCGCACGCGCAGCATCCACGGGCTTGCCGCTGCAATCGCCTCTTCGGCGGTGGGGGCCGGCGCTGCCTGGGCCAGATCGGCAGCCATCGCATTGGCGGATACCAGCATGGCCGCGACACCGACTGCGACACTGGCAAGCAAGGCGGTTTTTTTGTTTCCGTTCGTCATTCCATCTCTCCTATAGCGCACCGCAGCCGGGCAAGTCCCCGGAACCGGCTGATGACGGCGGGCTTTCGCGAATCTTCGCCTGCCGCAACCGCTTGGGGCCACTATGACGAAGGGAGAGGCGGGCCGATTGAGATGGATCAAACCGGAACGCCGATCATGGATCGGAACGATTAACCGGCAAGGATTGTGACAATTACGCAACAAGTGCCGTCCGGCGATCGTGGAGCTCGTGCACAACGCGCCGGCAGATGCCGGAAAAATACGAAAAAGGCCTGCAAATGCAGGCCTCCTTCCAGTGTATCACGTCTATCACGCGGCCTGGGGCGTCAGGGTTGCGGAGCCCGGCTTGCGCAGAAGCAGAACCGAGACGGCGGCGATCATGCACATCAGACCGGCAATCTGCAGCGCGGGCATATAGGTATCGAAGTCGCTTTTGAAGAAACCGGCGCCAAAGGCGGCTGTGGCGGCTCCCAGCTGATGGCCGGCAAACACCCAGCCGAAAACGAGACCGGCCTTTTCGCGCCCGAAATTCTCGGCAGCGAGCTTCACCGTCGGCGGCACGGTCGCCACCCAGTCCAGACCGTAAAAGACGGCGAAGACCGATAGCTCCACGAAGCTGAACCCTGAGAATGAGAGATAAAGCAGGGACAGACCGCGCAGACCGTAAAACCAGAACAGCAGGAAGCGATTGTCGAACCGGTCGGAAAGCCAGCCGGCGAAAATCGTGCCGAAGAAATCGAAAATGCCGATCACCGCCAACGTGCCTGCCGCCGTCACCGCAGCCATGCCAAAATCGCCGCAGATCGAAATCCAGTGTGTCTGGATGAGACCATTGGTCGAAAGCCCGCAGACAAAGAAGGTGCCGAAAAGCACCCAGAACACCGGGTTGCCCGATACGCTCTTCAGGGTCACCAGCGGCGATACCAGTGTGGCGAGAAGATTGTGATCCTGCTTGACCGGCTTCGCCACCGCCGTCTCGCCATAGGCCGGCAGGCCGACATCGGCAGGATGGTCACGCATCAAAAGCAGGACGAGAACCATGGCGGTGGCGATTACCGCAACGGACAGGGTCAAGGCGGTTCGCCAGCCGTATGCTTCCGTCAGCGCCGCGAGCAGCGGCAGGAAAACCAGCTGGCCGGTGGCGTTGCTCGCCGTCATGAGGCCGATCACCAGTCCGCGACGCTTGGAAAACCAGCGTGTCGCCACGGTAGCGCCCAACACCAGCGCGGTCATGCCCGTGCCGACGCCGATCACCACGCCCCAGAGCAGCAGCAATTGCCACACCTCGGTCATGAAGAAGGAGGCGACAATGCCGCCCATGATCAGGGCAAGCGCGGTCGAAACCACCTGCCGGACGCCGAAATGATTCATGAAGGCGGCGGCAAAAGGTCCGAGCAGGCCAAAAAGCACCAGCCTGACGGCCATTGCGGAGGAAATATCGGCGATATCCCAGCCGAATTCCTGATGCAGCGGCTGGATCATCACCCCGGCGGATCCCATCGCACCGGCGGTGGCCAGCATGGTCAAAAAGGTGGTTGCAGCAACGAGCCAGCCATAATGCAGATTTCTGCCGGCCATCCAGCTGGCGAGGCGTGTGGAGAGCATGTTCAAATTCCCTTTCCAGCGGCCGCGGCCGATATTTTACGGGTATATACCCTATATTGCGGGTAGATACCCGCTTATGCCCCCAAAAGTCACAGGGCTGCGAGCAGTTCCTGCAATTGTGCTGTCTTCTCAGGCCCAAGCCGGGCCTCGATTTCATCCTGCACCCCATCCCAGAGCGGCGCGCCCGCTTTCAGGATCGCGTGGCCTTCCTTCGTCACCGTCAGCATCGCTTCCCGCTGATCCTCGCCGTGGCCGATGGCCACCAGACCCATGCGAGCCAGCACCTTGGCGTTGCGGCCGACGGTGGAACGATCCAGCTCCACCCGCGCGGCCAGATCGGTCAACGAAACCGGCGCCGTGCGATTGATGTTCCGCAACAGGCTGAACTGACCGATATTCACGCCGAGCGGCGCCAGGGCCTCGTCATAATAGGACGAAACCTTGCGGGATGCTTTGCGCAACAGGATGCAATGGCAACTATCGTTTGGCATTTGTCTCGGGTATATACCCGTAAATTTCTGTGCGCAAGAGGCGCTCCGAGAAATTATCGGCGGGCAACGGCCGACCCCAAAGCCATAGAGCAGAAACAATAAACCCCGGCTTTGGGCCGGGGTTTGATATCAGCAGCGAGGCCGGCCTCAGGCAGAGAGCCTGCGACCGCTTGCCACCAACAGGCCGGCAGCGCCTTCAAGCCAGCCGGCTTTCAGTTCCAGCGCCAGGAAACGGCTGCGCTCGAACGGGCCGGGCATGATGAGGTGCTGGGCCTTGTCGGCGAAAAAGCCGAAGCGCTCGTAATAGGGTGCATCGCCCACCAGAAGAACGGCGCCGTGGCCACGCTTGGTGGCTTCGGCAATGGCAGCGCGCATCAGCGCCGAGCCGATGCCCTTGCCTTCATGGGCGGCATCGACGGCCAGCGGGCCGAGCAGCAGGGCTTCGACGGCGCGGCCTTCGCGCGAGATGCCGGCCTCGACGTTCCACAAGCGCACCGTGCCGATGACATGGCCGTCCTCATCGCGGGCGACGAGCGCCAGGCCTTCGGCCGGAATGCGACCCGCGCGCAGCTTTTCTGAAGACTTGCGGCGGCGGCCGGCGCCCATGGCGCGGTCCAGCAGGTTCTCACGGGCGACGACATCGCCCGGATTTTCCTGATCGACATGAAATGTCTGAGGCGTGAAAAATGCCCGTACCGAATTCAAAAGAGCGGCCATCCTTGGCCTCCCGTCACACTACCGCCCACACGCGGCCCTTGATGAAAAATTGGTGGAGCCGTTCCGGCCCGCCGACACGCTTTCCTCGGCTGGAAGAGGTGCAGCAAGCAGGGATTTGCGCATCAGCACAATCGGCAAAGCCGGAACGGAAGCTTGGTCGAGACGCCGCCCTCCTCAGCGGGCGGCGCTCGGATCAGATGACGTAGGCCTTCAGCGGCTCGAAACCGTTGAACGCGACCGCCGAATAGGTGGTCGTGTAAGCGCCCGTGCCTTCGATCAGAACTTCGTCGCCGATGGTCAACGAGACCGGCAGCGGGTACATGTTCTTTTCATACAGCACGTCGGCGCTGTCGCAGGTCGGGCCGGCCAGAACGCAGGGCTCCATCTCGTCCTGATCGCGCTCCGTGCGGATCGGGTAACGGATCGCCTCGTCCATCGTCTCGGCGAGACCGCCGAACTTGCCGATGTCGAGGAACACCCAGCGGTGGTTGTCATTGTCGGACTTGCGCGACACGAGAACGACTTCCGCCTTGATGACGCCGGCATTGCCGACCATGCCGCGGCCCGGCTCGATGATCGTCTTCGGGATCTGGTTGCCGAAGTGCTTGCGCAGCGCCGTGTCGATCGCCTGACCGTATTCTTCGGCAGCCGGAACGTCGCGCAGGTACTTGGTCGGGAAACCACCGCCCATGTTGACCATCTGCAGGTGGATGCCCTGCTTGGCGAGCGAAGCGAAGACGCGCTTGGCATCGGCCAGCGCCGCATCCCATGCGTCGAGGTTCATCATCTGCGAACCGACATGGAAGGATACGCCGTAGGACTCGAGACCGAGCTGGTGTGCGTAAACCAGAACGTCGACCGCCATCTGCGGCACGCAACCGAACTTGCGCGACAGCGGCCATTCGGCGCCTTCGCCATCCGTCAGCACGCGGCAGAAGACGCGCGCGCCGGGAGCGGCACGGGCGACCTTCTCGACTTCCTCATGGCTGTCCACGGCGAAGAGATCGATGCCGAGCGCGTGGGCGCGAGCAACATCGCGTTCCTTCTTGATGGTGTTGCCAAAGGAGATACGGTCAGCCGTCGCACCGGCATCGAGCGCCATCTGGATTTCAGCCACGGAGGCGCAATCGAAGTTGGAGCCGAGCGAAGCGAGCAGCTTCAGGATTTCGGGAGCCGGGTTTGCCTTGACGGCGTAATAAATGGCGCTGTTCGGCAGGGAATGCCGGAAAGCGTTGAAATTGTCGCGCACGACGTCGAGATCAACCACGAGGCAAGGGCCTTCGGGACGTCGGGTCTTGATGAAGTCGAGAATGCGTGCAGTCGTCATCGATGTATTCCCTGTTAAACCGGCTCCGGAAAAATCCGGAGGACAAAGGACGCTCGAGATATGCATTCGAATCAGCCGGTGGAGGCGCAGAATCGATAGCATACGCTCAAGGCGCGAATGTGAACGATGCCCTGCCAGAGCATCATTCGGCTTTGTCTGCCATGGATTGGAGGGAATGACCCGACCGCACTTCAGGCAATGATGGTGTGCCTCTTTAGTACCCCGGCTGATGGAAAGCCGGCAGAGAACCAGAAAGGCCCGCACCGTCGTTGCTTCGTATGTCCTCGCATTTTCCGGTTGGCCGGAATAGCGACTGGAGGGGTTAGTTCCAGGTACCTTACCTAAATCCTCACCACATCGAGGAATCGGCGGACACACATGGGCACGTGCGACTTTGGGCAGCACGGGAGATAAGAATATTCGCAGTCATAATCAAGAGGATTTTTTCACCAAAGAGCGGATTTTTTCGGCAATGAATTAAGGGTTGAACAGTCCACCCTCGCCGTTCAATTATATGGAACGAACAGGAGGATTTTCATGGACACGCTCACCCGCATCCGCGCCTTTATCGATGTCGTCGAAGCGGAGGGTTTTTCCGCCGCGGCGCGCAAGACGGGGCGTTCCAAGGCGCTTCTGTCCAAATATGTGCGGGAACTGGAGGACGATCTCGGCGCGCTGCTCCTCAACCGCACCACCCGGCAGTTCTCTCTGACGGAAGCCGGGCACACCTATTACCGCACCGCTTCCGATATTTTGAAGGAGATCGATAACCTTGCCGATCTGGTGCGCGAAAAGAATGCCGACCTCAAGGGCAAGCTCAGGATTTCCGTTCCCCGCACCTTCATCGATGCCGATGTCGGCCAGAGTCTGATCGATTTCGCCAAGGAAAATCCGGAACTGTCGCTGGAGATCGTCGCGGAAGACCGATTCGTCGACCTGATCGAGGAGGGTTTCGATCTTGCGGTTCGCATAACCCGGCTGGAGGATTCCGGTCTCATCGCCCGCAAGCTTTCCGATTTCCGGGTCTATGCGGTGGCGACGGCGGATTTCGTGGCGCAGCACGGGCCGCTCGACGGGCCGCAGGATTTCTCCCGCGTTCCCTTCATCATCGACACCAATACGCGGTTTCACAATACGGTACGGTATCTGGAGCCGGATGGCGGTTCGAACTCCGTCACCATCAGCGGACCGATCGAGGTCAACAGCCCGCAGGCGACGCTGCGCGCCGCCCGCGCCGGGCTCGGCATTGCGCTCGTGCCCGATTTCATCGCCAGACCCTATATCCAGTCCGGCGAGCTGGTGACGCTGTTCGACGATTATATTTCCAAGGACAGGGGTATCTATGCGGTCTATCCGCATCGCCGTTACCTGCCCGCCAAGGTTCGCAGCTTCGTGGATTATCTCTCGGCCTGGTTCAGGAAGAACGGGTGAGCCACAAAATGAAACGCCCGCCTTGCGGCGGGCGTCGGCGTTAGCGGAAAATCAGATCAGAACGGCGAATCCGGGAAGTAGAACTGCTCGGCATTGTCCTTGGTGATGAGCGTCGCATCGAGGATATATTCACCCGCAACCGGCACCTGATCATAGAAATGCCCGGCCGTCAGCTGCATGGCGGTCGCCACCATCGCCGGCGGGTAGAGCACGTCGACCGGCACGAGCTTGTCGCCGTCCATGACCTTCTTGATCATGTCCTTGGAACCGGCGCCCGCAACGATGTACTGGATATCGGTGCGTTTCGCCTGCTGGATGGCTTCCAGCACGCCGATAGCCATGTCGTCATCCTGACACCAGACCACGTCGATCTTCTTGTACTTGGTCAGATAGTCCTGCATCACGCGGAAGGCGTCGTCGCGGTTCCAGTTGCCGTACTGGCGGTCGAGAACCTTGACGCTGGAACCGGCGATGCCCTTGTCGAAACCATCCTGACGCTGCTGGTCGATCGGGATCGGCAGACCGCGAATGACCACGACTTCGGCGTCAGGCGTCGTCTTCTTGATGTATTCGCCTGCCACCTGGCCAAGTGCGGGGTTGTTGCCGGCAACATAGAGATCGCGGATCGAATTGTCGTTGACGCTCGGCGCGCGGTCGACCAGCGCGACGAAGGTGCCCTTGTCCTTGATCTCCTTGATGGCGTTGACCAGCGGATCTGGATCGGACGGCAGCACGACCAGCGCATCGAGCCCCTGCACGGCAAGGTCCTGCAGCGCATTGGCCTGATTGGCGGCGTCCGGCGACGTCTTGACGATGACGTTTAGCCCCGGATGTTCCTGCATCAGCAGCTTCGCCACGCGCTCGGCATGGTAGACGACGCCGGCCGTCCAGCCATGGTCGGCCGCTGGAATGGATACGCCGATGGTAACCTTCTTGTCCTGCGCATGCGCTGAGCCCGCCAGCACCGTGGCCAGCGCGGCAAAGGCCACGCCGATGAATTTACTACGCATAGTCTCTTTCCTCCCAAGACCGGGGCGCTCCTCCTTCAACCGCGCCTGCCCCAAATGGCGCGGCGTGATACGTCACCTGCGGCTGAGCGAACGCTGCACCAGCATGGCGATGATGATGATGGCCCCCTGAATGGCGCCGATCAGATATTCGCTGACGAAGTTCGACAGGATCATGATGTTGCCGACGATCTCCAGAATGAAGGCGCCGCAGATCGTACCCCAGATGCGCCCTACCCCGCCTCTCAGCGCCGTGCCGCCGACCACGACGGCGGTGATGGCCTGCAACTCCCACAACATGCCTGTCGTGGCCGAGGTGGAAGCGAGGCGCGGCACGTAAAGCAGCACCGCAACGGCGACACAGAGCCCCTGCACCACATAAGCGATGGTGCGGACCCGCGCGACCGAGATGCCGGAATAACGCGCCACATCCTCGCTCGACCCTACTGCGGTCAGATGCCGCCCGTAACGGGTGCGGTAAAGCACGAAGGCGGCTATCGCGGCGGTGACGAAGATAACGATGACCGGCACCGGCACGCCCAGGACATTGCCGAAATAGACCGGACGATAAAGCGTCTGGATTTCCGGGTTGCGCAGCGTGATCGCCCCGCCCTGCGACAGCCATGTGGTCAAGCCGCGATAAATGCCCATGGTGCCGAGCGTGGCGATGAAGGGTTCGATACGGCCAATGGTGGTGATGAGGCCGTTCGTCAGCCCGCAGGCAGCCCCGATGGCGAGCGCCAGCGCCATGGCGGTAAGCAGCATTAAAAGCGGACTGGCGATGGCGCCGCTATTCATGAACAGGATCATCAGGCTGGCGACGAAAGCCACCATTGCGCCCACCGAAAGATCGAGCCCGCCCGATGTGATGACGTAAGTTGCGCCGAGCGCGATGATGGCGATGAAGGCGCTCCGGGTGATGACGTTCAGGAGATTGTCGATGCCGATGAAATTGGGATTGGCGATGGTTCCGAGAACCAGCAGCAGGGCCAGCGCCACGAAAGGCGCGACGGCGCGCAGATCCCAGTCCTTCGAGGTCTTCGGCGTTTTGCCGTTGTCAAATGCGGCCTCAGTCATGTTTCCCCTCAGTCTCTTTTGTCAGGCCATGTTTCCCGGCACACGGGCGCTCAGGCAGGTTCCTGCGTATGAACGCCAGTCGCCAGCGCCACGATGTCGTTTTCGGTCATGCGCTCACCTGTCACCTCGCCGACGATCCGGCCCGACCGCATAACCAGAATGCGGTCGCAGATACCGATCAGCTCCGGCATTTCCGAGGAAACGACGATGATCGAGCGCCCCTCATCCGCGAGCCTGGTGATGAAGCGGTAAATCTGTTCCTTGGTGCCGATATCGATGCCGCGCGTCGGTTCGTCGATGATGACGATGGACGGATCGATGAGCATCATCTTGGCCAGCAGCAGTTTCTGCTGGTTGCCGCCGGAAAGCTGGCCCGCCAGCAGATCCTTGCGTCCGGTACGGATGTCGAAATCCCGGACCGCATCATCGAGCGCCGCCGTTTCCCGGCGGGTATCGATCTGAAACAGCCGGCTGAATTTCTTGAGCGAAGCAAGCGTGAGATTGACACGCAAATCCTTGGTAAGCAGCAGGCCCTTGCCCTTGCGGTCCTCGCTCAGATAAACGATGCCGGCTTTCAGGCTGTCTTCCGCCTTTGCGAAATGCACCGGCCTGCCATGATGTCGGACCGTTCCCCGGCCGGCGCGCAGGCCGAGTATTCCTTCCATGAGTTCCGTTCTGCCCGCGCCGACCAGACCGGCGAAACCGAGAATTTCGCCCCCGCGCAGGCTGAAACCGGCATCCTGAGCATAACCTGGAACAGTAAAATGCTCCACCTGCAGAACCGGCTCGTGCTCGCCGCCGGCGGCGCGGTCCGGATAAAGCTTGGCGACATCGCGCCCCACCATCAGCCGCGCCATATCGGCAGGCTCCAGCGCCGATGCCGGATGGGAGGCGACCAGCCTGCCGTCTCGCAGAACCGTCACCCGGTCGGCGATCTCCTTCACCTCCGGCAGACGATGCGAAATATAAAGCACGGCCACGCCTTTCGCCCGGATGTCCCTGATGACATTCAGCAGCGCATCCGTTTCGATGGGCGTCAGGCTCGCGGTCGGCTCATCGAAAATCACCACGCGATGCGGCACCAGCAGAACGCGGGCGATCTGCACGAGCTGCCGCTGGGCAATCGACAGGCTGCCGACAATGGCGTCCGGATCGATCGTACCGCCTAGATCGGCGATTGCCTTGCGGGCGCCGGCGCGCATGGCGCGATCGTCCACCATGGCGCCCCGACCCACTTCGCGACCGAGATAAATGTTCTGCGCCACCGTCAAATCCGGGGCCAGCAATATTTCCTGATGCACGAGAACGATGCCGCGATGTTCGGCATCCACCGGACCGCTCAGCGTAACGGCTTCGCCATCGATGCGGATTTCGCCGCCCGACGGCTTTTCATTGCCGGCCAGCAGCTTCATCAGCGTCGACTTGCCGGCGCCGTTCTCGCCAATGATCGCGTGGACCTCACCGGCGCGCACCGTGATCTCGATGTCCTTGAGAACCTGTACCGGCCCGAAAGACTTGGACAGCCCAACCGTCCGGATAAGGGCGTGGTCTGGAGATTCGTCAGCAAAAGCCATGTGCCGTCACCGGTATCCGGTGTGAACGGACGGCATTTGCCCCTTGATTTTATCTGAAACGACCATCTGCGAACTCCTCCCAAAGCTCGAGGAAGAAGCTAGCGTCCGTTTTGAGGTACGTAAAGCAAATTTCGCTGGTGTTTTAGAATACACTCAAATTTGACCACAGGAACCGCGCCAGAAGGTCGCGAAAGTCGCGTCATGACGCGGAGGAGCGCTGGAACCCCTTCATCAGACGGTGCACGGCTTCAGCGCCCTCCTTGGCCAGATCGAAACGCTTGCCGAACAGCAGCCAGTCGGAGCACATGCCTTTCAGCAGCCAGTAGAGCGCGTCGAGCGCAGAGTCCGCCGTCCAGTTGTCGTTGAATGCGCCTTCCGCCTGCGCCCGCGCGAAAGCGCCCTCGAGCCGATCCTTGTGATACCGGTCCAGTTCCTCCTGCGCGTGCAGCACCGGGGCGAACTCATCGGAGTAATTGGTGCGCAGGCTGATGGTCATGATGCGCTGGCGTTGCTCATCTTTTGAAAGAAGCGTCAGCCATTTGCAGGCCGCTTCCTCGATCTTGGCCAGCACAGCCAGCCCCTTGACGTCGGGGTCGCCGAAATCGAGCAGATCCGATTCCGGCAGGGACACCGATTGATAGAGGCCGATAAAGAGATCGCTCTTGCTGGAAAAATGCCAGTAGATCGCCCCGCGCGTAACGCCGGCCGCAGCCGCCACCTCATCCAGAGAGCTGTTGGCCACGCCCTTCTTGAAGAACACCCGCTCGGCAGCGGCAAGGATCGCCTGACGGGTCTCTTCTGCCTCGGCCTTGGTTCGGCGCATGCTGATGTCTCCTTCCAGTCGCGGCACGGCGCTTTCGCACCGTGCCCTGTTTGCGGTGCCGGGCTGTCAGTCAGATGAACGCATTCACGTGACTTTTCGCCCAGCCGTCACACCCGTTTTATTCCGCCGGCGATACGGCGTCAGCAGCAATCTCATTCTCCTTCTTCCGATCCCCGAAAATCTTCATGACGAAGACGAAGAAGACGGGAACGAAGAAGATCGCAAGGATCGTCGCCGAGATCATGCCGCCGAGCACGCCGGTGCCGATGGCGTTCTGGCTCGCCGCGCTGGCGCCCGAAGCAATCGCCATCGGCAGCACGCCGAGCGAGAAGGCGAGCGACGTCATCAGGATCGGCCGGAAGCGCAGATGCGCCGCCTCCACCGTCGCATCATAGGTGGATTTTCCTTCCGCCCGCAAATCCTTGGCGAATTCGATGATCAGGATCGCATTCTTGGCGGACAGGCCAATAATCGCGACGAGGCCTACGAGGAAGTAGACGTCGTTCGGCATGCCGCGCAGCATCACCGCCGCCACCGAGCCGATGACGCCGAGCGGCACCACCAGCATGACGGAGAGCGGAATGGACCAGCTTTCGTAAAGCGCTGCCAGCAGCAGGAAGACGAACAGAACGCTGAGCCCGATCAATGCCGGTGCCTGCGAACCGGACTGGATTTCCTGCAGCGACTGGCCGGTCCATTCGAAACCGAAGCCGCTCGGCAACTCACCCGCTAAGCGCTCCATTTCGGCAATGGCGTCACCCGACGAATAACCAGGTGCGGACTGGCCGCCAATACGGACCGCCGGATAGCCGTTGTAACCGACCACCTGCGAGGGACCGCGCACCCATTCCACCGTGGCGAATGAGCTCACCGGCACCATGCCGCCATTGGCATTGCGGACGTTGAGGTTCAAAAGATCCTCCGTCTTCATGCGCTGGCCCTGTTCCGCCTGCACCGTCACGCGCTGCATGCGGCCTGCGTTAGGGAAGTCGTTGACGTAGGAGGAACCCATATTGGCCGAGATGGTGGCGTTGATGTCGCTGAAGGTGACGCCGAACGTATTGGCCTTCTCACGGTCGATGATGAGATTGACCTGCGCCGCATCCGGCATGCCTTCGATACGAAGACCGGCAAGGATGGGGCTCTGACGGGCGGCGGCCATCAGTTGCGCACCGGCAGCGCTGAGAGCCGCCTGTCCCGCGCCCGAGCGATCCTGCAGACGGAAGGTGAAGCCGCTCGAATTGCCGAGGCCCTGGATCGGCGGCGGCGACAGCGCAAACGACATGGCGTCCGGAAGACCCCACAGCTTGGCGTTGACGCGCGCCGATATGGCGGCGGCGGAATCGTTCGGTCCGCGTTCGCTCCAGTCCTTCAGGGTGGCGAAGGCGAGACCCGCATTCTGGCCGGAGCCGGAGAAGGAGAACCCCGAAACCGCAATCACACGATCCACCGCCGGCTCTTCCATGAAGATCTTTTCGATCTGCTGGATGGATTGCAGGGTGCGGTCGCTGCTGGCTTCCGCCGGCGCCTGAATGTCGACGATCAGGTAGCCCTGATCTTCGTTCGGAAGGAAAGAGCTCGGCAGTTGCATATACGCCCAGCCGAGGCCCACCAGCAAAGCCGCGTAAATGACCATGAAGCGACCGGAACGCTTGATGATGCTGCCAACGGACGAGGAATATTTGTGCGAGGCCTTGTCGAAGCCGCGATTGAACCAGCCGAAGAAGCCCTTCTTCTCATGATGTCCGGCCTTGATGGGCTTCAGGAACGACGCGCAGAGCGCCGGCGTGAGCGACAAAGCAAAGAAGCCCGAAAACAGGATCGACACCACCATTGTCAGGCTGAACTGCTGGTAGATGATGCCGACGGCGCCCGGGAAGAAGGCCATGGGCACGAACACGGCGGTCAGCACCAGCGTGATGCCGATGATCGCGCCGGAAATCTGGCCCATCGCCTTGCGGGTGGCCTCCTTGGGCGACAGATGCTCTTCCGCCATGATGCGCTCGACATTCTCGACGACGACAATCGCGTCATCCACCAGAATGCCGATGGCGAGAACCATGGCGAACATGGTCAGAACGTTGATCGAGAAACCCGAGACATACATGATGGCGCAGGTGCCGAGCAGCGCCACGGGCACCACCAGTGTCGGGATGATGGTGTAGCGGATATTCTGCAGGAAGACGAACATCACCACGAAGACGAGGATGATCGCCTCGATCAGCGTGTGAATGACCTTTTCGATCGAAATCTTGACGAAGGGGCTGGTGTCATAGGGAATTTCATATTCCAGACCCTGCGGGAAATATCGCGACAGCTCTTCCATGGTGGCGCGAACGCCCTCGGAGGTCTGCAGCGCATTGCCGGTGGGCGAAAGCTGCACGCCGATGGCGGCGCTCGGCTTGCCGTTCAGGCGGCTCGAGAAGTTATAGCTTTCGCCGCCCACTTCCACCCGCGCGACATCGCGCAGCCGTACGGACGAGCCGTCCGGATTGGCGCGCAGCACGATGGAGCCGAATTCTTCCGGCGAGGTGAGCTGGCCCTGCACGTTGACGGTTGCGGAAATCTGCTGGCCGATGGGATTTGGCGATGCGCCGATGCGGCCGGCAGCCACCTGCGAATTCTGCGCCTGAATGGCGCCGATGACGTCGTTCGAGGTGAGACTGAGGCCCAGCATCTTATCCGGGTCCATCCAGATACGCATGGAGCGCTGGGTGGCGAAGAGCTGCGCGCTGCCGACACCGGGAACGCGGCGCAATTCGCCGAGCACGTTACGGCTGAGATAGTCGCCGAGACCGATGGCGTCCGTGTTGCCGTCGACGGAGGTGAGCGCCACCATCATCAGGAACGACGTGCCCGCCTGCTCCACGCGCAGGCCCTGCTGCGTCACCGCCTGCGGCAGGCGGGGTTCGACGCGCGCAATGCGGTTCTGGACCTCCACCTGGGCTTCACCGATGTTGGAGCCCGGCGCAAAGGTGACGTTGATGGAAATGCGACCCGAGGATTCCGACGTCGATTCGAAATAGATCAGGCCTGGAACGCCGTTCAGCTCTTCTTCGATGGGACGCGTGACGCTCTGGTAAATATCCTCCGGCGACGCGCCCGGATAGGTCGTCGAGACGGAGATCTGCGGCGGGGCGACATTCGGATATTGCGCAATCGGCAGCATGGGAATGGCGAGCAGGCCCGCCAACATGATGAAGATGGCGACGACCCAGGCAAAAATGGGCCGATCGATGAAAAAACGTGCCATGAAATCGGTCCTTATTGCTTCGCAGCCGGAGCCGCGCTCTCGCTGTCAGCGGCGGTTGCGACATCGGCCTCATCGGACCACGGTTCCGGCTTCACTTTCGCGCCCGGAGCGGTCTTCTGGAAACCTTCGGCCACGACGCGGTCGCCGTCCTTCAGACCCTCGGAAATCACCCAGCGATCGCCGATGGAGCGGCCGACGCTGACACGACGCTGCTCCACCGTGTCTTCGGCATTGACGACAAGCACGCTCGCCTGACCGCCGGCATCGCGCTGAACCGCCTGCTGCGGCACGGCGAAGGCCGCTTTCTGGATACCCTGCTGGATCTGCACGCGGACATACATGCCCGGCAGCAGATCGCCGTTCGGGTTGGGGAATTCACCGCGCAGCGTCACCTGACCGGTGGTTTCATCCACCGCCGCTTCGGAAAACAGCAGGCGGCCGGGCAGCGGGTAACGGCTGCCGTCATCGAACAGCAGGTTGACTTCGGCTTCGTTCGGGCCGGTCATCAGCTTGCCATCCTGCAGGGCCTTGCGCAGGCGGATAAGATCGGCTGCCGGCTGGGTGAAGTCGGCATAGATCGGATCGAGCTGCTGGATCGTCGCCAGATTTTCCGAGCCGGTGGCGCTGACGAGGGCGCCTTCGGTAATGCGCGCACGACCGATGCGGCCGCTGATCGGGGCTTTGACTTCGGCATATTGCAGATTGAGCTTCGCTTCCGCGACACCAGCTTCGGCCACGGCCACCTCGGCATCGGCCTGCGCCAGCTGGGCGATGGCGTTGTCGAATTCCTGCTGCGAACCGACATTGGAACGGCGCAGCTGCTGTTGTCTATCGGCCGTCTGCCGCGCCTGCAGCTGCGCGGCCTGCGCCCGACGCAACGTGCCCTCGGCGCTGTCGACACGCACCTGGAACGGCGCGGGATCGATCCGGTAGAGAACATCGCCCTCCTTCACCAGCGAGCCCTGTTCGAACACCCGCTCCACGATGATGCCGGAGACACGCGGGCGTACTTCGGCAAGCCGCGTCGGCGCAATGCGTCCCGGCAATTCGTTGGTGATGGGCAGTTCTTCCTGGCTCACCGTCACGACCTTCACCGCACCGGGCGGCGGCGCGCCGGGCGCGGACGCCTGCTCATCGCTACATCCGACCAGAACGATGCCCGTCAACAACACCGCCGCGATCTGCCCCAATCTCTTCGCCATACTGCGCTCCGAATCCATAAAAAATGTCACATTTACATACATACTAAGACGTATGTAAAATTTCGGCAATGAAATTGTTGCAGTGCAAAAGCCGTCTCACGCGCTTGTGAAGGTGCGTGCGACGGCTTGCGGAAAGCGCTGTAATTCGGGAATGGAGGACTAACTGGCGTTCGAGGCAGGACATATCGCGCCGAGCCGGAGGCGACAGCCGGACGAATGAAGCTTTCCGCTGTTTCCGTCGCGACCAAACCACCGCTGCACGGTTTAGAGTCCGGGGATAACATTCTCTCGACGTCATCCTCGGGCCTGT